>JANWZN010000009.1 GCA_025054575.1 Geminicoccaceae bacterium | reverse complement strand
TGTCATTGTCCACGGCGCAGAGGGTGCGGACCTCGCGAAAGCCGCGGTTGCGCGCGAGGACGAGCAACCGCTCCAACAGCCTCCGGCCGATCCCACGGTTCTGAAACCTCGGCTCGACGCTCAACGCGAGCTCGGCCGCCGTGCGATCGGGGAGCGCGTAGAGCTCGCCGAGTGCAATGAGCCGCGGGCCGACGAAAGCGCCCACCGCCAGATGCGGCTGGGGCAGGGTCTGTGGTGGGCCGCCACCGAGAAAGCGAGCGCGGCGGGCTTCGGCACCCAAACGGTCGATATGGGCGAGCCGGGCGGCCCGGTCCCGTGCATCGAGGCGGCGGAACCGGACTGTGCCGGCCCGGCACGAGCACGGCATCGCAGGTCCGATCTGTGCAGTGCAGCGCCGATGCTGCGCCGCAGCGTCACCATGATCGGAACGGCCCCGTCGGTCAAGCCGCACGCTTTCGGTTAGGCGGGAGCCGAGCTCGTCCTCGCCGTCGCGCGCCGAGGGCGGCACGCGCGAAGGACGAGAGAGAAGTGGGCAGGGCGCGGCCGCGTGGCTGCGGACGACGCACCATGCGCACCTTGCGAGATCGGCGAGCGAGGGCCCCTCGACGCTGCCCGTGCCCGGCGAGCTGGCGGCCGTCGCGATCGATCTCGGCCACGCCGCTGGGGCCGAGCCCTGCTCCAGGCGACAGCCGAGCTCGCGGCGATCGACGACGCGGGTCCACGGCTCGACCGGGTCGCGACCCGGGACGCGGCGCCGCTCACGAGGGTGAGGTTATCGGGCGCAGGGACGTGGTGTCGGTCCGCTGGGGCGGGCGGGCGCCTTCGCGGTCGCTCCGATGCGACAGGGGGCGGCCCCGGTCGGCATCCGGCTGTCCGTGCGCCGCGGCGACGGCGCTCTTGTGCCCCGGGCTCAGGCCCAGACGATCCGCGGGAAGCGACGGGCCTTGCCGCCCGCGAGTTCGGCGAGCTTGTCGCGCACGCTCATCGCGAGGCGGAGATAGGCTTGCGCCTGGGGGCTTTCGGGACGCGCGAGCACGATCGGTCGGCCGGCATCGGAGAGCTCGCGGATCTCGGCATCGAGCGGGATCTCGGCCAGGAAATCGACCCCGTAGCGTTCGGCGCAGAGCCGTGCCCCGCCGTGCGCGAAAATCTCGGCCCGGTGGCCGCATTTCGGGCAGCAGTAATAGGACATGTTCTCGACGATCCCGAGGATCGGGACGTCGACCTTGCGGAACATGTTGATCGCCTTTCTGGCATCGAGGAGCGCGATGTCTTGTGGCGTCGAGACGATCACCGCCCCGGTCAACGGCACACGCTGCGCCATGGTGAGCTGGGCATCGCCGGTTCCGGGCGGGAGATCGACGACCATGACGTCGAGCTCGCCCCACTCGACGTCGGAAAGCATTTGCTGGATGGCACTCTGCACCATGGGCCCGCGCCAGATCATGGGGGTGTCTTCCTCGACTAGGAAGCCCATCGACATGATCTTGACGCCGTAGCTCTCCATCGGCCGCAGCTTCTGGCCGCTCGTGGCATTCGGCCGGCCGGCGGCACCAGTCATCCGCGGCAAGGACGGCCCGTAGATGTCGGCGTCCAAGAGGCCGACCCGTTGGCCGAGGGCGGCCAGGCCCATGGCGAGGTTGACCGCGGTCGTCGATTTGCCGACCCCACCTTTGCCCGAAGCCACCGCGACGATCGCGCCGACGCCGGGCACGGCCGGGCGGGCAGGCGTCTCCTGGCGGCCGAGCGTCGGCGGCGGTGCTGCCGGGCGGTCGCCCGGGGCCCGTTCGGCCGTCAGCACGGCGGTCACCGAAGTCACGCCCGCGAGGTTCTTGACCGCCTGCTCGCAAGCGCGCCGCAAGGGCTCGGAGACGGGGGCCTCGCTCGGATCGATCTCGATCGACAGCCCGACGTTCCCGCCCTTGATGACCACACCCGTGATCATTCCGAGGCTCACGACATCGCCGTCACGGGTGGGATGGCGCACCGACCCGAGCGCCCGAAGAACATGTTCTTTTGTTAATCCGGCCATGGTTGATCCCCTCGCCCGCGCGCGCGATATAGCGGGGGTGCTGGGGACGTGCCAGGGCTCGCCCTTCGGGCGCGCGCCCACGCGGCTATGGAACGCATGAACGGAACTCGGGAGCCGGTATGCCCTGGAACACGCAAGGTGGCGGCGGCTGGCAGGGGGGACAGGGGCCGTGGGGCGGGCGGCCCGGCGGCGGCCAGCAGCCGCCCGACCTCGAGGAGGTGCTGCGGCGCGGGCAGGAGCGCTTGAAGCGCTTGTTGCCCGGCGGCGGCGGCGCGGGCGGCTATTCGGGGCGGGCGATCGCGATCGTGGCGCTGGCAGCGCTGGGTTTGTGGCTCGCTTCGGGCTTTTATCGGGTCGGGCCCGAACAGCAGGGTGTCGTGCTGCGGTTCGGTAAGCTCGATCGGCTGACCGGGCCCGGCCTCAATTATCGCCTGCCCTGGCCGATCGAGGACGTGCTCACCCCCGAGGTCGCCCGGGTCAACCGGATCGAGATCGGCTACACCACGGCCGGGCCCGGGTTGCGGGGTGGCCGGCGCGAGTTGCCCGAGCAGGCGCTGATGCTGACCGGCGACGAAAACATCGTCGACATCAACTTCGTCGTTCAGTGGAAGATCGCCGACGCCGCCCAGTTCCTCTTCAACATTCGCGATCCCGAGATCACGATTACGGCGGCGGCCGAGAGCGTGATGCGCGAGATCATCGGCCAGACCCCGATCATCCAGGCCACCACCGAAGGCCGTCGCGCGATCGAGGCGCGGGTCCGGGAGATGTTACAGCAGCTTATGGTGGAGTACGGCGCCGGCATCGAGATTCAGGAGGTGCAGCTCCAGAAAGCCGATCCACCGGGCGAGGTGATCGACGCGTTCCGCGACGTGCAGCGGGCGCAGGCCGACCGCGAGCGCGAGCAGAACGTCGCCGAGGCGTTCGCCAACGACATCATTCCGCGTGCCCGCGGCGAGGCCGAGCGGTTGCTGCAGGACGCCGAAGCCTACCGGCAGGAGGTGGTGGCACGCGCGACCGGTGAGGCACAGCGCTTCAAGACGATCCTCGCCGAGTACCAGAAAGCGCAAGATGTCACCGTCCAGCGTCTCTACCTCGAGACCATGGAGGAGGTGCTGCGCGGTATGAGCAAGCTCATCGTCGAGGCGCAGGCCGGCGTGGGCTCGGTGGTGCCCTACCTGCCCCTGCCCGAACTCCAGCAGCGCCGGGCGCCCGCACCGACCCAGGGCCAGGGAGCCGCCCAATGAACCAGCGGATCGTCCTTCTCGGCGGCGTCCTCTTGGCCGTCGTCGTCGTCCTATTCGCCGGCTCGGTTTACACCGTGCATCAGAGCCGCCAGGCCCTCATCCTGCAGTTCGGCAACCCTGTTCGGGTCGTCAAGGAGCCGGGTCTCGGCTTCAAGCTGCCGTTCATCCAGCAAGTCGAGTTCTTCGAGCGGCGGGTCCTCGATTACGATGCGCCCTCGGTCGAGCTCATCCTGGGTGACCAGCGGCGGCTCGTCGTCGATACCTTCACCCGCTACCGGATCGTCGATCCGCTCCGCTTCCGCCAGGCGGCGGGCAACGAGGCGCTGTTCCGTCAGCGGCTGGAACCGACCGTGTTCGCGGCCCTGCGCAGCGTGTTGGGCGAGACCTCGCTCATGGAAGTGTTGAGCAAGGATCGCGCGGCGCTCATGAACCGGATCCGCGACGAGGCCAACAAAGCGCTGGCGCGGTTCGGGGTGGAAATCGTCGACGTCCGGATCAAGCGGGCCGATTTGCCGGCCGAGAACACGCAGGCGATCTTCCGGCGGATGCAAACCGAGCGCGAGCGCGAGGCCAAGGAGCTCAGGGCGCAAGGTGCGGAGATCGCCCAGCGGATCCGGGCGCGCGCCGATCGCGAGCGGCGCGTCCTGATCGCCGAAGCACAGAAGCGGGCCGAGATCCTCCGTGGCGAGGGCGACGCCGAGGTGATCCGGATCTTCGCCGAGGCGTTCGGACAGGACGTCGACTTTTTCAAGTTCTACCGGACGATGCAGGCCTATCGCCAGGCGCTCGGGGATGGACAGACCAGCATCGTGATGTCGCCGCAGAGCGACTTCTTCCGGTTCTTTGGAAGCCCGGGTCTGGTCGACGGGGCACCCGGAAAGGCGCCGGCGGGGGCGGATCTCGCACGGCAGGCGGCCGGCACGGCCGCGGCCGCGGCCGTTCCCGTAGTTCCGGCGCCAGCCGGCCGCTGAGCCCAGGCTTCGATCGGCCGACGCGGCCCGGTCCCGCTGGTCGGGATCGGGCCGCGCGCCCTGTCTCGGAAGCGCATGCGTGCGTGATTTCGGCACGGCTCTCGCCCTCGTGTTGGTGATCGAGGGATTGGCGTGGGCGTCGGCGCCACGCGCCTTGAAGCGGGCAGCGATTCGCCTCGCCGAGCTCGACGAGACGGTGCTGCGCGTAGGTGGGCTCGCCGCCGCCGGGCTCGGCGTGCTCGGTGTTTGGCTGGTTCGCGGGTGAGCCCGACCCTTCCGTCCCGCTCTTGCCGGAGCCGAGGTCGGGGTGACATCATCACTGCGAGCGCGAGCGCGCGGCCGGTCCGGCAGCGTAGCGTATTGCGGTCCGTTGGCCGGTGACCGGTCGACAATCGGGAGATCGGACGATGGAGAGGCTCGTGATCCGCGGTGCGGGGGCCGGGCGTCGAGCGTCGGGGTGCGGCGGGGCGGTGGCCGCGCTCGCTCTCGCTGCGCTCTTGGCGGTGCCGGGGCCGAGCCGGGTTTCGGCAGCGCCGGCCGGGCCCCCGGGCTTCGCCGACCTCGTGGCTCAGGTGGCGCCGGCCGTGGTCAACATCTCGACCCGCAAAGTGTCGACCGGGCGCGGCGAAGGACCGAGCCTGCCACAAGTGCCGCCGGGCTCGCCCTTCGAGGAGTTCTTCAAGGAATTCTTCGACCGCGACCGCGAGCGCGAGCAACAGCAGCAACAGCAGCGCCGCAGCTTTTCGCTCGGCTCCGGCTTCATCATCGATCCGGCCGGCTATGTCGTCACCAACAACCACGTCATCGCGGATGCCGACGAGATTTCGGTCGTCTTCCAGGATGACAAAGAGGTTCCGGCTAAAGTCGTCGGGCGCGACCCGAAGACGGATCTGGCACTGTTGAAGATCGACGGCGACAAGCCGTTCCCGTTCGTCGAGTGGGCTGACAGCGACCAGGTCCGCGTGGGCGACTGGATGCTGGCGATCGGCAACCCGTTCGGCCTCGGTTCCACCGTGACCGCCGGCATCATTTCGGCACGCGGCCGCGACATCCGGAGTGGTCCCTACGACGACTACATCCAGGTCGATGCGGCGATCAATCGCGGCAACTCCGGCGGCCCGTCCTTCACCATGGACGGCCGGGTGTTCGGCGTGAACACCGCGATCTTCTCGCCCTCGGGCGGCAATATCGGGATCGGCTTCGCGATTCCCTCCAACCTCGCCAAGCCGGTCATCGACAGCCTCAAGCGGACCGGACGGGTGGCGCGAGGCTGGCTGGGCGTGCGGATCCAGACCGTGACCGAGGAGATCGCCGAGAGCATCGGGCTCAAGGAGACGACCGGTGCGCTCGTGGCGAGCGTCACGCCAGGCGGCCCGGCGGCGAGCTCGGCGATCGAACCCGGTGACGTCGTGCTCGAGTTCGACGGCAAGAAGATCGACAAGATGCGCTCGCTGCCGCGGATCGTGGCCGAAACGCCGGTCGGCCGCGAGGTCGAGGTGCTGATCTGGCGCAAAGGCGAGAAGAAGAGCGTGCGGGTCAAGCTCGGCGAGCTGCCCGACGACGAGCAGATCGCCGAGCTCGGCAAGCCGCAGGAGCCGGGCAAGCCGGCCCCCGGGCCGACCGCGCGGGTGGGCGAGTTCGGGATCGTCGTGAGCCCGATCACGCCCGAGCTCAAGACCCGGTTCCAGCTCCCCGACAACGCCAAGGGCGTGGTCGTCGTCGAGGTCGATCCCGACGGACCTGCGGCCCAGGAAGGCATCCGGCCGGGCGACCTGATCGTCGAAGCGATGCAGGAAGAGATCAAGGCGCCGGGCGAGCTCAAGGCCAAGGTCGAGGCGGCCAAGCGTTCCGGCCGAAAGGCGGCGCTGCTCCTGGTCGAACGACAGGGCGACGTCCGCTTCGTGGCACCGCGTTTCAAAGAGTGAGAGGGGCGCGGGCGGCGCACCGGAGCGGGCCGCCGCCCGCCCTCAAGCCGCAACGTGGTCGCGCTTGGCGATGCCCTGCAGATAGAGCAGGGCCGTGAGGTCGCCGTGCACGATGCTCACCGGGGCGCGCTCGCGCACCCTCGGGTGGGCTCGGTAGGCGACCCCGAGACCGGCGCGCAGGAGCATCGGCAGGTCGTTGGCGCCATCGCCCACCGCGAGCGCGGCGTCCGCGGGAAGGCTCTCGCGGGCCAGGATCTCCTCGAGAGTCGCGAGCTTGGCCGAGGCGTCGAGAATGGGCTCGGCGACCTTGCCGGTGAGCGTCCCGGCTTCGGCCAGGAGGGTGTTGCCGCGCTCCTCGTCGAAGCCCAGGAGCGTGGCCACGTGCCGAGTGAACTGGCGAAAGCCCGACGAGACCAGCACGCTCTTGGCTCCGCGCGCCCGCATCGTCGCGAGCAGCGTTCGCGCCCCCGGTGTCGCCCGCACCCGCTCGGCGATCACCTCGCCGATGACTCGCTCGGGCAGGCCCTCGAGCAGCGCCACCCGGCGGCGCAGCGATTCGCGGTACTCGATCTCGCCGTTCATCGCCGCCCGGGTGATCGCCGCGACCTCGGCCTTGCACCCCACGTAATCGGCGAGCTCGTCGAGGCACTCGACGGTGATCATCGTGCTGTCCATGTCGGCCAGCAGCAGACGTTTCTCCCGACCGGCGGTCGGCAGCACGGCGCGGTCGACGGGCTCGCCTTCGAGCAGCGTGGCGGCGCGGGCGGCGATCGTCGCGGCCGGCAGCTGGCTCTCGATCTCGACCGCCTCGGCCTCGGCGAGCCACCGGATGCGGCCGCCGAGGGCTGTCTCGAGCTCGCGGACGAGGACGGGATCGAGCGGCGCGCCGGCGGGATCGCCGAGGACGATCAGGACGTGGGACATGGGGATCCGCTTCGAACCGAGCTCACGCGAGCTTAGCAGCCTCCCGCTCGGCCCGGTACGGTCGAGCCGGCGAAGCGCGGCGCCCGGTCGCGGCGCGGCGGGCCGCCCACAGCCTGCGAGCGAGCTCGTCGGCGACGGCGAGCGGGGTTCGGCCGTGCAGCGCCGCCTCGGCCAGGATCCGGGCGACCCTTGCCTCGATGATGGAAAGCCTTGCGCGCACCCGATCGCCGTCGTAGCCGCCCGGGTCGAGCTCGGCCGTGGCGGCGATCACGCCGCCCGCGTTCACCACGTAATCCGGTACGTAGAGGATGCCGCGCGCCTGCAGCCCGTCGGCGACCTCGGGCCCGGCGAGCTGGTTGTTGGCGGCACCCAGGACGACGGCGCAGCGCAGCTGCGGCACCGAGTCCAAATCGAAAACCGGCCCGAACGCACAGGGTGCCAGGATATCGGCTCGCGCTTGGAGGATCGAAGCGGGATCGACCGCGCGCGCGCCAAGCCGCTCCACGACCCGGGCGACACGCACGGGCTCGAGGTCGGCGACGAGCAGGCGCGCACCCGCCGCGGTCAGCCGCTCGGCCAAGGGCCGGCCGACCGCTCCCAGGCCTTGGATGGCGACGGTCAGCCCGTCGAGCCCGTCGGCGCCGAAGCGGTAACGTGCTGCCACCCGCATCGCGAGCAGGACGCCCTCGGCGGTCATCGGCCCGAGATCGCCCGCACCCGCGCTGCGCCCGAGCACGTAACGAGAGAAGCGGGCGAGCCGATCCATGTCGGTGGGCGTGGTGCCGCTGTCCTCGCCCGTCCAGTAGCGACCCGCGAGCTGCTCGATCGCGACGCCGAGGGCACGCCAAAGAGCGGGCGACTTGTCGCGAGCTGGATCGCCGATCACCACCGTTTTGCCGCCGGAATAGGGCAGGCCCGCGAGCAGGACCTTGGTCGTCATGGCGCGTGCGAGCGCGCGGGCTTCCGCGATCGCCGCGTCGAGGTCGGGATAGGGCCGCATGCGGCAGCCGCCCACGGCGGGCCCGAGCTCGGGTGCATCGAGGGCGATGACCGCGAGGGTTTGTCCACTCGGGTCGACAACCGGGTGCAGCGCGCCGCCCGTCGCCAGGTCTCCTCGGCCGTCCCCCTTCGCGCGCATGGCGTTCCCCCGATTCCACCCCCCAGCGGACGATAGACGGGTGGTGCGGGAATCGGCTGTGAGCTTTCCCACAACTCTTGCGCGAGAGGCGACGGCAGGTCCGGTCGAGGTCGGGCCGCTCTTCGTGCTCGGCGGCACCACCGCGAGTGGCAAGTCGGCGCTCGCTTTGGCTCTAGCCGATCGGCTCGAGGCGGTGATCGTCAACGCCGACAGCCAGCAGCTCTTCGCCGATCTGGCGATTCTCACGGCCCGCCCGACGCCCGCGGAGGAAACCCGCGTGCCGCATCGGCTCTACGGTGTCCTGGGGCCGCGCGAGCAGCCCTCGGCCGGACGCTGGCTCGGGCTCGTCCTGCCGGTCCTCGTCGAGCTCGCCGCGGCGGGCAGGGCGGCGATTCTGGTCGGCGGGACCGGCCTCTATCTTCACGCGCTCGTGCGCGGGCTCTCGCCGATCCCCGAGGTCCCGGCGGCGCTGCGGGCCCGGCTCCTCGACGAGACCCGTGATCTGCCGGCGCCCGCGTTGCACGCCCGGCTCGCCCGGCTCGATCCGCTGACCGCCGCGCGTCTGCGGCCCTCCGATCGACAACGCGTGCTGCGCGCCCTCGAGGTCTTGGAGGCGACCGGCCGGCCGCTCGCCCTCTGGCAATCCGAGCCGCGGCACCCTCCGGTGCGCGCGCGCACCCTGCTCGGGGTGGCGCTCCTGCCACCGGCTGCGATCACCAGCCCGAGGATCGTGGCCCGGCTCGAGCACCAGCTCGCCGGCGGCGCCCTCGACGAGGTCGCCGCCCTCGCCGAGCGCCAGCCGGGCCTCGCCGAAGCGGCGCGGGCCGGCCGGCCCGAGGGCTGGCCGATCCTCAAAGTTCATGGCTGCCGCGAGCTCCTCGCGGTGCTCGAGGGCCGGCTCGAGCGGGCCACGGCCGAGGCCGAGATCGCCCGCCAGGTGCGGGCCTATGCCAAGCGCCAGCGGACGTTCTTCCGTCACCAGTTGCCGGAGCTCGAGCCGCTCGCGCTCACCGGAGAAGAAGAAGGGCTCGCGGAGCGGCTCGCCCGACGGTTCGAGACGCTCCGAGCGCCCTGAGATGCTGCCAAGGCTCGGGAATCAGAGATCGGCGTAGCAGACGACCTCCGCTGCCGCCCCCGGATGAGTCACCGCCCCCTTGACCGCGGGGCCGACGAGCTGAGCGTATTTGTAGAGCGCACCACTCGTGTAGATGGTCGAGGGCGCTTTCCAGGCGGCGCGTCGGCGGGCGAGTTCCTCCTCGGAGAGCTCGACGTCGAGCGTACCCTTCTCGGCGTCGATCACGATCACGTCGCCGTCTTTAAGAAGCCCGATCGGGCCGCCGACCGCTGCCTCGGGCCCGACATGGCCGATGCAGAAGCCGCGCGTGCCGCCCGAGAAGCGGCCGTCGGTGACGAGCGCCACCTTCTCCCCCATGCCCTGGCCGTAAAGCGCCGAGGTGACCGAGAGCATCTCCCGCATGCCGGGGCCGCCCTTGGGGCCCTCGTAGCGGATGACGAGGACCTCGCCCTCCCGGTAGGCGCGGCTCTGGACCGCCTTCATGCAGTCCTCCTCGCAGTCGAAGACGCGGGCGGGCCCACGAAACTTCAGGTTCTTGAGGCCGGCGATCTTGACGATCGCCCCCTCCGGCGCGAGCGAGCCCTTGAGGCCCACCACCCCGCCATAGGGGGTGATCGGGTCGCTGATCGGCCGTACCACGTCCTGGTCCGGGTTCCAGCGGACATCGGCCAGGTTCTCGGCGATGGTCTTGCCGGTCACCGTGATGCAGTCGCCGTGCAAGTAACCGCCGTCGAGCAGCGCCTTCATGAGAAGCGGCACGCCGCCGGCCTGGGCGAGATCGGCCATGACGTAGCGACCGCCCGGCTTGAGGTCGCCGATATAGGGGGTGGAGCGGAAGATCTCGGCCACCGCGTGGAGGTCGAAGTCGATCCCGGCCTCGTGCGCGATCGCCGGCAGGTGGAGCGCCGCGTTGGTCGAGCCGCCCGAGCAGGCGACGATGCGGGCGGCGTTCTCGAGGCTCTTTCTCGTCACGATGTCGCGCGGCCGGATGCCGAGCTCGAGGCAGCGCATCACCGCCTCGCCTGAGAGTTCGGCGTAGCGGTCGCGCGCCTCGAGCGGCGCCGGGATGCCGGCCGAATAGGGCAGGGCCAAGCCGATCGCCTCGGAGACACAGGCCATGGTGTTGGCGGTGAACTGGCCGCCGCAGGAGCCGGCGGAAGGGCAGGCGACCCGCTCGAGCTCCTCGAGCTCCTCCTCGCTCATCGCCCCGACCGCGTGCTTGCCCACCGCCTCGAACACGTCGACCACGGTGACGTCGCGGCCCTTGTACTTCCCGGGCAGGATCGAGCCGCCGTACATGAAAACGGAGGGCACGTTGAGGCGGACCATCGCCATCATCACGCCGGGCAGGCTCTTGTCGCAGCCAGCGAAGCCCACGAGCGCGTCGTAACCGTGCCCGCGCACGGTGAGTTCGATCGAATCGGCGATCACCTCGCGCGACACCAAGGAGCTCTTCATGCCCTGGTGACCCATGGCGATGCCGTCGGTCACGGTGATCGTGGTGAACTCGCGCGGCGTGCCGCCCGCCCGGCTCACACCGATCTTGGCCGCCTGGGCCTGGCGGTGCAGCGCGATGTTGCAGGGCGCCGCCTCGTTCCAGGTCGTCACCACACCGACGAAGGGGCGGGCGATGTCCTCCTTCCCGAGGCCCATGGCGTAGTAGTAGGAACGGTGCGGCGCGCGCTCGGGCCCGACCGTGCTGTGCCGGCTCGGCAGCTTCGACTTGTCGAACAGGGTGATCGCCATGGCCCTTTCTCCCTCCGTTCGCGCGGCGGCGCGGACCTTAGCCAGCGTCCCCGGGGCTGACCAGTGCGCGGGCGAGGCCCCCGGGACCGGCACCTGCAGCGCCGCCCGCGCCGAGCCGGCGGGCTGCGGCTGCGAGCGGGTGGCTGCGACCTTCACGGGCGAGGATCGGCGCTATCGCGCGGCGCTCTTCGCCGTGGTCGCGATCAACGCCACGATGTTCCTGGTCGAGACGCTGGCCGGTCATCTCGCCGGCTCGCGTGCGCTGCAGGCCGACGCGCTCGATTTCCTGGGCGACAGCCTCACCTACGGCCTCACGCTCTGGGCGGTCGGCCGCTCGGCGCGCACGCGCGCCACGGCCGCGCTCGTCAAGGGGGCGAGCCTGTCGCTCATGGGGCTCTGGGTGCTGGGCTCGACGCTCTGGAGCGTGTTCGTGCTCGGCACGCCCCGGGCCGAGCTCATGGGCGGGGTCGGGTTCCTGGCGCTCGCCGCCAATCTCGGCTCCGTCCTGTTGTTGATGCGCTGGCGCGACGGCGACGCCAATGTCCGCTCGGTCTGGCTCTGTTCGCGCAACGACGCGATCGGCAACCTCGCGGTGATCGCCGCCGCGGGTGCGGTCGCCCTGACCGCCAGTGCTTGGCCCGATCTCGTCGTGGCCGGGGCGATGGCGGCCCTGTTCCTGCACAGCTCGACCCGCATCCTTTTGCAGGCGCGCGGCGAGCTGCGGGAAACCGCGACCGGGTCCGCCGCGGTTCGTGTCGTCCGAGGGTGAGCCCGAGCCGGCTACGGCGCTGCCGAGGCCGGCGACCCCGTTGGCGCGTGGGCTCGCCGGAGCCCTTCTGTTGTGGCGGGCGCTCGGTCGGGCGCTGCGGCACCTCTTTTTCGAGGACGGCCTCGTGGTCGCCGGCTACGTCGCCTTCGCGGCGCTCTTCGCGCTGTTTCCCTTCCTGATCGTGCTCCTTTCGATCGCCGGGATGTTGGGCCAGAGCGAGGCGGCCCAGGCCTCGATCGAGCTCGGGCTCGAGCTCGTGCCGGCCGAGGTCGCGACCGTGTTGCGGCCGGTGATCGCCGAGATCCGCGGCGGTGCGCCGCGCGGGCTGCTGGGCCTCGGCATCCTGGTCTCCCTGTGGTTCGCGTCCTCTGGGATGGAGGCGATCCGCCACGTCCTCGATCGCGCCTATGGTGCACCCGAGCCCACGAATTTTCTGCTCGCGCGCCTGCAGAGCCTGTTTCTCGTCGTGATGGTGGCGCTCGCCATCCTGATCGCGATGCTGGCGCTCGTCGCGGTTCCACTGGTCGCCCGGATCGCGGCGTGGCTCGGCGAGCACGCGCTGTTCGAGCGCAATCTCTGGTTCCTGGTTCGCTACGGACTCGGCCTCGGTATGCTCCTGGCCTTGACCGTCACGCTCCACTTGGCGCTACCGACCGTGCCGTTGCGGCTCGTCGAGGTATTGCCCGGTACCTTTCTCTCGGTAGCGCTGTGGGCGATCGCGGCCGATCTATACTCTGCCTATCTTGCCTCGCTGCCGACCTCCTATTCGGTGACCTACGGCAGCTTGGCCGGGATCATTGTCACGCTCTTCTTCTTCTACATCTCGGCGGCGATCTTCATCTTCGGGGCGCAGCTCAACGGCGCCCTGCGCGAGGAGCGCGGCGCTGCTCGCGAGGGCCGAGCCGGCCCTTGAGCGACCTCAGAACGCGAGCCGCAGGCTCGTGAGCCCGAGCACGCCGTCGTCGTCGCGATCGCCGGGCCGCTTCTGGTCGAAAAACGACACTTCGAGCCCGAGCGCCAAGCCGGGGAAGACGCCGACATCGGCGCCCAGGATCAGGGCTCGCGGCTCGGCCCCGTCGGTGTCGTAGGCATTGCCGTAGTTGACCGAGATGCCGACAGGCCCGACGGATGCGGAGGCACCGATATTGGCGAAATCGCGGTCACCGGTCAGCGGGCTGTCCTCGGTGCCCCAACCACCGGCGATCGCAAAGCCGAACGCGCTGAGCTTGCCTCCGACGTAAAAGCCTTTGTAGGTATCGTTACCCGAATCTTCCCGGGCGTAGGCGCCGACCACGCTGGCCTGCAGCCCGATCTCGCCGAAGGTGCCGGACCATTGCAGAGCGCCCTCGATGACGTCCTCGAGGCCATCGGCGTTCGTCACCGCGAGATTGTCGCCCTCGCTCGCCGGGCTCGGCGTGTAGCTCGCGCCCAACTGGAAACCCGCGAGCGTCGGGGACTTGTACTTGATCTTGGTGGCGTCGTTGTTGGGTGCTCTGAGGTAGATCGTGTCGGCATTGTCGATGCCGGCCTCGCCGTCGAGACCGCCGGTAGCGACCGCCACCTTGTGGGCGCCGATCGCGAAGTCCTTGGCGATGCCGTCATCGTCGCCGAACTGAACATCACCGAAGGCACCGCGCAGGAAGACATAGGTTTCGTCGGTGTTGAGGGTACGGTTGGTGTCGGCCTCGAACTCGACGACCGCGCCGTAGACGATGCCGGTTGCGGCATCCTTGCCCTGGATCTTGACGTGGACCTCGGTGTCGTTGCGGAAGTCCGAGCTCGATTGACGCCCGCCGAAGCGGTTGGCGACATCGCCCACGACCCAGTAGAACTTTGCGAACCCGCCCACGGTGATATCGAGCTTGCCGCCCGGGCCGACCGCGGGGCCCAACTGGGCGAGGACGGGCCCGCCCGATGCGAGCAGCAACCCCGAGGCGAGCGCAGTGCCGCCGAGCAACCGTTTGCTCGCGCCCGACGTCCGTTCCGTCCTCATCGCACTCTCCCGCAGCGTCGATGTGGCCGTCTACGGCTTGGCCCTGCTGCGCTTCGTGACAGCGTCGGGTGCGAGGCTGCGATTGGCACTCGCTCGTTGCAGCACGGCCACAAGGCTAGAAAGGACGGCCCGCGTCGTTCTGGCCGGTGGTCGAAGGCGATGCTATGCGCAGGACCGGCGGACGGGCGTGGCGGGATGATCGATTCTCTCTTTTTGGGCGCTGCCGGCGCGCTTGCCGCTGGCGCATGGGCGGCGGTGATCGAGCCCAGACGCTTGGTGGCGGTCCGGTACGAGATTCGCTCGCATGCGTGGTCGGGCGCGAGGCCGGCGCTGCGGCTCGCGGTCCTGGGCGATCTGCATGCGGCCCTGCCGCACGTCTCCGAGGCCAGGCTCGCTCGGATCGTCGAGCGCGTGCTGGCCGAAGACCCGGAGCTCGTGCTCCTGCCCGGCGACTTCCTCGCCAACCGTACCGCCTTCGTGCGGCCGCTCCCGGTCGAGGCGATCGCTCGGGCCCTTGCTCCGCTCGCCGAGGCGGCACCGACCGTCGCCGTGCTCGGCAATCACGACTGGCATCGCGGGCGCGGCCGGACGGTCCGTCTCGCCCTCGAGGCGGTCGGCATCGCGGTGCTCGAGAACGAGGTCCTCGAGCTGCGGCTCGCCGGTGGTCCGGTGCAGCTGGCGGGGCTCGGCTGTCCCGCCAGCAGACGCGCCGATCTGCCCGCGGTTCTCGCCCGGCTGGAGCCGCACCGACCGACCATCCTCTTGACCCATGTCCCGGACGCGGTTGCCTACGTGCCCGATCACGTGCTCTTGACGGTCGCGGGCCACACCCATGGTGGCCAGATCGTCCTGCCGCGGATCGGGCCCGTGTTCACCGAGAGTGCGCTGCCGCGTCGCTTCGCCCGTGGCCTGCACCGGGTCGGCCGGCGCCACCTCCTGGTGACCTCGGGCATCGGCACGAGCTTCTTGCCGGTCCGCTTCGGCGTGCCGCCGGAATACGTGATCGCCACGATCCGCGCAGCCGCCGATCACGCCTCCCCGCCCAGCGTCCGCAGGGAAACGCCGGTCACCGTCTGACGGCCGAAGAAACAGGAGGAAGCCGCGTGCGTCGTCATTGGAATCCCTCTGGCATCGCCGCACCGGTCGCCAAGTACAGCCACGCCGTCTTGGTGCGCGGCTTCGACAAGCTCCTCGCGGTCTCTGGTCAGCTCGGGATCGCGCCCGACGGCTCGATGCCCGAGGGCTGCGAGGCACAGGCCCGGTTGATCTTCGCCGCGCTCGACCGTTGCCTGATCGAGGCGGGCATGGGCCGCCGTCACGTGCTCCGCCTCAACACCTATCTGGTCGATGTCGCCGATCGGGCAGCGTTCATGAAGGTGCGCGACGCCTGGGTCGAGGACCCGCCGCCGGCCTCGACGCTCGTCGTCGTCAAGGAGCTCGTCCGTCCCGAGGCGCGGATCGAGGTCGAGATCCTGGCTGCGGCCTGAGCCGCCTTGCGCGTCCTCCACCTCTACTGCCACCCACTGCCCGAAAGCTTCCATGCGGCGATCCGGGCTGCGGCGACCAACGGGCTCGCGCGCGCGGGGCACGAGGTCGATCTGTTGGATCTCTACGCCGAGGGTTTCGATCCGGTGCTCTCGGCCGAGGCGCGCCGACACTATCACGACACGAGCCGCAACCGCGCCGGGCTCGAGCCCTACATCGCGCGGCTGCAGCGGGCCGAGGCCCTGGTCGTGCAGTTCCCGACCTGGTGCTTCGGCCTGCCGGCGATGCTCAAAGGCTTCTTCGATCGGGTGCTCATGCCGGGGGTGGCGTTCGATCTCTCCGATCCCGCGCGCGTGCGGCCTCTGCTCGGCCACATTCGAGCGTTGGTCGGGATCACGACCTATGGCCGCGACCGCTGGACGGCGCTCTGGATGGGCGATCCGCCGCGCAAGGTCGTCACCCGGTATCTGCGTTGGTTCGTGGCCCGCGATGCGCGGGTGCGTTATTTGGCACTCTACCACATGAACACCGCCGACGCGGCGCGTCGCGCGGCCTTTCTCGAACGCGTGCGCGCCGAGCTCGCGCAGCTGTGATCGGGTGCGGCTTCAGAAGCCGGTAAGACAATAGGAAGGCAGGTCGTAGCGGCGACCGATTTCCGCACCGCGGCGGGCGGCCTCGCGTTCGATCGCCCGGTAGCGGCCGGCCGAGAAACGCGGGCAGTCGCGGGCGAGGCCCATGGCGACCAGTCGGGCGCCGACATCCTCGCCGTCGACCCGACAGATCGCGACGATTCGGCCATGCGAGCGGGTGCCGTCGGGCAGGCAGGTCAGCGTCCGGCCGGCGACCAGCGCCTCGAGCGCCAGCTTGGCCTCGTGGCCCAGGGGCTCGTGCAGCTCCGGGGCGGCGATGCCCTGCAGCCGGACGACGTGGCCCAGAAGCTCGAGGGTATCGCCGTCGCGGACACGCGTCGCCGGGCCGCGCAGGGCGACGAGTCCGGCGGGCTGGGTGGGTTGCGCCCGGAGATGGTCGAAACCGGCCGCGGTCGCCGCCAGCACGACGACCGGCAACAGGCGGCGCGGACCGAATCCCCCGCGATCCCGCATCGAGCGTTCCTCCGTGCCCGATATGGAGCGAACGGAGGAGGCTTGGCGACATCATCGCGCGGCGGGCGCCCCCGGATAGGTCCGATCCGCAGCGATTGATGAACGTGTTCTGCCGGGCTCTTCGTGTCAGGCGGACTCGGCGCCCTGCCGCGGGAAGAGGTCGAACGGCGGACCCGGGGTCCGCGACGGCGGCAGGCAGGCGTCGCCCGAGATGTAGTCGATCCCCGCGGCACGCGCCCGCTCGGCCATCGCCACGGTGGACACGGGGACCAGCAGGCTGCGCAGGCCCGCCTCGCGGCAGGCCGTCACGAGCTCGGCAAGCCGGTCCAAGAGCGCCGCATCGGCCGGATCGACGCTCGATGCGTCGATCGAGGCGGCGCGCGCGCCGCTGCAGGCGAGCGCGGCGATCGCCGCGGGGCTCGGAGGCACGCGGACGACGAGGAAGCCGAACCGGCCGTCGAGCGGTGCGACGAGGGCTCGCAAATCGGCCGCACACCGTCCCGGGCCAGGGTCGAGGAGCTCGAGGATCAGCCGTCCGGCGCGGCTCGGCGGCACGGTCGCAAGGGTCTCTTGCCAGCGGTTGCGGAAGCCGGGGGTGGCGAGCGTCGCGCGGTGCACCGGCACGGCCAGCATCGGCAACCCCTCGCTGGGCTTGTCGGGTGCGAGGTGCCGGCAAGCCTGTTCCAGCAGCCAGCGGTCGAGCTCGGCGTCGAAGGCACCGGTGGCGGGCTCGGGGCAGAGCGTCGCCGGCACGATCATGGCACCGCCCGGTGCGGCGTAGCGGGCGAAGGCCCGGTAGCCGACGATGCGGGCCAGCCGCAGGGCCAGCACCGGTCGGTAGAGGGCCACGAGCTCGGCGGCGTGATCGGTGAGGAGCCGCGCCTCGTCCTCGGCCCGTCGACGCTCGGCTCGACGGACCCGCTCGCGCAGGCCGAGCATGCCGGCCACGGTGGCGAGCTCGCTCTGGTAGTCGAAGGGCAGAGCACGAACGTCGACCGAGCAGGCGCCTGGTGCCACCCCCAAAAGCCGCTCGGTGATGTCGGCCGCGATCAGCGCGCCGCGGCGGTCGAGGTCGGCACGGCTCGGCCCGAGAAGGAAGACCCAGAGCGTGGTCTCGTCGGCGGCGACGTAGAGCTCGTCGGCCTCGAGGCGGCGGGCGATGCAGGCCTCGACATTCGCGAACAGCAGCGGGCGCAGATCGCTCCAGCGTGGACCGAGCCGCTCTTTGAGCGGAGCCAGATCGACGACCCGCAGGCTGCTCGGCTCGCAGGGCCGGCGCAGCTCGAGATAGGCTTTGCGCAGGCGAGCGAGGCGGGCAGCGAAGTCGCCGGGCAGTCGGGGGTCGAGACCGCAGCGGGTGCGGGGCGGGTAGAGCTCGAACCGTCGCGCGCGGACCTCGACCTCGGGCGCGTCCATCTCCCGTGCCCTTCCTTCGGCGGAGCCGGCGCCGCCGAGGGGCGCCGCGGCATCCGAACGCACTCTGCGCCCCTCGGGTTGACGGTTCGTTAAGGTGGCGCGAACGGGACGCGGGCCCTCTCTTGCGAGCCGCCGATGCCCGATCCGACCCGTCTGCTTCCGGCCGTCCTAGAGCTCGTCGCCCGCGCCGGCGCGGTCGTCCTCGATCATTACGGCCGCCCGGCCGAGGCCGGGCGCAAGGCGGACGACTCGCCGGTCACCGCGGCCGACCACGCTGCCGAGCAGCTGCTCGAAGAGGGTCTGAGAACGCTCGCGCCGGACGTGCCGGTCGTGGCGGAAGAAGCGGTCGCCGCCGGCCGGATCCCGGAGGTCGCGGCGGGAGCGGCGTTCTGGCTCGTGGATCCGCTCGACGGAACGCGCGAGTTCCTCTCCCGCAACGGCGAGTTCACGGTCAATGTCGGGCTCGTGGAGGGCCAAACGCCGGTCTTGGGCGTGGTCGCGGCACCGGCGCTGGGCCTGCTCTGGTGGGGGATACGAGGCCAGGGGGCGGTGCGCCACAACGGCGCTCAAGAGCGCCCGATCCGCTGTCGCCGGCCGCCTGCCCAGGGGCTCGTCGCGGTCGCGAGCCGCTCGCATCGCGACGCCGAGACCGATGCCTGGCTGGCCCGCAACGGCATCCGCGAGACGGTCTCGGCCGGGAGCGCCCTGAAGTTCTGTCTCGTGGCCGAGGGGCGGGCGGACGTCTATCCGCGCTTCGGTCGGACGATGGAGTGGGACACCGCCGCCGGCCATGCGGTGCTCGCTGCGGCGGGCGGCCGGGTCGAGACGGTCGATGGCCGGCCGCTCGTCTACGGCAAGCCCGGCTTCGCCAACCCGGGCTTCATCGCCTGGGGCGCGTAACCGACCGTGCTCGCCGAGCTCTTGCGCCCGCTGCCGCCGGAGCGGGCACACGCGCTCGCCCTGGCACTCGCGCGCATGGCACCGCCGATCCCTCGCCGAACTCGACCGCGGCTCGCCACCCGCCTCGCCGGCCTCGCGCTGCCGCACCCCGTCGGACTGGCAGCCGGCTTCGACAAGAACGCCGAGGCCTTCGCGGGGCTCCTGCGGCTCGGCTTCGCCTTCGTCGAGGTCGGCACGGTCACCCCGCGGCCGCAGGCCGGCAACCCGCCGCCGCGGCTCTTCCGCTTGGTCGAGGACCGGGCGCTCGTCAACCGGATGGGCTTCAACAACGACGGCCTCGAGGCGGTGGCAGCACGGCTCGCCCGCCGCGACCGCGCCGCGGGTGTGGTCGGAGCCAATATCGGCGTCAACCGCGACAGTGACGATCCGATCGCCGATTACGTCTTGGGCATCGAGCGGCTCGCCCCGCTCGTCGATTATCTGGTCGTCAACGTCTCCTCGCCGAACACGCCCGGCCTGCGGGACTGGCAGCGCCCGGAGCGGCTCGCTCCGCTCTTGGCCACGTTGATGCGTGGGCTTCGCGAGCGGGTCGGCTCGGGGCGGCGACCACCGCTTTTCCTCAAGATCGCCCCGGATCTGGAAAACGGGCAGGAAGCGACGATCGTGGCGACCGCGCTGGAGGCCGGGATCGACGGTCTCGTTATTTCCAACACGACGACCGCGCGGCCCGAGTCGCTGCGCTCGCCTTTCAAGAGGGAGGTCGGCGGCCTGAGCGGCGATCCGCTCTTCGCCCCCTCGACCGAGCTCTTGCGTCGGGTCGCGGCGCGCGTTCGCGGCCGGCTCGCGCTCGTGGGCGTGGGCGGGATCGATTCGCCCGAGCGCGCTTATGCGAAGATCCGTGCCGGCGCCTCGGCGGTCCAGCTCTACACGGGCCTGGTCTACGAGGGGCCCCGGCTCGTGCGGCGCATCTTGGACGGGCTCGAACGGCTGCTCGACCGTGACCGGCTCGAGCGGCTCGAGGACGCGATCGGTCTCGACCTGCGCGACCGCCACGATTGACAAGCGCAGGCGGCGAGCGCAAGCGCGAGGCACGTGGCGATTTGGGCCGGCCGGCTTGCGGGCCACGTTAAAGAAGCCGCTAAAAGGTCGGAGCGCCGCGGGGCCCGACCGCCGGCCGTCGCGGCGGAGGATGCGATGAGCGAGGGCTGGCGGCTGCGCACCAGGTTGGTCCACGGTGGAGCGGCGCGGTCCGCCTTCGGCGAGACCTCCGAAGCGATCTTCTTGACTTCGGGCTTCGTCTACGCGAGCGCCGAAGAAGCGGAGGCGCGGGTCGCCGACCGCGCCGTCGGCTACCAGTACACGCGGATCGCCAACCCCACCGTGCGGATGCTCGAGGAGCGGTTCGCGCAGCTCGAAGGGGCGGAAGACTGCGCGGCGGTCGCGACCGGGATGGCCGCGGTCCACGCGGCCCTGTTCTGCCAGCTCCGGGCGGGTGCTCGCGTGGTCGCTTCGGCTCCGCTGTTCGGCGCCTGCCAGTGGATCGTTGGCGACCTTCTGCCGCGCTTCGGGGTCGAGACGGCGCTCGTGCGCGCTGCCGACCGGGAGGGCTGGGAGCGAGCACTCGCGCGGCCCGCTGATGTCGTGCTGGTGGAGAGCCCCGCCAACCCCACGCTGGAGCTCGTCGACATCGCCCACGTGGCGAGGCTCGCCAAGGAGGCCGGCGCCCGGCTCGTGGTCGACAACGCCTTCGCGACACCCTGGCTGCAGCGGCCCTTGGAGCTTGGGGCGGACCTCTCGGTCTATTCCGCGACCAAGCTGATCGACGGCCAGGGCCGCTGCCTGGGCGGGCTCGTGGCCGGCGGGTCGGCGTTCATCAAAGACACGCTGCGGCCCTATATTCGAAACACGGGCCCGACCCTCTCGCCCTTCAACGCCTGGGTGCTCTTGAAGGGCCTCGAAACCCTCGGGCTCCGGGTCGAAACGCAACAGGCGAGCGCGCAGCGGATCGCCGCGTGGCTCGCCGAACATCCCGGCGTCGAGGAAGTCCTCTATCCCGGCCTCGCCTCGCACCCGCAGGCCGAGGTCGCCCGACGCCAGATGAGCGGGCCCGGGACGATGATCGCGATCCGTGTGGGTGGCGGCCGGGCGCGTGCCTTTGCGGCGCTGAACCGGTTGCGGCTCGTCAAGATCTCGAACAACCTTGGCGACACCCGCTCGCTCGCGACCCATCCGGCCACGACCACCCACGCCAAGGTGCCGGCCGAGCTGCGGGAGAAGCTCGGGGTCAGCGAGGACCTGATTCGGCTCTCGGTCGGGCTCGAGGAGGTGGAGGACCTGATGGCCGATCTAGATCGGGCGTTGGCACCGTGAGCGAGGGGCTCGATCTCGCCCAGCTGCAGCGCTGGGTCGGCCGCGAGGAGCGGCGGGTCGACACGCTCGATCCCTGGCCGGCAGCCGCCCTCACCGCCGCGCTCGACCGCGAGGATCCGCCCGGGCCTGGCGCACCCTTGCCGCCCTTCTGGCATCATCTCTACTTCCGTCCGGTGGTGGCGGCCTCCCGAACCGGGCCCGACGGTCACCCCCGGCGCGGCGACTTCCTGCCGCCGGTACCGTTGCCGCGGCGGATGTGGGCCGGCGGCCGGCTCGCCTGGCAGCGGCCGCTTCGGATCGGCGAGACGCTCGAACGCGTGTCGACCGTGCGCGCGGTGTCGCTCAAGCAGGGGCGGAGCGGGCCGCTCGTCTTCGTCCTGGTCGAGCATCGCTTCATGGCCGACGGACATCCGGTACTGGTCGAGGAGCACGACATCGTCTATCGTGAGCTGCCCCGGCCCGAAGAAGCGGCGGCGCCGCCGCTCGCGCCGTCGCCCGGCCCGTGGCGGCGGCGCTGGCAACCGGATCCCGTCCTCCTGTTCCGCTACAGTGCGCTGACCTACAACGGCCATCGCATCCACTACGACCATCGCTACGCGACCGAGGTCGAGGGGTATCGCGGCGTGATCGTCCACGGGCCGCTTCTGGCCACGCTGATGCTCGATCTCCTGCGTCGCGAACGGCCGGATGCGGGCGTCGCCCGCTTCGACTTCCGCGCGACGGCACCCCTGTTCGCCGGCGAGGAGCTCACCGTCCACGGTGATCCCGAAACCGGCAACGGCACGGTTCGCCTCTGGATCACCGGACCAGACGGCGCGCTCGCGATGCTCGGGACCGCGACGGTCTGCTGAGCCGGTCAATCGAGCCGCAGGAACGGGAAGCGGGCGCGATCGTCGCGATCGAATGCGGCGATACCTGCGCGCTGGTCGACGATCTCGACGACCAGGATCAGATCGACATCGTCGAAGGCGAGGCGGCCGGGCGTGCCGGCGGCCTCGAGCGCCCGCAGCAGCCGCTCGCCCAGCGCACGTTCGAGCGCGTGCGCCGAGAGGGCCTTGCCGGGCCCGCGCTTGTGCACGCGCACATGGAAGGTCTTGCCGGCCAGGCGCGGCAGGAACGGGAGGAAGGCCGCGAACAGGCGCTCTTCGGCCTGTTCGAGCGGACCGAGCTCGAGGGCCGCATCGAGCGGCACGACGCGAGAGATGAAGTTCATGAGCCCTGGCTCGGCCGCGATCCGCCGCGCGAGGTCTTCGGCCACGGCTCTCGGATCGTCCACCGCCATCACGACGACGTTGTAGTAGGGGGTCTTGCGGACCTTCCCGTAACGGCCGAGGACCCCGAGCGCCTCGCGCCAGGCTTGGGCGTGCACGGTCGCGACCAGGTTCCAGGGGATCGGGGCGGGAGGCGGGGGCCCGTGGCTCGCGCCGACCTCGACAGCGGCGCGATGCTCCCGCCGTCGGGGCACGCGCTCGCCCTCGTCGGGCTCCGGTTGGGCGGCGCGGACGTGCGGGGTGCTGCGGGGCTCGCCGTGCGGGATCGCGAGACCGCGAGGCTCGACGGTGACGAGTACACCACCCTCGGGCCGGGGCTCGAGCACCACACGGGCGACGCCGAGCTCGGCCAAGAGCCAGGCGCAGGTCTCGAGATGGCCGGTCGCCGTCTCGGTGGTGAAGCGCGAGGGTCCCGAAGCGAGCGCGAGCGGAAGAAGAAGCTGATCGGCCAGGTGCCGGTCGAGCGCGGCGGTGCCGGCCTCGAACGCGAGCAGGGCGTGGGCGGCTTCCTCGGCGACCACCTCCGACGCCTTGCCCGGCGCGCCCAGGGAATCGAACCCCGCCCGCCAGGTATCGTGATGCGCGACCAGACACAAGGCCGCACCTGGCGAGGCGGCTTTGACCCGTTCGGGCCGGATGGCGAGCGGCACACCGGTGGGCTCGAGCAGCTTGCGAGCACGGTCGGCGATCCGCTGGGGGATCTCGGCCGGTAGGTTGGCGGCGAGCGCATGCCCCTCGATCCGCCCGAGCGGCGGCCGCTCAATGAGCGAGACGGGGGAGGGTGGTGCGCCGGCACGCCCTTCGATTCGCGCCCGCACGGCACCACGTCCGACCGGAAACCAGCCGGAGATCTCGAGCTCGAGGCCGATCGCGAGGCCGGTCCGGGCGAGGGTGGGGGCCCAGACCTCGGCGAGATAGTCGAAGCTCGGGCTCCACGGGACGTGCGTCCCACCGAAAAGGCGCAGCTCGGAGCTGCCGCGGGCGAGTGCCAGGGGTACGGCGATCGCCTGGAGGACCAAGGAAACGGCCCCGGCGCTGCCGCCTTTGCGCGCCGCACCCACGTCGATCGTGTAGCTGCCCGCACGGACCGGCCCGCGCGGCGCGAACAGGAGCTCGCGCGAGCCGAGCGCATCGCCCTCGAGCGAAGCGTCGCACAAGGCGGCGAGCGCGCGCACGGCGGTCAGGTGCTGGGCCGCGAGGCCCGGGATCGGCCGTCTCTCGCGGATGCGTACGATCTCGACCGGCCGTGCGGCGAGGGCGGCTACGGCCAGCGCCGTGCGCAAGATCTGGCCGCCGCCTTCACCCGTGGAGCCGTCGATCCGGATCGTCTCCAACACCGGCATCGCCTCCTCGCAGCGCTGGTCGACAGCCCGAGGGCGAGCTCTGCGCCAGGCGCATGTCCCCCCTCGGCATTCCCCGCTATCGACCCGGCGCACGCTTCGATCTATCCGCCGGGGCCTCGCTGCGCTACCTCTTGTCGCGGGCGCGGTGGGCGCGCGGGTTGGGACGAGGTCAGGGGGACGACGTGGCGACTCGGACGGAGCGGGTGGCTCTCCCGCCGATCGAGCAGAGCTGGCTCGCGCGGCTCTTCGACTGGAAGCCGTTCCTCGTCTTCATCTGCATGTTGCCCGCGTTGGGCCTGTTGCTAGTGTTCTTGACCTACCCGTTGGGTCTCGGCATCTGGTTGGGGTTCACCGATACCCGGATAGGCCGGCCCGGGGAGTGGATCGGCCTCGAAAACTACATCTCGTTACTGGAGGATCGGACCTACCTGACGGCGGTCTGGTGGACGTTTTTCTACACGCTCGTGGCGACGATCGGGAAATTCGTCCTTGGCCTCTGGCTCGCGCTCCTGCTCAATCATCACTTGCCGTTCAAGTCGTTCCTGCGGGCGATCATCCTCATTCCCTGGATCGTTCCGACCGTGCTGTCGGCGATCGCTTTCTGGTGGATCTACGACCCGCAGTTCTCCATCATTTCCTATATTTTGGTCGATCGCCTCGGCCTGCTCGACCAGTACATCGATTTCTTGGGCGACGCCTGGAACGCGCGTTGGTCGTTGATTGCCGCCAATGTCTGGCGCGGGATCCCGTTCGTCGCGATCTGCCTCCTGGCCGGGCTGCAGACGATCTCGCCCTCGCTCTACGAAGCGGCGATGATCGACGGTGCTACGCCCTGGCAGCGGTTCTGGCACATCACGCTGCCCATGCTGATGCCGATCCTGGCAGTCGTCCTGACCTTCTCGGTGATCTTCACCTTCACCGATTTCCAGCTCGTCTACGCGATCACGCGCGGTGGACCGGCCAACTCGACCCACCTGATGGCGACGCTCGCCTTCCAGCGGGCGATCCCGGGCGGCCAGCTCGGCGAGGGAGCGGCCATCGCAGTCTCGATGATCCCGTTCCTCGTCTTCGCCACGGTCTTCAGCTATTTCGCGCTCGCTCGGCGGAAGTGGCAGCAGGGAGGCAAGGATGACTGAGTCGGCCGCGACCGCACCGGCCCCGGCCTATTACGCCGAGCGGTCCGGGGTGATCGAGTGGACCAGCCTTCCACGGCGGGTCGTGACGATCTACGTGCCGCTCGCCTGCTTCGTGGTGATCCTGCTGTTTCCGTTCTATTGGATGGCGATAACGACCTTCAAATCGAACGAGGAGCTCTACGACTACAAGAACTTCAATCCGTTCTGGGTGAGCTCTCCGACGCTCGCCAACATCAACAAACTCCTGTTCGAGACCGACTACCCGAGCTGGCTGGTCACCACGATGACCGTGGCCGTCGTCTCGACGTTCTTGTCGATCTTCGCGAGCGTGCTCGCGGCGTACGCGATCCAGCGGCTGCGTTTCAAGGGCTCGCAGTGGGTCGGCCTCGCCATCTATCTGGCCTATTTGGTGCCGCCCTCGATCCTGTTCATCCCGCTCGCGACCATGGTCTTCCAGCTCGGGCTGTTCGACAGCCCCATGGCGCTCATTCTCACCTACCCGACCTTCCTCATCCCGTTCTGTACGTGGCTCTTGATCGGCTATTTCAAGTCGATTCCCTACGAGCTCGAGGAATGCGCTCTGATCGACGGAGCGACTCGGTTGCAAATCTTGTGGAAGATCACGCTACCACTCGCCGTGCCAGGCCTGATTTCGGCTGGTATCTTCGCCTTCACGCTGTCCTGGAACGAATTCATCTACGCACTCGCCTTCATCCAGTCGGCAGAGAAGAAGACGGTCCCGGTCGCCGTCCTGACCCAGCTCGTAGAAGGCGATGTCTACCACTGGGGCTCGTTGATGGCCGGTGCCCTGCTCGGCTCGATCCCGGTGGCGCTCTTCTATTCGTTCTTCGTCGAGTACTACGTCTCGAGCCTCACGGGCGCGGTCAAGGAGTGAGGCGGGCGCGTGTAGCGCTCGCGCAAAACGGGAGCCTAGCTCTCCGGAATCCCGCCCTGGTTGGTTTTTCCCACAGCCGCCGGCTAGGAGCGGTGTAAGGTCCGTCTCGACGCCCGACAGGGCGCAGGAGACGGGCATGACCGGGGCGAGGGGCGGGAACGGGGACGGCACGGCGCGCCGCGAGCGCATCGTGCGGCGTGAGCGCTCTTGTCTGCGCCGGCGCGCTCGGCGGGCCGAGGCGGTCGCGCGAGCGCGCGCCGATTTCCTCGCGACGATGAGCCACGAGCTGCGCGAGCCCTTGAACGGCGTGCTCGGCATGGGGCGGCTCTTGCGCGACACCCCGCTCGACGCCGAGCAGCGTGGCTATCTCGAGGCGATCCTCGACTCCGGCGAAGCGCTCTTGACGCTCGTCAACGACGTTCTCGATCTCTCGCGGATCGACGCCGGCCGGCTCGAGCTCGCGCCGGTCGAGGTCGCGCCGCGGCCGTTCGTCGAGCGGGTGGTCGCCCTGGTCGCGCCGCGCGCTCGGCAGAAGGGCCTGACCGTCGAGCTGGCGGTCGATCGCTCGGTGCCCGAACGCGTGCTGGTCGATCCGGGCAGGCTCCGGCAGGTCCTCCTCAACCTGCTCGGCAACGCGGTGAAGTTCACCGAGCGCGGCCGCGTCGGCCTGGCGATCCGTGCGCGCACGCTCGGGCAGCGCGACGTCCTGCTCCTGCTCTCGGTAACCGATACCGGGCCCGGCATCGGCGAAGCCGAGCTGGCGCGGCTGTTCCGACCCTGGGCGCAGGCCTCGGCCGCGACTGGGCGGCTCTATGGTGGGAGCGGCCTCGGGCTCGTTCTGGCACGCCGGATCGTCGAGGCGATGGGGGGCACGCTCGCTTGCACGAGCCGGCCGGGTGTCGGGACGACCTTCTCAATCGCGCTGCCGGTCGGCCTGCCGGTCGGACGAGCCGGTACTCAATCGGAAATTGCTCCAGCGCTTGCCGGCGCTCAGCTCTTGATCGCCGACCCGCTCGAGCGCACCCGCACCGCGATGCGCGATCTCGCGAGTCTGTGGGGCATGACCGTGCGGACCGCGGCCACCGGGCGGGAGGCGCTGGCGCTCCTCAACGAGGCGGCCGACCGGGGATCGCCCTTCGATCTCGCCTTGATCGACGCCCAACTCCGCGACCCCGAGCCGGCCGAGCTCGCCCAACGGATCCGCAACGCGCCGGCACTGGCCGCAACCCGCCTCGTGCTCGCCGCACCGGCCGGTCTGCGAGGCGACGCGCGGCGAGCCGAAGCGGCCGGGTTCGCTGCCTATCTCGAAAAGCCGCTCGCAGCCGAGACCTTGATGGCCTGCCTGCGGGCGCTGCGCGGCGGGCCACCCTCTGCGATCGTGACCCGCCACAGCCTGGTCGAGCGAGGCGGACCGGCGCTGCGGATCCTCGTGGTCGACGACAATCCCCTCAACTGCAGGCTGCTCGGCTTGCTGCTCGAGCGCGCCGGTCACCGTGTCGCGAGCGTGCAGAGCGGCGAGGCGGCGCTCGCTCGCCTGGCCGCCGAGCCCTTCGACCTCGTGCTCATGGACATGCAGATGCCGGGGCTCGACGGGCTCGAGACGACCCGGCGGATCCGCGCCCTGCCCGATCTTGGCAAGGCCCGCGTCCCGGTGGTCGCGGTGACCGCCAATGCGATGCCTGGCGACGAGCAGCGTTGTCGGGCGGCCGGCATGGACGGCTGTCTCACCAAGCCGATCGACGGCGCGAGCCTCGCGGCGGCGGTCGAGCGGCACGCGCGGCCAGAGCGTCTCTCCCAAAGCGAGAGTATCCTTGATTTTGCTCAACCATAAAGGTATCTTCGCGGGCGTCGCCTTGCGCGACCAAGGAACGTCGAGCCCTCGCCAACGCAACGCGAAGGGAGACAGGATCATGGCTCGGAGGAGGATCGGGATCGCCGCGGCAGGGCTCGTGGCGAGCTGGGCGTGCGCTTTTACGGCCGCGGCCCAGACGCAGACGCAGACGGTGACCGGAACCTTGACGGTCACGGCGACCGTCGAGAGCAGTTGCTCGATCTCGGGCGGTACCCTGGCGTTCAGGGCCTACGGCTCCGGACAGTCGACCGATCTCGATGCCCAGGGGCAGATCGACTACACGAACTGCCCGACCGGTACGCTCACCTTCGAGCTCGACAACGGGCAGAACGCGAATGGTACCCAGCGACGGATGAGGTCCGGTAGCAACTTCCTCGTCTACGAGATTTTCCGGAACGCAGGTCGTACCCTCAGGTGGGGATCGGGAAGCGAGGCCAACGCGCAGCAGCTCCTCGCGGCCGGCAACGGCTCGGTGCCCGTCTACGGCCGGATCCCGAGAAACCAATCGGTTCCGCCGGGCAGCTACAGCGACACGATCACGATCACCCTTCGCTTTTGAGCCGCGCCATGCGGTGGTGCCGGTTTCTTCTAGTCGGGCTCGTGGTCGTCTCGAACGTCTCGGGCGAAGGGCCCTGGGCGGCGACCCTCGGGGTCTCGCCCACCCGGCTCGAGCTGGTGCCCGGCCGACCGGCAGCCGCCCTTACGGTCACCAACGACGGCGACGCGCCGCTCTTGCTGCAGGTCGAGACCTTCGCCTGGCGGTCCGGCCCGGCGAGCGAGGAGCTCGAGCCGACCAGGGCGATCGTCGCGGTCCCACCGATGGTCCGACTGGCAGCGGGCGAGCGGCAGATCGTTCGCGTGGCGCGCCGCAGCACCGAGCCGCCGGCGGTGGAAGAGACCTATCGTGTCCTGGTCACGGAGGTACCGCAGACCGAGGGCGCGGGGGGTGTCCGTCTGGCGTTGCGAATCAGCCTGCCGGTGTTCGTGACCCCGCCCGATGCCCGCGCCGAGCCGCGGTGGACGGCCGAGCGCGGCGCCGACGGCCCGAGCCTGGTCGTCGCGAACGGTGGTCGCGCCCACCTCCACGTCCGCCGTCTCGAGCTCGTTCTGGGCGGCCGTGCCGTGCCGGTCGGCGACGGCCCGACCTATGTGCTGGCCGGCCGTTCGCATCGCTGGTCGTTGGCCGGGCTCCGGCTCGACGGCACGCGCGCCTTGGCCCTGCGCGCCGAGACCAACCTTGGCGATCTCGACCTCGTCGTCCCCCTTCAGGGCGGCTAGCCTCGCGGGAGCGGCCGGCCTGTTCGCCCTCTGGTCCGGGCTGTCGGCGAGCGGCCCCGAGGACGCGCTGGAGCGCGCGAGCGGAACTGCCACACCGGCCGACGCGCGCTTGCTGCGCCTAATCGTCGCCAACCGCCAGGGAGACGGGGCGGTTCCGTTGCCGGAGCGTGCTGCGGCCGGACCGACCGCCGTACCATCGGTACCCCAAGAGCCTGCCGCGTCTTCGGCGGAGGAGGCGGCGCCCGACGCGACGCCGCCCGCACCCGCCGCGACCAGCGCGCCGACCGAGCATCACCCGGTGCCCGCAGCACCGGCGCTGCGCCGCAGCCGGCTGCCTTTGCCGCCGCCGGGAGCGCTCGTCACCCCGCCGGTCGGCGAGCCGGGTCCGCTCGTGCCGCCGCGCCGCGAGCTGCGCCGCGACCCGATCGAGCCGCCGCTGACCGAGGAGGGCTGGCGCGAGTGGGTGTTGGCCGTGACCCTGAACGGCCAGGAGGTGTCGCCGGGTAGCCTGGTCGCCGAAGAGCCGGGGAGCGGCCGACTCGCCTTGGCCGTCGCCCAGCTCCGGCTCTGGCGGGTGCGGATCGATCCTGCGGACGTGCTCACCCTCCAGGGCGAGCCGTTCGTGCCGCTAGACCGACTGGGTGCCACCCGCGTCCTGCTCGATCGCGAGGCGCTGACGCTCGCCCTCGACCTCCCGGCCGAGGCGTTCGAGACCTTCGCGCTCGAGGAGGGTCCGGAGCCGGGGCCACCGCCCTCGACGGGCGTCGGCGCCTTTCTCGACTACGATCTGCTCGCGACCGTGGGTCAGGGGGTCGAGGAGCGGATCGACGGGCTCGTCGAGCTCGGCCTGTTCGGCCCTCCGGGCGTGCTCACGACGAGCGCGCTCTTCGACGATCTCCTCGACGATCCCGAGGCGATCCGCCTCGAGAGCCGGTTCACCAAGGATTTTCCGGAATGGCGAGCGTCCTTGCGGATCGGCGACAGCCTCACTGGCGCAGGGAGCTTCGCGGCACCGGTTCGCTTCGGCGGCCTCCAGTGGGCCACCAACTTCGCCACCGACCCGGGCTTCGTCACCTTCCCCCTGCCGGCGATCGGCGGCCTGGTCGAGCAATCCTCGGTCGTCGAGGTCTTCATCGACAATCTCAAGCGCTCGACCGGTGAGCTGCCGCCGGGACCGTTCCGCTTCCAGAACCTGCCGGTCGTGACCGGGGCCGGCGAGGTTCAGCTCCGCGTCACCGATCTGCTGGGCCGCGAGCGGATCGTCACCCAGCCCTATTACGTGAGTGCGCGCAACCTCAAGGCCGGCCTGCACGACTATTCTTACGAGGCGGGCTTCGAGCGCCGCCGCTACGGCCGCGAGAGCTTCCGCTACGGCGATGCGCTGCTCTCCGCAACCCATCGTTACGGGCTCACCGACGAGCTCACGGGCGAGGTCCGCGCCGTCGTCCAGGCCGAGCGCCAGGGTCTCGTTCTGGGCGGTGCTCTGCGCCTGGGCTTGTGGGGCACGCTCACGGCCGGGCTCGGCGCCAGCCACGACGCCGACGACGGGCCGGGCCTCATGGGCCAGCTCGCCTACGAATATCTCGGCCGGGATTGGAGCTTCGGCGCCCGCACCCGCCTGACGAGCGATGACTGGCGCGAGCTCGGGGGCCGCGCCGACACCCGGCGCGTCGACCAGGTCAATCTCGGCGTCGATCTCGGCGCCGTCGGCCGACTGGGCCTTCTGCTCGCCAACGAGGACAACGAGGGTCGCGAGGATCGAACGATCGCGGCCGCCTCCTGGTCGCTCCCGATCGGACCGGGCACCCTGCTCGTGAATGCCGGCCAGACCATACGGCCGGATCGGGACCTGGCCGTGACCGCGATCTACACCGTCCCGCTCGGCCCGCAGAGCAGCGTGACGGCCGAGGCGCGGCTGCGCGACGAGCGCCAGAACGGCCGCATCCAATATCGCCGGACCCGCGGCGCTTCCGATCTCGGCTTCGATGTGCGCCTGGCTGCCGAGGTGGGCGATGCGCCCCGCAGCTACGATGCGCGCGTGAGCTACCAGGGCAGCCTCGGCGCGGTCGCGCTCGATGCCGAGCGCTTCGACGAGGAGAACCGGGCCCGCCTCGGGGTCGAGGGCAGCTTGGCACTGGTCGACGGCACGCTGCGCGCTTCGCGCCGGTTGGGGCAGGCCTTCGGCCTCGTCGACGTCCCCGGCTTCCCCAACGTTCGAGTGTACCTCGACAATCGCGAGGTCGGCCGGACCGATGCCGACGGCAAGCTCCTGCTGCCCGGTCTGCGGCCTTACGAGGTCAACAAGGTCCGCCTCGAACTCGACGATCTGCCGCTCGAAGCGGGTATCGCCAAGACCGAGGTCGCAGCCGTGCCCTACGACCGCAGCGGGGTCCGCATCGGCTTTCCCGTCGACCGGCGACGCCAGGCGACCGCGATCCTGCGCGGGCCCGACGGCCGCCCGCTGCCGGCCGGGCTCGAGCTCGCGAGCGCCGACGGCACGACCACCGCCCTCCTCGGCCGGGACGGCTTCGCCCAGGTCGAGGGGCCGCTCGACCGACCGGTCGAGCTCCAGGCTCGGCTCGCTGCCGGCGCCATCGTGCGCTGCGCGCTCCCGGCCGGCGCCGAGGGCGAGCTCCTGCCCGATCTCGGGACCATCGCGTGCCGATGATCCGGTGGCGGCTCGCTGCGCTGATCGTCCTTCTGGCCGCAACGCCGGCGATCGCCGCCGACTGCTCGGTCGACGTCCGCCCGGTCGCCTTCGGCCGGATCGATCTGTCCCGCAAGAGCTTCGGCAAGGGTGAAATCGTCGTCCGCTGCGATCGGCCGACCAGCTTCGCGGTGGCGATCCCGGGCGGCCCCGAACGCGAGCTCGTCGGCCCTGCGGGCGGAAGACTGCGCTATCGGCTCTACGCCGATCCGGGCCATCGCCGTCCGTGGGGCGACGGCGGGCGGGAGGGGGCAGCGGTCGAGGCCGAGAACGACGGCCGCCGGCCGACGCGGCTCACCGTCTACGGGCTGATCCCCCGCCAGCGGGCGGTCCTCGAGGGCCAGTATGTCGACCAGCTGCCCGTCAGCCTCCGCCTCTTGCCGGGGCCGATCGCGCGCAGAAAACGATGACGGGGCCCGCGAGGGGCCCCGCACTGCGGCACCGGGGAACAGTGTTCAGCAGTCGTAGTAAAGGAAGAATTCGTAGGGGTGCGGCCGCAGCCGGATCGGGTCCACCTCCGCGCTCTTTTTGTAATCGATGTAGGTCGCGATCAGGTCGGGGGTGAAGACACCACCCTCGAGCAGGAACTCGTGATCCGCTTCGAGCGCTGCTAGGCTCTCGGCGAGCGAGCCCGGGACCTGCTTGATCAGCGCAGCCTCTTCCGGTGGCAGGTCGTAGATGTTCTTGTCGACCGGCTCGCCCGGATCGATCTTATTCTTGATACCGTCGATCCCGGCCATCAGCATCGCCGCGAAGGCGAGATACGGGTTGCAGGACGGATCCGGGCAGCGGAACTCGACCCGCTTGGCCTTCGGGCTCTCGCTGTACATCGGGATGCGGCAGGCGGCCGAGCGGTTGCGCAGCGACCAGGCGAGGTTGACCGGCGCCTCGTAGCCGGGGACCAACCGGCGATAGCTGTTGGTCGTCGGTGCGGCGAAGGCGAGGATCGCCGGCGCGTGCCGCAAGAGGCCGCCGATGTACCAGCGGGCGATCTGCGACAGACCGGCATAGCCGGCTGGGTCCGAGAAGAGCGGCTTGCCGTCTTTCCAGATCGACTGATGGCAGTGCATGCCCGAGCCGTTGTCACCGTAGAGCGGCTTGGGCATGAAGGTTGCGGTCTTTCCCCGCTTCCGCGCGACGTTCTTGACGATGTACTTGTAAAGCATCTGGTGGTCGGCCATCGCCAGCAGCGAGTCGAATTTCATGTCGATCTCGCACTGGCCGGCGGTCGCGACCTCGTGGTGTTGGCACTCGACGACGAGCCCGCACTGGATCATCGTCATCGCCATCTCGGCACGCAGATCCTGGAGCGTGTCGTTGGGCGGGCAGGGGAAGTAGCCCTCTTTGGGCCGGACCTTGTAGCCGAGATTGGGACCCTCGGCCCGGTTGGTGTTCCAGTGCCCCTCGGCCGAATCGACGAGGTAGGAGGAATGGTACTGGCCAGTGCCGTATTGAACGTTGTCGAACACGAAAAACTCGGCTTCAGGGCCGAAATAGGCCGTATCGGCGATTCCGGTGCTCTTGAGGTAGGCCTCGGCTTTCTTCGCGACCCCGCGTGGATCGCGCGAATAGAACTCTTTGGTAACCGGATCCTTGACGTCGGCGATCATCACCAGCGTCTTGTGCTGGAAGAAGGGGTCGATGAAGGCGGTGGTCGGGTCCGGCATCAACAACATATCGGACTCGTTGATGACCTTGAAGCCGCGGATCGAGGAGCCGTCGAACCCGAGACCTTCGTCGATCGCCTCCTGATCGAAGCACTGGACCGGGTACGAGGTGTGCTGCCACATGCCCGGCATGTCGGTGAACCGGATGTCCACCATCTCCACGCCGTGCTCCTTGATCGCCTTCATGACGTCCGCGGACGTCTTGCACCCCAAGCTCATCGACCTTCTTCCTCGTTGCTCGGTTGACGATGCCCCGTGGCCGGGGCCTGGCCCGGCCGACGCCTTCGCGCAGCGTCGGTTGTTCGGACGAGAAACGGAAACGTCAGAGCGCGTCGGAACCGCGCTCGCCGGTGCGGATCCGGATGGCGTCCTCGATCGGGATGATGAAAATCTTGCCGTCGCCGATTCGATCGGTGCGGGCCGCCTGCTGAATGGCTTCGACCGCGCGCTCGACCAGCGAATCCTCGACCACGACCTCGATCTTCACCTTGGGCAAGAAGTCGACCACGTACTCGGCCCCGCGATAGAGCTCGGTATGCCCCTTCTGGCGACCGAAACCTTTGACCTCGGTCACGGTCATACCCTTGAGGCCGACCTCCTGGAGTGCCTCCTTCACCTCGTCGAGCTTGAACGGCTTGATGACAGCCTCGATCTTTTTCATGCGGCGACACCCCGGCTCGGCGGGCCGCCGAGCGGCCCGGCCTTCACTGGACCTGTCGTTGCAGGTGCCGTGCCAAGCGATGTTCGGCAAGCTCCGGCCCCAGCCGGGCGATGGGTCGCGTTACGGCTGCCGATTGTTTAGGCAAAATGCCCGAACACTAGGCAGTGCGACCACGACCAATCAGCGGTCCGGCTTGACGACCCCGGGTGCTTCGGTCAGAAGCCGAGCGGATGGCGGGCGTAGCTCAGTTGGTCAGAGCGCCAGGTTGTGGCCCTGGAGGTCGTGGGTTCGAGACCCATCGCTCGCCCCACCCGACCGCCGCGCGGCGCGTCGGCGGCCAGTCGGGCCACGTCGGTCACCGGATGTTAGGCAGCGCGGGCTAGATTGGGCGCGAAACGCCGGGGGAGCCCTCGCTCATGCGCCTCGTTGTGCTGGTTTCCCTTTTCCTCGCATCGACCGCTTGCACGGCGCGCGTGCGGAACGCCGATGTCACGGTCGACCCGCCACCGGTTCGGGTCACGGTTGGCGAGGAGCGGGGTCGCTTCTGCCCGCCCGGCCAGGCCAAGAAGGGAACCTGCTGAGAGTCCGACCCCAGGGCCGGTCAGCTGCGGTCGTGCCGCGCCTGGCGCGAGGAGCCCCCGCCGGTCGGATGTTTCCACGACCGCGGCAGGGTCGGACCCTCCCACAGACCGAGGCTCAAGGCCCGGGCCAGCAGCGGCTGAAGATGCCCGGCCAGGAGCGAGGCCCAGGCTTCGGCCTTGGCGACCGTATCGATCTCGTCTTGGCGTATCTCGAGCATGAGATGCGGCAGACGGGTCCGCTGGGCGTGGAACTCGACCGTGTATCCGAAAGCGTCCTTGCCCGAATAGGGCTCGTTGTCGCCGACCACGAGATCGCCGCGGGCACGCAACGCGTTGAGCATCGGCCGGGCGAGGCGATCGTCGCCGCGCCATAGCACGCCCACCTGCCAGGGGCGGTCGACCCCGCCGAGGCGCGGGGTGAAGCTGTGCAGCGAGAGCAGCACGGGGAAGATCCCGACCCGTCGAGCGGCGGCGATCCGCCGGGCGATCGCCCGGTGCCAGGGGAGAAAGAAGCGTCGGACCCGCTCGGCTCGGGCTGCCGGATCCAAGCCGAGATTGCCCGGCACGAGCGTGCCGTCGCTGCGCTCCGGGATCGAGGAGGGCTCGCCCGGACGGCGGTTCGGATCGATCACGAGCCGCGAACACCCGTTCAAGAGCGCGGGCGCGTCGAGCAGAGCGGCGAGCCGGCGGGCAAGCGGCGCGATGCCGATGTCGAAGGCGATGTGGCGAGCCCGCTCCTCGGCCGGCAGGCCGAGGTCGTCGAGCTCCGCCGGAACGGCGTTGCCGGCGTGATCGGCGAGCAACAAGACCTCGAGACGGCCGTCCGGGTTGACGAGCTCGACCCAAGGGCCGAGGCGGATCGTGGCGCAGGTCATGCCCCTCGCGCCTAAGGCCGGGACGAGCGGCCGGGAAGCCGCGCCGACGCTGCGCCGCGCCGCCCGGCCTTGGGCCGTGGCGCGCGGGCCACGGTCGGCGGAGGATCGCCCGTTCCCGACGAACCGTCACCATGCCGTCGCGACCCTGTCGCCGCTGGTGCGATCGCACAGGGCGGAGATCGCAAGGCAGGAGCGAGCATGCACCCGACCACCCGCATCGCCCTGATCACCGACATCCATCACGGCCCCGATCTGCCGACCAAGCGCGGCTCGGCGGCTCTGCCGCTCCTGGAGCGGTTCGCGGCCTTCGTGCGCGCGAGTGCCCCCGATCTCGTGCTCGAGCTCGGCGACCGGATCTCGGACGAGGCACCCGACCTAGATCGCCGCCGCATGGCCGAGGTGGCCGACGCGCTGCGGGCGCTCGCGTCACCCGTAGCGAGCCTGTGCGGCAACCACGATCTCGTCTACCTCCCGGCCGAGGAGAACGGTGCGCTCCTCGGCCAGCCGATGCGCCACCGTATCCTCGACCTGCCCGGCCTCCTCCTGATCGTCTGGCAAGCCGACGCACGGCTCGCCCCCAATCGTGGCTTCGCCTTGGCCGAGGGCGACCTCGCCTGGCTCGAAGCGACGCTCGCCGCCGCCGATCGGCCGGTGCTGCTGGCGACCCACGTGCCGCTTTCGGGTCAGGCACAGACCGGCAACTATTATTTCGAGCGCCAGCCCGAGCTCGCGCGCTACGACGAGCAGCCCGCGATCCGCTCGGCGCTCGCCCGCTGTCCGGTCCCGCTTCTCTGTGTGGCCGGGCACGTCCACTGGAACAGCCTGACCCTGGTCGACGGCATCGCCCACCTCACGCTCCAGTCGCTGACCGAAACCTTCACGACGGCGCCGGCGCCGGCCGGCGCCTTCGCCCTCCTCGAGCTCGGGGGCGAGGCGAGCTTCCGCGTCGAGGGGAACGATCCGTTCGCCTGTACGTTGCCGTTCGCCGGCCCCCGGCGACGCTGGTTGCCGCCGCTCGGCTCGACGACCGACGCGCTCGGCCCGGACGGTGCCGCCCGCGTGGCCTCGGGCGCCGTTGCTGCTGTGCAGCAAGTCCCTGCGATCGCGCCCGGTTCTTCTTGAAGATCGGTCCGTGCACCCTATCATCCGGGTCGTTCGGGACCTGCACGTCCGGATCCTGTCGATCACCGATGCCGACGCGCCGCGCGCTCCTGCCGCTGCTCGCTTCGACCCTGGTCGCGCCCGCTTCCGCGGTCGCGGGGCTGCCGCGCGTCGAGCGGGTCGAGGTCAAGAAGCGGGCCCGGGTGCTGGAGCTGATCGTCGAGGACCGCGTGGTCTGGAGCTGCCGCGTGGCGCTCGGTCGCCGGCCGGAGGGACACAAGGTCCGCGAGGGCGACGGGCGGACGCCGGAGGGACGTTACGAACTCTCGGACTTCGTGCCCAACAGCTACTATTACAAGGCGATCCGGATCTCCTACCCGAACGAGCAGGATCGCGAACGCGCGCGCCGGCTGGGCGTGCGGCCCGGGGGCGACATCATGATCCACGGGCTCGACCCGGCGATCGCGAGGCAATTCCGCAGAGATCACTGGTTGTTCAATTGGACCCGCGGCTGTATCGCCGTGACCGACGAAGAGATGGACATCTTGTGGGCGAGCGTCGTTCCCGGCACGCCCATCGACATCCATCCCTGAGTGGGTCGCGGCGGGCTCCCGCGCGATCCGGTCCGTCTCGACGATCATCATCGAAGGAGGAGGAAGCACGATGAAGAGGATCGCACTGCTCGCGGCCGCTGCCCCGCTCGTTCTGCTGGGCGGCTGCGCCACTAAGGGCGACATCGAGACCCTGCGGCAGGAGATCGCCGGGGTCCGGGCGATCGCCCAGAGCGCCGAGCAGAAGGCAGCCGCGGCCGAGGCCAATTCGCGCCAGGCGGCAGCCGACGCCCAGCGGGCGGCGCAGGACGCGCAGATCGCCGGCGAGAAGGCCGACCGGATCTTCCGCGCTGGCCTGCGCAAGTGATCTCTTGAGGAGATCGAGCCCCGGCTCGACCGGGCCGGGGCTCGATCGCGCGCTCGGCCCCGCTGTGCTCGCCCGCCGTTCGCTGCTCCTGGGTCTCGCCGCCCTCGGCCTGGCGGCGCGAGCGCGTGCGCCCGTGGCCCAGGATCGCCGGACCGGCGACCTGATCGGCGCGCTGCGCTGGCACCTCACCGAGCACGCCGACACGTTGCTCGACATCGCGGTGGCCAACGATGTCGGCATCCTCGCGATCTCGGCCGCCAACCCCGGGGTCGATCCCTGGATCCCGGGCGCGGATCGGCTGATCTTGCTGCCCAAGGCGCATCTGTTGCCGGAGGGCCCGCGCGAGGGCATCGTCATCAACAAGGCCGAGCTCGGCCTCTACTGGTTCCCGCGCGGCGGGCCCGTGCGCCGACACGCGATCGGGGTCGGCCGCGAGGGTTTCGATACGCCCGTGGGCGAGACGCGGGTGGTCCGCAAGCAAAAAGACCCGACCTGGTACCCGACCGCGAGCACCCGCGCCGACCGGCCGGAACTCCCGCCCGTGGTCCCGCCGGGCCCGGACAACCCGCTCGGCCGGCACGCCCTCTATCTCGGCTGGCCGACCTATCTGATCCACGGTACCAACAAGCCCTACGGCGTCGGCCGGCGGGTGAGCCGAGGCTGCATCCGCATGTATCCCGCGGCGGTCGAGCGCCTCTTCGAGGAGGTGCCGATCGGCACGCGGGTGACGGTCGTCGAGCAGCAAGTGAAGGTCGGCTGGCACGAGGGCGAGCTCTATCTCGAAGCACACCCCGATTTCGGTCAGCTCGAGGAACTCGAAGAGACCTACGCCTTCACGCCGCGTCCGGGTGCCATTGACGAGGCCGTGCTGGCGCTCGTCCGGCGCAGGGCCGCGAGCGAGATCGACCGGGTCGATTGGGATCTGGTCGAGGCCGAGCTCGTGGCCCGCCGCGGTATTCCCGTGCGCGTAACGCGGCCCGTGGCGCCGCTGGAAGAGCCGCTCGAACCCGAACCGCCGACGGCCGAGCCAGCGCCGGCCCCCGAGCCTCTGGTCGTGGTGCCCCCCTCGGGCTTGCCGGGATTGTATTGATCGCTCAGGCGGGTGGCGTGGCCAGGATCGCGCGGGCGAGCGCGCGCGCCCGCGGCACGAGTGTGGCGATCTCCATGTACTCCTCGGGAGTGTGCCCTTTGCCGCCCACGGGACCGGTCGAGCAGAGGGTCGGCACGCCCAAAGCGGCGGTGAAACCCGAATCGGCGCAGCCGCCCGAGAACTCGCCCTCGACCGTGAAGCCCACCGCACGCGCCGCCTCGCGATAGATCGCGAGCAGCCGGTCCGAGGCCGGCGACGGCTCGAGCGGCAGGAACTCTCCCTCGATCGCGAAGCGCGCGCGCGTCTCGGGCACGGTCGATTGGCCGACGATCCTCTCGACCGAGGCGAGCAGGGGGCCGCGGTCGGCCAGTGCGACGTAGCGCAGATCGATTTCGGCCTCGGCCCAAGGGGCCACCGTGTTGACCGACTGGCCGCCGCGCACGATCCCGACATTGACCGTGATCCCGCGCGCGGGATCGCTGAGTGCTGCGAGCGCGATCGTCTTGTGGGCGAGCTCGAGGACCGCACTGCGGCCCTCGGCCCAGGCCGAGCCGGCATGCGCCGCGCGACCCTCGATCCGCAAGCTGGCGAAGACCCCGCCCTTACGGGCGTTGCAGACATTGCCGGAGGGCCGACCGGGCTCGGCGTTGTAGACCGCCCGGCAGCCCTTGGCGGTGGCCTCGATCACCGGCCGGCTCACCGGGCTCGCGATCTCTTCGTCGCTCGTGAAAAGGCCGAGGAGCGGGCAGGGGAGACCGCCGTGGCGGGCGAAAGCCGCGAGCAGGAAGGCGTTCATCACGAGCCCGGCCTTCATGTCGGCGACGCCGGGCCCGTAGGCGCGCCCGTCGGCGATCCGAAACGGCCGCCGCGCCGCCTCGCCCGCCGGGAACACCGTATCGCAGTGGCCCATGAGCAGCACCGGCGCGTTGCCGGGCCCCTCTACCCGGGCACGCAGGATGTGGCCCGAGCGGCTCTGGCGGAGCCATTCGCAGGCCACGCCCTCACCCTCGAGAAAGGCCGCGATCGTCTCGGCTACCGCCGTGACCCCGGCATGGTCGTGCGAGCCGCTGTCGATGTTCACGATCCGCTCGAGCAGCGCGAGCATCGCGCCCTCCTGCTCGGCGAGCCAGGCGTCGAGGCGATCTTCCGTGCTCATGCGGGCCCTCCCGAAGCGAGCCGTGCTGCCGCCGCGGCACGATCGAGGAACGGTTCGTTGACCAGATCGCGCGAGCGGCCGGTCTCGAGAAACGCTCGAGTCGCGACCGCCGACTTGCGCCGCACGTCGATGACCCCGGAGGGCGTGTACCAGGCGGCGTGCGGGGTGAGGATCAGCCGGTGGCGCAAGGGCGAGCCGGGTTCCCGCCAGGCGCGGATCAGGGGATGGTCGGGGGAGGGCGGCTCCTCGGGCAGGACGTCGAGGCCGGCGCCGGCGAGCCGGCCCGAGCGCAGTGCTGCGAGCACCGCGTCGAGATCGACGATCGGGCCGCGTGCCGTGTTGATGAGGATCGCGCCCGGCTTGATCGCGGCGAGCGCCGCTGCACCGATCATGCCCCGGGTCTCGGGCGTGAGCGGGGTGTGGATCGAAACCACGTCGGCTTCGGCCAGCAGATCCTCGAGGCGCTCGCGCCGCTCGATGCCGAGCGCGAGCTCGGTGCCGGTCGGCCGATAGGGGTCGTAGAAGAGGACGCGCATACCGAGTGCTCTGGCCCGCAGTGCCGTGGCGGTGCCGATCCGCCCGAGGCCGACCACCCCGAAGGTCAGCGTAGCGAGTCGGCGGACGGTGGGAGCGGCTGCAAACGTCCAGTTGCCGACCGGATCCTCGTGCAGCGCGCTCGTGTAGAACGAGATGCCGCGCAGGAAGGCGAGGGCCAGGCCGATGGCGTGGTCGGCGATGTCCATCGTGCCGTAGTCGGGCACGTTGAGGACGGCCACGCCGGCGCGTCCCGCGGCTTCGATGTCGATATTGTCGAAGCCGACCCCGCAGCGGGTCACGACCCGAAGCCGTGGCATGCGGGCGAGCAGCGCGGCGTCCACCCGGACCGCGTAGTTGCACAAGAGCCCGCGCGCCGCGGCGAGGAGCTCGGCGGGGACCCGGTCGCGCTCGCTCCAGCGGAACACCTCGAACCGGAAACCCGGCCCGAACACCTCCCGCTCGAGATCGGGCGGCCCGTCGAGATGCCAATCGAGGCAGAGCAGGAGTTCGGGCATGCGGACCTCCGTCGGCCGGCCAAGGGGCTTAGA
>JANWZN010000099.1 GCA_025054575.1 Geminicoccaceae bacterium | reverse complement strand
CGGTCACGGCCATCATCACCACCCGCCGGCCGACCCGCGGGTGCGCGCGCTCGTGGGCGACGCCTGCGCCCGGGTCTCGCGCCGACCCTGGTCGGTCGGCCACTAGCTCGCCGCGCGGGCGGCCGGCGGCCGCGGGGCAGACAGAGGCGGCGGCTCCGGGCATCCTCGCGCCCGCGGTTCGGGTGGCAGGTGAAGGTAGCATGGGCGTCGACACGCTGGGGGTGGCGGTGGGCGGGGCGCTGGGCAGCCTCTGCCGATGGTGGCTGTCCGAGCTGTTCGCAAAGCTGGGCCTCGGCTTCTTCCCCTGGGCGACGCTGCTCGCCAACACGAGCGGCAGCTTCCTGATCGGGCTGGTCGCCACGCTCACGGGGCCGGACGGCCGGGTGACGATCCTCCCGGAGCTGCGCCTTGCGGTGATGGTCGGCTTCTGCGGCGGCTACACGACCTTCTCCTCCTTCAGCCTGCAGACGCTCGTGCTGGTCCAGACCGGCAACTTCCGCGAAGCGGCCGCCAACGTTATCCTGTCGGTCGTGGTCTGCCTCTTGGCCGTCTGGCTCGGCCATCTGGCGGCCGTCCTCGTCAACCGGATCTAGGAGGCGATCCGTGCCCGCGCTGCGTCCCGCCCGCCGCCTCCGGGTCTTCGTGAGCGAGCGAGCACGGCACGGCGGCCGGCCTTTGTTCGAGGCCGTCTTGCAGCGCGCTCGCGAGCTGGGCTTGGCCGGCGGCACGGTCTTCCGCGGCGCCATGGGCTTCGGCCGCTTCACGCAGCTCCACCGACCGGGGATCCTGGAGATCGCCGAGGACCTGCCGCTTCTGGTCGAGATCGTCGACGAGGCCGCCAAGATCGACCACCTCTTGGGCGAGCTCGAGACCATGATCGGGCACGGCCTCGCCGTGCTCGACGATGTCGAGATCGCCCTCTTCGGCCCGGCGAAGCCGCCCACCTAACAGGCGTCCTGGCGAGAGGCGGGCGAGGCGGCCTCGCGCCGCGCGAGGAGGCCGAGACGCGGCCCGGGTGTCGCGGTCGCGCCGAGGTCCCGCGGATCGCCCGTCCACGCATCGGACCGGCGGTCGGCCGGTCGCCGCGCGACCCGCCGCGACCCCTCGGGCGCGACCGGGTGCCTCGCCCTCGCAACGGCGTCGATCCGGCGCTCCGTCCGCCGCGCTGGCTCTGGCCCGGTGCGGGGTGCTCTTCGGGATCGCCCCGCCCTCCCCGCGCCCGTGCGCCGGTGAACGCTCCCCGCCTCCGGGCGGAACCGGCCGCGCCTCTGCGCCGCGGAACGCGTGTCTTCGTCGCCCGCCCCGCCGAGAACGCGGGGCCGGCCCGGCTATCATGTCCCTGCGCCGTCCGATCGGCCGCACACGCCCCCGGCCGGCCGCGGCAGTTCTCTCCTGATCGCTGCCTCGCTGCCCGGCCTCGCCACCGTCCCGCGCCTCGACCAGGGAGGCACCAGCGTCCGAGCCGGCGCGCCGGCGAACCTCCGCGGGTCCTGGCGCCCCGCGTTCCGGCCTCCGCCGCAACCGGCCGGGCGGGCGCGCGCGAAAGCGTCCGGGCTGACGACCGTAGCCGCGCCACCCCTTTCGTGCCGATCGCTCGCGACGACCGGGCACACACCGGCCAAGCGCTCTCGAGCCACTGGGGCCGGGGCGCCCCCAGTTCCCGGCCCAGGGCGGAACCGGTCTCGCCTCCGCGCCGCGGAACGCCTGCCGTCACCGTCCGACCCGCCACCGGCGGGGCCCCGGCGCCGGCTCCCGTCTCCCCGAGGCGCCCGATGGACCGCACACGCCCCCGGCCGGCCGCGGCAGGTCTCCCGCGATCGGGCTCCCTCGCTGCCCGGCCTCGCCGCCGTCCCGCGCCTCGACCAGGAAGGCACCAGCCTCCGAGCCGGCGCGCCGGCGAACGCTCCGCGGGCCCAGGCGCCCCGCGTCCCGGCCTCTGCCGCAACCGCCCGCGCGCGAGCGCTTCCCGGCCTGCCGGGCCCCGCGTTCCGGGCTCCGTCGCAACCGGCCGGGCGGGCGCACGAAAGCGTCCGCGCTCGCCGTCCGTGGGCGCGGCGGCGAACGCTCCCTGCCCCCTGGCGCCCGGCGTCCCGGCATTCGACGCAACCGCCCGCGCGCGAAAGCGTCAAGGCACATCGACCTCAGCCGGTGCGAGCCACCATGCCGACCGGCTCCCCCGGGCGCGCAGGGCCGGACGCTGTCCACCCGCTCGGGCCGCGGCGGCCCGACTCCCGGCTCGCGCCGGAACCGGCCGCGCCGTCAAGGCCCCGCGGAACCCGTGCCGTCGCCGCTCGCCCCGCCGTCGACGCGGGCCACGGCGGCCGGCTACCAACGCCCCGTGCCGCCCGATCGGCCGGTTGGGGCCCCGGCCGGACCCGGCCGCGCACCGAGCGTTCGCGAACGGTCCCGATCGAGGCGCCGACGAGGAGCGGATCGACCGCGGCCTCGCCAGGTCGCGATGTTCGCCCGAGCTGCCCCCTGGCCGGGGAACGCCGAGGTTCCGGTTCGAGCATGCACCGACCGGGCTGGATCGCCGCGTGGCGTCCCCGCGCGCTCACGGCCGAGCCCTCGGCCGACATCACGCCGCCGCGCTCCCGGTGCCGAGGCCCTCCTCTCCACCTCGCCGCACCCGTGCGCTGCCGGTCGACGGTCCGCTCGCGCCGGCCGAGCCCGGGCACGCCCGCCCCCGGGGTTCGCCTCTGTCGGCCGACCGCTCGCGCCCCCGGCTCAGAAGCGCAGTGCCTTGACCTGCAAGACGTGCGGCAGCTGCCGGACCTGCTCGACCACGGCGTCAGGAATCGGGCCGTCGACCTCGACCAGCGCGATCGCGTCGCCGCCGGGTCGTTCGCGGCCGAGATGAAAGGTCGCGATGTTGATCCGCGCGTCGCCGAGCGTCTTGCCGAGCGCGCCGATGAAGCCCGGCTTGTCCGCGTTGCGAACGTAGAGCATGTGCGGGCCGAGCCGAGCCTCCATCGGGATGCCGCGGATCTCGACGAGCCTCGGCTCGGCGTCCTGGAAGAGCGTGCCCGAGAGCGTGCGCGGTCCGCGCTCGGTCACCACCTCGAGCGTGATCAGCGTCTGATAGCCCTCGATCTGCTCGCGCTGCGTGGTGACGACGTCGATGTCGCGCTGGCGGGCCACGGCCGGGGCGTTGACCATGTTGACGCTGTCCAAAAGCGGCCGGAGCAGGGCCGCCAGACACACTTGGGTCAAGGGCTTGGTGTTGAGCGTGGCGGCCCGGCCGGCATAGGTGATGGTGACACCCCGAAGACCTGTTTCGGTGAGTTGTCCCGCGAACGAGCCCAGCTGCTCGCACAGCTTCATGTAGGGCTTGAGCCGCGGTGCCTCTTCGGCCGTCACCGAGGGCATGTTGAGCGCGTTGACGATGGCGCCGGTCGTCAAATAGTCGGCGATCTGCTCGGCGATCTGGATCGCGACGTTTTCTTGCGCCTCGCGGGTCGAAGCCCCCAGATGCGGTGTGACGACCACCTGGTCGAGCGCGAACAGGGGCGACTCGCGGGCGGGCTCGACCGCGAACACGTCGAGCGCGGCACCGGCGACGTGACCCTCGCGGATCAGATCGGCGAGCGCCTCCTCGTCGACGAGGCCGCCGCGGGCGCAGTTGACGATCCGCACGCCGCGCTTGGTCCGCAAGAGGCGGTCGCGCGAGAGGATGTTCCGGGTCTGCTCGGTCAAGGGCGTGTGCAGCGAGACGATGTCCGCCCGCGCCAGGAGCTCGTCGAGCTCGACCTTCTCGACACCGAGTTCCTTGGCCCGCTCCGGCCCGAGAAACGGGTCGTAGGCGATCACCCGCATCTTGAGCCCCTGCGCGCGGTCGGCGACGATCGAGCCGATATTGCCGCAACCGATCAGGCCGAGTGTTTTGCCCATGAGCTCGACGCCCACGAAGCGCGACTTCTCCCATTTTCCCGCGCGCGTCGAGCGGTCGGCCGCCGGGATCTGGCGACAGAGGGCGAGCATCAACGAGATCGTGTGCTCGGCCGTGGTCACGGCGTTGCCGAAGGGCGTGTTCATGACGATCACGCCCCGCGCGGTCGCCGCCTCGAGGTCGATATTGTCGACCCCGATCCCCGCCCGGCCCACCACCTGCAGCCGTTTCGCCGCCGCCAGCACCTCGGCCGTCACCTTGGTGGCCGAGCGGACCGCCAGACCGTCGTAATCCCCGATGATCTCGATCAGTTTTTCCTTGGGCAGGCCCGTTCGGACATCGGCCACCACGCCGCGGCTCGCAAAGATGTCGAGAGCGGCCGGGCTGAGTTCGTCGGCGATCAGGACACGCGGCAAGTGGGTCTCTCCGCAGCGATCAGCCAGCCGGCAGCTGGCGTTTGACGGTTTCGAGAGCGAACACGAGCCAGGGGACCAGCGCTTCGAGATCCGATGCCTCGACCGTGGCCCCGCACCAGATCCGGAGCCCGGCGGGCGCGTCGCGATAGGAGGCGATGTCGTAGGCCACCCGTTGCTCGGCCAAGAGCTTGGTCATGGCCTTCACCACGGCTTGCTTGCCCGTCTCGTCGCGGCGAGCGACGGCCGGATCCGCGAGCGTCAGACAAACCGAGGTAGGCGAGCGTATTTCGGGTCGTCCGGCGAGAAAACCGAACCCTCGCCCCTCCTCCACCAGGCGCTCGAGCACCGCCAAGTTGCGCGCGCATCGCTGGATCAGAGCCGGCAGCCCGCCGATCGCTTCCGCCCAGCGAAGCCCGTCGAGCGCGTCTTCGACGGCGAGCATCGAGGGCGTGTTGATCGTCTCTCCGGCAAAGATCCCCTCGATGACTTTGCCTTTGCTCGCGAGCCGGAAAATCTTGGGGAGCGGCCAGGGCGGGCTCCAACGCTGCAGCCGCTCGACCGCACGCGGCGAGAGTACCACCATGCCGTGCTGGGCCTCACCGCCCAACACCTTCTGCCACGACCAGGTCGTGACATCGAGCTTGGACCAGGGGAGCTCCATGGCGAACGCCGCCGAGGTCGCATCGCACAGGGTGAGCCCACCGCGGTCGTCGGGGATCCAGCTGCCGTCGGGAATGCGGACACCCGAGGTCGTACCGTTCCAACAAAAGACCACGTCGCGATCGAAATCGACCGCCGCGAGATCCGGAAGCTCGCCGTAAGGGGCGCGCAAGGCGCGCAGATCCGAAAGCTTCAGCTGGGTCTCGATGTCCTGGAGCCAGCCCTCGCCGAAGCTCTCGAAGGCGAGACAATCCACCCCGCGCGCACCCAACAGCGACCACATCGCGGCTTCGAAGGCACCGGTGTCCGAGCCGGGCAGGATGCCGATCCGATAATCGGCTGGTATCCCCAGAATTCGCCGCGAGCGCTCGCAGACCTCGACGAGCCGCGCCTTGGCCTCGCTCGCGCGGTGCGAGCGACCGACGAGCGCACCTTCGAGGGCCGCAATCGACCAACCCGGCCGCTTCGCGGTCGGCCCGGAGCCGAAGCAGGGATTGTTCGGCTTGCTGTTCGGCTGGTCCATCGCTTGGCCTCGACTGGGCTCGATCCCGACCGGGTTCGGCGCGAGGCTGTACGCCAGCCTTCGCTGCGCTGCAACAGAAGTCCTGTCGCACGCTTTCGGGTGTCGGCCTTCGGGTTCCGGGCTCGGCGAAAACCCGGGGACGATCGGGCGGAGCCCGCGAGCCCGCGTGGCGCAAGGCGCGAGCCGACCTCGTCTCGCATCCGGCTGCGCGGCGCTCCGGCATCGGCCCGCGCCGGAGCATGCGGGCCGGCCGCGCGGGTATGCCGACCCCGGGCCCGAGCCGGGCGGCGCGCAGCGTCCAGATCAGGCCGAGGGTCACGAGTACGAGCAGTAGAAGGTCGATCGCCACGAGAACGGGCTCTCCGCAGGACCACGCCCCTTCTTTAGCGAGCGACCCTCAACGTAAGGTTAAGACCGGCTGCTCGACCTCGCCGAGGAGCGGCTGCAGGCGATCGCCTCGTGCGCCCGAACGCCCCGATCGGCCGAGCTCGAGCGCACGAAAACCGATCGGTCTGCAGGGGGAAGTCTGATGCCAACAGGTCTCAACGCAAAGCGTTCTCGCAAAGCCTCGCTAATCGGACATTGATACCTACCGTTGCTCTTCTCGATCAGCGCGAGATGTTCTGCCGGCGCTACTCCCTTTTCATAAAAAAAACCAGTGTTTGACAAAACTCGCTATCCCGGTACGTTAACTTTCGAAAACAATCTTTGTCATCTGTAATGCAAAAGACGAACCACTCCCTCTTTCCTAAATGAATGATCCAAGAAACATGTCGATATCCTTCGGTTGATCCGGCCTCTCCACGGGAGAGAAGGCCGACCGCGCAGGCGCCTCGGCGATCGAAATCAAAGATGCCAAGCTATTTTTCATCACGATCTTCTGAAAGGTGGCTACGAAACGGAGACCCGTTGCGGAGGCCTGGAGCACCCCTGAACAGTCAACAACCACCGTCCGAAGCTCGTCCCTCCGGGTTACGGGGCCCCTGGGGCTCGTCGTCGTCGAGGAGGATGCGCTGCGCCGCCCCGTCGAGATCCTCGAACTGGCCCGAGCGCAGTGCCCAGACGAAGGCCGCGAGGCCCAGGAGCCCCAGAAACAGCGCGATGGGGATGAGATAGAGCAGCCCGCTCACGCGTTCGCTCCCACCGCTCGCGCGGTGCGCGCGACCGGAAGCGGTTGCTCCGCCCGTCGCGCGCCCAGCTGGAGCCGCAGCGCGTTGCCGACCACGAGCAGCGAGGACGAGCTCATCGCGATCGCGGCGACCAGCGGTGTCACGTAGCCCAGGACCGCGAGCGGCACGGCGCAGAGATTGTAGGCGATCGACATCGCGATGTTCTGCCGCACGAGCCGCTCGGCGCGACGCGCGACCTCGAGCACCTCGAGCACAGGCGCGAGCTTCTGGCCCTGGAAGACCGCATCGGCCGTGGTCTGCGAGACGTCCACCGCCGAGGCCGGCGACAGGGACACCGAGGCGGCGGCGAGGGCGGGGGCGTCGTTGAGCCCGTCGCCGACCATCAGAACCTTGCGGCCTTCGCTGGCGAGCGCCTCGAGCCGCGCCACCTTCTCGGCCGGGGAGAGGTGGGCCCGCCAGTCCTCGATGCCGAGCCGGCCCGCCACCTCGGCGACGGTGGCCGAGCGATCGCCCGAAAGGAGCTCGACCGCGAGGCCGCGCGCCTGCAGCGCGGCAACGACCTCGGCCGCATCCGCCCGCAGCGGGTCCGCGAAGCGGTAGCGCACGGGCGGGCGACCCGGGCGAGAGAACCACAGCTCGGCGCCGGGCGCGCCGTCGTCTTCGACCTCGGCGGCGAAGCCGCGTCGGCCGAGCCGCCACACACCCTCGGGGCCCTGCCAGCGAAGGCCACAGCCGGCGACCTCCTCGACGCCGGCGGCCGACGGCCCGGGCCCGGCCGCGGCAGCGAGCGCGCGCGCGAGCGGATGGCGCGAGGTCCGAGCGAGGGTGGCGGCCGCCGCGAGATCCTCCGCCCCGCCGCCCTCGATCGCCTGCAGTGCCATCTGGCCGGTCGTGAGCGTGCCGGTTTTGTCGAAGACGACCGTGTCGACCCGCGCGAAGCGCTCGAGCGCGGTCGCCGACTTGACGAGCGTGCCACCCTTCATGAGGCGGCCCGCGGCGATCACCTGGACGGCCGGCACGGCGAGGCCGAGCGCACAGGGGCAGGTGATGATGAGCACCGCAATCGCGCTCATGATGGCGGCATGCCAGCCCGCGCCGGCCAGCAGCCAGCCCAGGAGCGTGAGCGCGGCCAGCGTGTGCACGAAGGGTGCGTAGAGCCGGGCGACCCGATCGGCGAGCGCCACGAACCGCGAGCGGCGCTGCTCGGCCGCCTCCATGAGCCGGACGATCTCGGCCAAGAGCGTGCCTTCGCCGACCGCCGCTACGCGTACCCGCAAGGGAGGCCCGAGGTTGAGGGTGCCGGCGAAGACGCGCGCGCCGGGCTCCACCGGCTGCGGCACCGTCTCCCCGGTGACGAGGCTCGTATCGAGCTCGCCGCGGCCGTCGAGGACGGTGCCGTCGACACCCACGCGCTCGCCGGTGGCGACCAGGATCTCCTGACCGACCTCGAGGCTCTCCGGTCGAACCGCTCGGATCGTTCCGTCTGCTTCGATCCGGCTCACCGCCTGCGCGCGCAAGGCCAACAGCCGCGCCGCTGCGGCACGGGCGGCACCGCGCGCCCGCCGATCGAGATAGCGGCCGATCAGGAGGAAGAAGAGGAGGGTGACGGCGCTGTCGAAATAGGCGTGCTCGCCGCCGCGGATCGTCTCGACCAGGCTCACCAGCGGTGCGAGGACGACGGCCAGCGAGATCGGCACGTCCATGTTGGTCCGCCCGGCGCGCAGGGCGGCGAGGGCGGAGCGGAAGAAGGGCCGGCCGGCGAAGGCGACCGTCGGCAGCGCGATCAGCGCCTGGAACCAGTGGAGGAAGGTCCGCGTCGCCTCGCCCATGCCCGTGACGTGGCCGGACCAGACCGAGACCGCCAAGAGCATGATGTTGCCGGCGGCGAAGCCGGCCACCGCCAGGCAGAGGAGCAGCTCCTTCTCGGCCGCCGCATCCGCACCCTCGAGCCGGCTCGGATCGAACGGCACCGCGCGATAGCCGAGCGCGTCGACCGTCGCCACGATCTCGCCGGCGCGGGCCGGATCGCCCTCGAAGGCGACCGCGAGGCGGCGGGTCGTGAGATTGACGCGCGCCTCTCGGACCCAGTCGAGCTTGCCGAGCGCGCGCTCGATGCGGCGGATGCAGGCGGCGCAGTGGACCCCCTCGACCACCAGGTCGAGCCGCTGGAGCCCGCTCGACGGATCGACCCGGACGAAGGGTGCCGGCTCGACCCGCGGCTCGCTCGCGACGGCCGAGGGCAGCGGGCAGGCGGAGAGAGCGGTGCTCACGCGACCCTCGGCCTCAACGCAGGACCAAGCGCTCGCTCACGACGAGCCGCTCGGCGCCGCGGGTCAAACGCAGATGGGCCTGCCATTGACCCGGCGGAAGGTCTTCGAGGATCGCGCGATAGAGGCCGCGGCCGGCCGGCGCGAGGAAAAGCTCGCGGTCGGCGCCCTCGTGCACCGGCCGCTCGAGCCGCCCCTCGACCACCAGCCCGCTCAAGGGCTCGCCGTTGCGGTCGCGCGCCTCGAGCGTGAGCGCCCGGCTGCCCTCGGCGAGCGGGGTGGCGGCCAGGCGCACCTGCCAGCCCAGCGCCGCCATCGCGGCCGCCGCCTCGAGGTTACGATTGTACTCGAGCCCACGATCGTAGGCGCGATCGGTGACGAGCCCGGTCCAGGTCGAGGCGGCGACCCAGATCATCACACCGTTGACGGCGACCACGAGCAGGAAGCCGCCCAGGAAGGTCCAAGGGATCCACCAGCCCGGTGCCCGCGCGCGCGTGCCGATCATCGCTTCGGCCCTCGAAACGTCGTCGTGAAGCGTTTGCTCTCGCCCGTCCGGGTATCGGTCAGCGTAAACGCGATGTCCATCACCTCGCCGGTGACCGAGGCGCGCGGTGCGGCGAGGTAGATTCGATGCGCGCCGACCCCGTCGGGCGGCGCATCGAGGAGCAAGGTGCCGCGCTCGGCCTGCTCGCCGGCGCCCGACAGCCGGGCGCCCGGCAGCCCCTCGACGCCGAGCTCGTAGGTCCGCGGATGCCGCTCCTTGTTCAGGATCTTGAAGGTGTAGCCGTTGCGGATGCTGCCGTCCGAGAGCGTCACGAACAGCGGATTTCGTTCGGGCAGAATGTTGACGTCGGTCGTCGTCCGCAAGGCGAGCACACCCAGCATGACGCTCGCCACCACGGTCAGCACGCCCGCGTAGAGCACGGTGCGCGGCCGCACCAGGCGCCAGACCGGCGGCTTGCCTGCAGCCTTGAGCTCGAGGTTGCGCTCGCTGTCGTAGGAGATCAGCTCGGGCGGCCGGCCGATCTTCTTCATGACGTCGTCGCAGGCGTCGATGCACAGCCCGCAGCCGATGCATTCGAGCTGGAAGCCGTCGCGGATGTCGATCCCCATGGGACAGACGGCGACGCACTGGCGGCAGTCGATACAATCGCCGCGACCCTCGAAGCTCTGACCTTTCTTGTATTTGCCGCGCGGCTCGCCGCGCCAGGCCTCGTAGCTGATCGCCATCGTGTCCTGGTCGACCAGTGCCCCTTGGATGCGCGGCCAGGGGCACATGTAGGTGCACACCTGCTCGCGGGCGTGACCGGCCAGCAAGTATGTCGTGAAGGTGAAGAGCCCGAAGAAGAAATAGACGGCGGTGCTCGCCTGCCCGGTCACGATCTCGCGCACGACCGTTGGAGCGTCATTGAAATACATGATCCAGGCACCGCCGGTCGCGGCAGCGATCAGGACCCAGGCGACATGCTTCGCGAACTTCTTGCGGATCTTTTCGGCCGTCCAGGGTTGCTCGTCGAGGCGCATCCGCTGCGCGCGATCACCCTCGATCAACCGCTCGACCCACATGAAGAGGTCGGTCCACACCGTCTGCGGGCAGGCGAAGCCGCACCAGAGCCGGCCGAAGAGCGCGGTCGCGAGGAACAGCCCGAAGGCCGCGAGCATCAAGATTCCGGTCAGAAAATAGACTTCCTGAGGCCAGATCTCGATCCAGAAGAAGTAGATGCGGCGGGTCTCGAAATCGGCGAGGATCGCCTGGCTCGGCGCGCCAGGACCGCGATCCCAGCGGATCCAGGGAGCGATGTAGTAGAGACCGAGCAGAACGATCAGGACCGCCCACTTGATCGTCCGGAAGGTCCCGCGGACGCTCTTGGGGTAGACCTTGACGCGCCCGGCATAGAGCGGCGAGGCTTTCTGCTCCGTCCGCGACAGGGCGTCGTGAAACTCGGCGACGTCGCTCATGCTGGCACCGCTGGTCGCCGCCTCGGGGCGGCGCGCGCTGTCTACGACCGGGATCGCGCCCATGCCTTGATCCATCGCAAGTCCGGCTCGAAGGCCGCCCTGCATAGTAGGAAGGCTCGACCTGCCGCGCATGTGACCGATCGGCGCGCGCGACCCGCGGCCGCGAACCGTTGCTTGACCACGGTCAGAGCAGAAGGTATTAGTTCCTTCACCGACCAATGGTTCGGATTTCCGCCGTGACCACCCCGACCGCGCCCGCGACCCCATCGTGCGCCCCCGCCCGGCCGCTCGCGCCGAACGCCCCGCGCACCGCCGACCATGCCCCCGACCACCCGGAAAGTATGGGCGGGAGGGCGACCGGCGAGCTCGGCCGCGGGCTGCGCGCCGGGCGCTTCTTCCTGCTCCCGCACGAGGACGCGGACGCGTTCGCAGCCTTGGTCGACGAGCTGCGGCGGGTGCACGCGCCCGCGGACGCGGTCGAGCTCCTCTATGTCGACGCGATCGCGATCGCGATCTGGCGCGAGCTGCGCGCCGACCGGCTCGAGGCCGAGGCGATGAGCGACGTGCCCCCGGTCGA
>JANWZN010000098.1 GCA_025054575.1 Geminicoccaceae bacterium | reverse complement strand
CGCCCCGGGCGCTCTCGCCGCACCAGCTGGCAGCGGCCGCACGCGCGAATCGCCCGCGGCAGCGCCGGCCCGGCCCCCGCCGGCGTGCCAGCTGGGACCGCTGCTACACGCGCATCGCCCGGAGGAACCCACGGGCCGGGCTCTGCCGGCGTGTCCGCTGGCACCGGCAGCGTGCGCGGGCGGCCCGAGGACCACGGCAGTGCCGCTCGACCGCGGAACGTTCAGTCCTCGACCGCCACACCGGCCGCTGCACACGCGGCGCGCATGGCCTCGATGCCCATGCGAGCGTAGCGCAGCGGCTCGGCTTTGTTTGGATCCTGCTCCGCCTCGACCACCACCCAGCCGCGATAGCCGTGCTCGGCCAGGAGCCGCGCGAGCTCCTCGAAATCGACACAGCCTTCGGGATCACCCGGGACCGTGAAGACGCCCTCCATCACGCCGCGCAAGAAGCTCCAACGCTCGCTCCGTACCTTCTCGAGGACGGCCGGGCGGATGTTCTTGGCGTGAACGTGGTTGATCCGCGCCGCGTGCCGCCGGAAGGTCGGCGCGATCTCGCCGCCGGCGAAGGTGAGGTGCCCGGTGTCGAACAGCAGCCCGACGCTCGTGTCGGTGTTCGCCATCAGCAGATCGATCTCGGCCTCGGTCTCGACGATCGTGCCCATGTGATGGTGATAGGCCATCGGGCACTCTTCGCCCGCGAGCCAGTCGGCGAGCTTCGTGAGCTTCTCGCCGTAACGGCGCAGATCGTCCGGCTTCAGCTTCGGCCGGTCGGCGACCGGCACGCCGATCCGGTTCTGCACCGTGCCGGTCGTCTCGGCGTAGACCAGCACCGGGCACGCCATGGCCTGGAGCAGCCGGAGATGCGGCGCGAGCCGCCTTTTCTCTTCCTCGAGCCCGAGCTCGAGCAGGCCGCCCGAGAACCAACCCGACACCAGCAGGAGCCCGTGCGCCTCGAGCAGCGGTCGCAACAGCTTGGGATCGTCGGGGAACTTGCCGCCCTTCTCGATGCCCGCGTAGCCGGCCGCGCGGGCTTCGCGCAAGCACCGCTCGAGCGGGATGTCGCCGCCCAGTTCGGGCAGGTCGTCGTTCGACCAACCGATCGGGTTGATGCCGAGCCGCACGCGAGCCTTGGCCGGCGCTGCCATGATTCACACCCCCAGACGCTGGCGATGCTTGCCGGCCAGGTGACGAGCATAGGCCTCCTGGACCGAGGGCCGCGCGCTCACCTCGGGCGTGCCGCACTCCCACCACGCCCCGTTGCCCTCGGTCCAGTCGTGGGGTTGGACCTCGATGTGGATCACGACCGTCCGGTCGGCCGCCTTGGCGCGCCGGAACGCGTCCTCGAGTTCGCCCGTGCCGCGTGCGCGGATGCCGATCGCGCCCAGGGATTCGGCATGTTTGGCGAAATCGACGCGCACCAGCTCGCCCACGCGGCGACAGTCTTCGAGCTGATTGTTGAAGGAGGGGATACCCTTGGCTCGCTGTAACCGGTCGATCACCGCGAAGCCGCCATTGTCGCAGACGACGATGATCAGCTTGTGGCCGGTCAGCACCGAAGAGTAGATCTCGGAATTCATCATCAAATAGCTGCCGTCGCCCACCATGACGATGACGTCGCGCGACGGGTCCGCCATCTTGGCGCCGAGCCCGCCCGCGATCTCGTAGCCCATGCAAGAAAAGCCGAACTCGCAATCGAAGGTCGCGGGTGCCTTGACCCGCCAGCCCATGCAGAGCTCGCCCGGCAGCCCACCGGCCGCGGTCAAGACCAGATCCCGCTCGGCGCAGAGCCGATTGACGGCACCGACCACCTGGGCGTAGCTCGGAAGCTCGGCGTTGGTCGGCCCGGTGCGCTGCTCGATGAAGGCGTTCCACTCGGCATAGAGGTGACGGGCGCGCGCGAGCCAGTCCTCGGGCGCGCGCCAGTCGCCGAGGGCGGCGTCGAGCTCTTCGAGACACGCGAGCGCGTCGCCGACCAACGGCAGGGCGCGGTGCTTCCACGCGTCGAACCGCGCGGCGTTGATCGCGAGGAACCGCGCCTCGGGGTCGAACAGCGTCCAGGATCCGGTCGTGAAGTCCTGCAGGCGCGTGCCGATCGCGAGGATCAGATCGGCCTCGCCGGCGAGCCGGTTCGCCGAACTCGAACCCAAGATCCCGATCGGGCCGACATTGCTCGGATGATCGTGGACGAGGACGCTGCGGCCGGCGATGGTCTCGGCCACCGGCAGCCGGCGACGCTCGGCGAAGGCAGCGAGCAGAGCCTCGGCCTCGCTGTAGCGCACACCACCACCAGCGATCACCAACGGCCGGCGCGCGAACGCGAGCAGCGCCGCCGCCTCGGCCAGCTGTCGGCGATCGGGCCTCGGCCTCGGCGGCTCGTGGATCGCGGGTTCGAAAAAGCGCGCCGGGCAGTCGAACGCCTCGCCCTGAACGTCCTGGCACAAGCCCAGGAAGGCCGGGCCGCAGTCGGCCGGGTCGAGCATCGTGGCGAGTGCTTGCGGCAGGGAGGAGAGGATCTGCTCGGGACGGGTGATGCGATCCCAATACCGGACGACCGGCTTGAAGGCGTCGTTCACGCTCACCGTCGGGTCGTGGAAGTGTTCGACCTGCTGCAGGACGGGATCCGGCGCTCGGCTCGCGAAATAGTCTCCGGCCAAGAGCAGGATCGGCAGCCGGTTGGTGTGGCCGACGCCGGCGGCGGTGACCATGTTGGCGGCCCCCGGTCCGATCGAGGAGGTCGCGACCATGATCTGGCGCCGGCGGACGGCCTTGGCGTAGCCGAGCCCGGCCAACGCCATGCTCTGCTCGTTCTGGCCACGCCAGGTCGGCAACTGATCGTGGACCGCCTCGAGCGCTTCGGACAGACAGGTCACGTTGCCGTGGCCGAAGATCGCGAAGACGCCCGGAAAGAGCGGGACCTCGCGGCCGGCGATCCGGGTTCGTTGCGCCACGAGCCAGCGCACGAGCGCCTGCGCCGTGCTGAGCCGGACGGTCCGCATCTCCGCCTCCCGCTGTTGCCGTATCCGCGGCCGCGGGGACCATACCGGCCTCGTCCGCCGGGGAAAAGCGCTCGGGCGGCGGCAATCGGTGCGCGCCACTGCCCCGGGCACGACCCGCTTCGAGGCGCCCCGCGGTCGCTGCGCGCCGCGTGACGTGGTCGCCGTCCCGCCCGCTCGAAGGCGCCGGCACGACCCGGCTGTGGGACGGGTTTGACAGCCCGACCCGATCCGCTCCATCTTGCCTTCGGCCGTTCGACGGCGCTCGCGAGGCGCGCCGGCCCCGAGGCCAGAGCGGGTGGATCGGGCCGATGCCGGGGCGGGTGCCGCGGCGCGGCGGGGAGGCGGGCGATGCTCCAGGTCGCGCTCTTGGGATGTGGCCGCATCGGACGCATGCACGCGGAATTCGTCCACGCCCATCGCCGCGCGCGCCTCGCCTGGGCCTTCGACGTCCACCGGCCGGCGGCCGAGGCGGTCGCCGCTGCCACCGGGGCGCGCGTGGCCAAGGAGGTCGACGAGGTGCTCGCGGATCAGGCGGTCGGCGCTGCGCTGATCGCCACCTCGACCGACACCCACGTCGATCTCATTACCCGCTGCGCCCGAGCCGGTAAGGCGGTCTTCTGCGAAAAGCCGATCGACCTCGACATCCGCAAGGTCGATGCCTGCTGGGCGGCGGTCGGCAACCTCGGCGTGCCGATCCAGATCGGCTTCAATCGGCGCTTCGACCCCTCGTTCGCGAGCCTCGCCCGCCGTTGCCGCGAAGGCGAGATCGGAGAGATCCGCCAGGTGCTGATCACGTCGCGCGACCCGGACATTCCCTCCGACGACTATATGAAGGTCGCGGGAGGGCTGTTGCGCGACATGACGATCCACGATCTCGACATGGCGCGCTTTCTCTTGCCGGAGGAGCCCGTCGCCGTGTTCGCGACCGCCGCCGCGCTCATCGACGAGCGCGTGCGGCGGCTGGGCGAGCACGACACGGCCGTGGTGGTGTTGACGACGGAGTCCGGCAAGCAGGCGGTGATCACGAACTATCGGCGCGCGGTCTACGGCTACGACCAGCGGATCGAGGTCGTCGGCGAGAAGGGGATGCTCAAGGCCGAGAACCGCCATCCGACCACGGTCGAACTCTGGACGGCCGAGCGCACGCGCGCCCGTGATCCGGTCCTGCACTTCTTCATCGAGCGCTATCGCGAGGCTTACGCGGCCGAGCTCGATGCCTTCGTCGGCGCGGTCCTCGACGGCGAGCCCGTGCCCGTCTCCTTCGCCGACGGCAGGGCGGCGCTGCGTCTCGCCGATGCCGCCTACCAATCGCTCGCGACGGGCCGCATGGTGCGCCTCGACTGAACCCGAGGGCGTCAGCGGCTCGACCGAGCCCGGGTCCGCGAACGGGCTGGGGTCGGGATCTCGTCGAGCCGGTCGCCAGGGCACCCCCGCGTGCAGCCCGACCGATCGGCCCGCCCGGGCTCGCTGCGAAACCGACCACGCGTGCTCGCGGATCGGCAGAGCCGGTAGAGCCGAAACCGCCGAGCACCGTTCGGCCGAGCCTGCGGCCGACGGACCGGACCTGGCTGTCATCGTCACCAGCCGGTAAGGTGCTACCGGGCTATTCTCTCGGATGGTACCGGCGCAGGGACGCGCAGGGCTCGCCGCCGGAGTCGACTCGGCCTCCGCGGCGCGCGTGCCTCCGCCGCGCCGACCGCGCAGGTCGGCGAGGGCGATCCGGAACGGCCGCACCGGCTCCACTCGCAGTGTTCTGGCCCGCGGACCGCCAAATACCTCGAGGAGCCGAAACATGGCGCGTCGAGCGGCCGAATTTTCCCAGAGCCGAGACGGATGCCACGATAGGCGCGCCGATCGCCCGACCACCTCGAGCCCGGCCCGTCTCGACGCTGTCCTCGGCTCGCGGCACATGCGGAGACCCGCACGGCATCCGATCCGGCCGATGCCCGGAGCGCGTCCCGGCCGGGCGTCTGGAGGCCCGGCCGTGGGCTCGTCGGGGCGGGGGCTGCGGCCGAAGAGCGCGCGGGCTTCCACGACCGCCCGCGCCAGGACCCGAAGAACGAAGGAAACCAAATCCGCGGCATCCTCGCTCGTCGTGCTCCGCGAACGAGGCGGAAAGGGACAAACGACGGCGCGGGCGCCGGTCACGGGACCCTCGGGAGGTCGGCCGGCCGCGCCAACGCCGCGGTCAGCTGCTTGGCCCTGCCGGGTTCCATCGCCGCCAGGATGGCGGCCAGCTTCGCCTCGCGCATTTTGCGCACGATCGGTAACAGCAGATCGAGCGGCAGCTGGTCGAAGACCTGCGCCGCACTCTTGGCCTTCATCGCCTCGTAGGTCTTCACGAGCTGGGCGATCTCGGCCTCGTCTCGCCCACGTATCTCCTGGAGGAGCTTTTCGAGCTCTTTCTTGAGCGCCTCGAGCCGTGCGACCTGTTCGGTGGCCCGGGCTTCGACCGCGAGCGCCGCGGTCTCGCGAAGCGCGAGCTCGTGCTCGCGTTGCCGGAGCGTTTCCGCTTTGCGTGCGAGTTCGGCTGCCACGTCGGCGAGCGGATCGCGCGGCGCACCGCGATCGCCTGCACCTGTCGAGGTCGCGGCACCGGCGGGGGCCGTCGGTCCGGCAGCCGGCTCGACGGCCGGCACCGGGAGAAGATCGCCGAGAGCGCCTGCCGGGTTGGGCGCACCGTTGACGGGTAGAGCCGCCCCGCTCGCCGTTGCCCCCTCGTCGACCGCGACCGGCGACGGGGTGCCCCCCCGCGTCGCCAGGGTCGCCGGGACCCTTTCCGCCAGATCAGCGGCGAGAACGCCGGCCAGACCGAGCGCCAGTACGGCGGTCGGCACGAACGGGCTCGACCACCATGCCCGATCGGGAACGATCGCCAACAGCCGTCGGTTGGCGGGAACGCGCTCGGCCGGGTCGGTCATCGGAGCTTCTGGAGCGCCTCGAGGAGCGCGTCGACGGCTCGTGCGGGCCGCGCGGTCGCTTCCTCGGCCGTCGCCTCGGGCGGGCCGATCGGGCCGGCTTCGCGGGGGGATCCGTTCGCGGGTGCGGCCTGCATGTCCTTGCGCGTTCGCAACTCGGCCGCCAGCCGCGCGCTTCGGCCGAGGAGCTCGTCGAGCCGCCGCGCCATGCGTTGCGCCGCCTCGACGAGCCGGTCGAGCTCCTCCCGCCGTTTTTCGAGCGCGGCCTCCTGCGCCTCGATCGTTGCCGTGGCCGCCGCGCCGGCGCTCTTCATCTCGTGTACGGTGCGCTCGGCGCGTGCGGTGGCAGCATCGAGCGCATCGACGAACGCTCCGAGCGCGGCCCGATCGGCGCGCAGTGCCGCGAGCCGTCGGTGGACGAGCACGCACCAGACGCTGGTGACGACCAGCAACGTCACGAGCAACAGCTCGAGAACAATCGTGACCATGTCAGCCGCTCTCCTCGTCCGACCAGCGCTTTTCGATCCGAATCGACAAGCGGTCGCCGATCCGGCCCATGCGGCCTTTGAACATCGGCACACCGCCGCAGCGCAGGACGACCGCGCTGTCGGGTCGGGCCGACAGCTGCAGAACCTGGCCGACCTCGAGGGCGAGGAGCCGGCCCAAGCTCACGACCGGCTCTTCGACGACCGCCTCGAGCTCGAGCTCGCTGGCCCGGACCACGCGGGCGAGGTGGCTGCTCCAGACCGGGTCGCGGCCGAATTTCTCGCCGGTGAACGGCGGCGAGAGGGCCTCGCGCGCAGGCTCGAGCGCGGAATGGGGCAACAGCAGCTCGAGCCGGCCCGCGCGCTCGCCGAACGCCGTCTCGATGCGGACCAGGAAACAGGCGTTGCCGGGCCGCGTGATGGTGGCGAAGCGTGGATCGGTCTCCATCCGCTGCAAACGGAACCGTACCCTTGTGACGGGCGCGAAGGCCTCGCCGAGACCGACGAGCGCGCGCTGGACGAGGCGCTCGATCAGGGCCGTTTCGATCGGGGTACAGGCGCGCCCGTCGAGCCGTGGCGGTGGCGGGCCGCGACGGCCGCCGAGCAGCAGGTCGATCACGGCGTAGGTCAGCCGTTGGTCGATCACGAGGAGCAACTCTTCGTTCCACTCCTCGGCGCGGACCACGGCGATCATCGACGGCCGCGACAGCGTGGCGAGGTAGTCGCCGAAGCGTCGTGCCACGATCGGCTCGAGCCGGACGTCCACGGCCTCGCCCGCGAAGGCGCGCAGGTCCGTGGCGAGCAACCGCTCGAAACGATCGAAGACCGCTTCGAGCATCGGCTGTCGTTCGTACGCGATTTCGGTCGATTCGACGAGTGCGAGGACGCCCGGTCGCATCTTCCCGTCGCGATCGCGGCCGAGGAGCTGGGCGAGCTCGGCTTCGCTCACCAGCCGGCCCTCGCTCTCGGCCTTGCGCGAATCGGCAGCGCTGCTCGCACGCTCCGCGCGCGCCTGTTCGTCCCAGGCGAGGCCCAGGTCGGCCTGATCGACGACGGGCTCGGTCGAGCGCGAATCCCGCCCCTCGTGCATCGCGGTCATTCCGGAGCGCTCCTATTGAACCAGCATCTCCTTGAAGAGCACATCGGTCACCCTGGCCGGTGCGATCGACTGGTTGATCCGGACCAGGAGCTCCTCTTTGAGCGTCAACATTCCCTCGGACCCCTGAATCTCGTCGGCATCGAGCGCGCGAAGATAAAGTTGAAATCCGTCCATGATACGGGGTGTCAGTTGCTTGACCTGGTCGGCGACGCGAGTGTCTTTGACTTCGAGTGCGACCTTGAGCTTGAGAAAACGGGGTCGCTTGTTGGTGGACTTGAGATTGACCAGGATGTCGGGGAGATCGACGAACGCGACCTGTGGCACCGGAGGCGCGTTCGGCTCCTTGGCGTGCTCGGTCCCCTGCGCCGTCGCCGCCGCCTCGCCGTGCCCGGCCGATGCCGCGGCCTCGCTCCGGCCGCCGAGAAGGCCCATGAACCAAGCCCCTGCCACCCCGCCTCCCAACAGCACGAGCGCGGCCCCGACCAGGACCAGAAGCTTCGCCTTGCCGCCTTTCGCCGGGGCCTCCGCCTCGGCCTCGGCCGCCTTGCCCTTTTGCGCCGCCATGTTCGACCTCGCTCAGCGTGCCCCGTGTTCCTCCGCGCGCCGGCCCGGCGGCCTTGCGCGCGCGACATCATTAGGCCGGCATTGGTTAAGATCAGGTTGACGGACGACGAGGTGCAGCGAGGAAAATCGTGCCGGGTAGAAACTGCCCGCGTCAGCCTCGGTTCGGCTGTCGTACCCCTTGGTCACCGGGCTCGGGCTCGTTGGCACAGGAGGTGCATCGTTGCGGCACGAACGGAGCCGCACGATGGACACGACATCCTACATCGCGCTCAGCCGTCAGATCGCCTTGCAGCGGGCGATGACGGTGATCGCCAACAACCTCGCGAACGCCAACACCACCGGCTTCAAGGCCGAGACGATGCTGTTCGAGACGGTCCTCGAAGAAGCGGGCGAGCCACGTCGCCTCGCCTTCGTCCAGGACGTCGCGACGGTCCGCGACGACGCGCCGGGGCCGCTCGTCCCGACCGGGGGAGCGCTCGACCTCGCCATCCAGGGCGAAGGCTGGCTCACGGTCCGAACCCCGGCGGGCGAGCGCTACACCCGCGCCGGCCAGCTCCATCGCGATCCCGAGGGGCTCCTCGTCACCGCCGACGGCCACCCGGTCCTCGACGAGGGCGGCCAGGCGATCGCGATCCCGCCGGGCGAACCGCCGCCCGCGATCGCCGCCGACGGCACGATCACCGGACGTGGCGGGCCCCTCGGCCGCATCCGGCTGGTCCGCTTCGCCGAAGCGCGTGCCCTGCGGCCCGACGGCAACGGCCTGTGGTCGGCCGACGCGGCACCGATCCCGGGCGCATCGGGCGTCCTCGTCCAAGGCGCACTCGAGGGCTCGAACGTCAAGCCGGTGCTCGAGCTCACGCGCCTGATCGAGGTCACCCGCGCGTTCGAAGGCACCCAGAAGATGCTCGAGACCCATCACGAACTCGTCCGCCGGGCGGTCGAGCGCATCGCCGAACGCGCCGCCTGAACGACGAGCCCGCCCTTGGAGAGGTAGAGGAGAAACGCATGCGATCGCTCGCCGTCGCGGCGACCGGGATGATGGCCCAGCAGCTCAACGTCGAGGTCATCTCCAACAACATCGCCAACATGACGACCACCGGGTTCAAGCGCCGCCGTCCGGAGTTCCAGGACCTCCTCTATCAGAGCGAGCGCCGGATCGGCTCCGCCACCTCCGAAGCCGGTACGCTGGTTCCGGCCGGGGTCCAGCTCGGCCTCGGCGTCAAGACCGCAGCCGTCTATCGCATCCACGACCAGGGCAACCTGGTCGTGACCGAGAACCGCTTCGATCTCGCGATCCAGGGCGAAGGCTTCTTCATGGTCGAAACGCCGGAGGGCGAGATCGCCTATACGCGCTCCGGCAACTTTCAATTGAGCCCGCAGGGTATCATCGTCACCCAGGACGGCTATCCGGTGAGCCCCGGCATCACCGTGCCGCCGACCGCGATCGAGGTGGCGATCAGCCAGACCGGTCTGGTGACCGCCAAGCTCCAGGGCCAGACCAACATGGTGACACTCGGCCAGCTCGAGCTCGCGACCTTCGTCAACCCGGCCGGGCTCGAGGCGATCGGCTCCAACCTCTTGCTCGAGACCGAAGCCTCGGGCCCGGCGATCACCGGCGCACCCGGTGCCGAAGGCCTCGGCACCGTGCTCCAGGGTCACCTCGAAAGCTCGAACGTCAACGCCGTGCAGGAGATCACCCAGCTGATCGCCGCCCAGCGCGCCTACGACATGAACTCCAAGGTGATCCAGGCATCCGACGAGATGATGGGCACCGTCACCCAGCTGCGCTGAGCCGAGCCGTGATCGCTCTCGCCTTGTTTCTCCTCGCTCTCTTGGCTCCGCTCGGCGCGAGCGCGGGCGAGCTCGTGCTGGGCCCGCGCGAGCCCTTGACCGCAGGGGCGCTGCGCCCGCTCGTCGAGGCGGCGCTGCCGCCCGAGCCCGCCGGGCGCCGTCTCGAAGCGATCCCGACGGCACCTGCGCTCCCGCTCGCCAACCCCTCGGAGCGGCCGGTCGCGGTCGCGGTCGAGGGGCTCGTCGTCGACGAAACGGGCGAGCGCTTCAGCGCCGATCTCGTGGTCCGAATCGACGGGCGGGTGACCGGGGTCGTGCCGCTGCGCGGCCGGCTGCGCCCGCTCGTCGAGGTGCCGACGCCGGCGCGGCCGTTGGCGGAAGGGGAGACCCTCGGTCCCGACGCGCTCGCGAGCCTCTGGCTGCCGCAATCCGCGCTGCGCCCCGACCTCGTAATCGATGCCGAGGCGATCGTCGGCCGCGAGGCCGCACGCCGGCTGCTTCCCGGCCGGCCGATCCGCGAATCCGACCTGCGCAGCCCGCGTCTGGTCCGCAAAGGCGAAGTCGTCACCCTCCTGTTCGCGCGCAGCGGGATCGAGATCACCGCCCAGGGCCGGGCCCTCGAGGACGGGGCCGCGGGCCAGCGGATCCGCAACGTCAACCTCGCGAGCGAGCGCCCGGTCGTCGGCCGGGTGATCGGCCGGAAGCTCGTTCGCGTCGGGCCGGAGAACGAGCCATGAAGAGATCGCGATCGCTGCGGGCGCTCGCGGGCGCGCTCCTGCTCGCGGCTCTGGGCGGCTGCACGGTCGCCGAGCGGCTCGCCGAGGTCGGCCAGGCGCCGAGGCTCGAGCGCCCCGGCAACCCGGTCGAGCGGCCGGGCTGGCGGCCGGTCACGATGCCGATGCCCGAGCCCGAGCCGCAGGTCGCAGCCGGCGCCAACTCGCTCTGGCGCTCCGGCGCGCGCGGCTTCTTCCGCGACCAACGCGCCCGGCGGGTGGGCGACATCCTGACCGTCAACGTCACGATCAACGACCGCGCCGAGCTCTCGAACACGAGCCGGCGCACGCGGACCAACCGCGACGAGCTGGGCCTCACCAATCTTCTGGGGCTCGAGAACAAGCTCGACAAAGTCTTGCCCACACCGATCGACCCGTCGAGCCTGGTCGACGCCAACAGCTCGATGCTCAACCGCGGTCTGGGCGAGACCGAGCGGGAGGAGACGATCCGCCTCAACGTCGCCGCGGTCGTCACCCAGGTCCTCCCCAACGGCAATCTCGCGGTCGAGGGCCGTCAGGAGGTCCGCGTCAACTTCGAGGTCCGCGAGGTGATCGTCGCGGGTGTGGTCCGCCCCGAGGACATCACCCCCCGCAACACCGTGCCGCACGACAAGATCGCCGAGCTCCGTGTCGCCTATGGCGGCCGTGGCCAGCTCACCGACGTGCAGCAGCCGCGTTACGGCGCCCAGGTCCTCGACATCCTCCTGCCCTATTGACCCGGCGGGCGGTCGGTTCGCGGCCGACGGGTCCGCGGCCGCTCGCGCACGGAGCGAGGGGCAACCCGCCTCGATCGGCTCGTCGCCTTCGTGCCCGCGGCCGCTCACGCGCGGAAAGGAGGGTGGATGGGCGCCCCCCTGCGCGACCGCCCC
>JANWZN010000097.1 GCA_025054575.1 Geminicoccaceae bacterium | reverse complement strand
AATGGGCGGCGGCCTGGGGCATGGCGCGCGCGGCGGCGCGGCTGGGCCCGGTCCGGCTCCTGGTCCGGCCGGACTGCGAAGCACCGATCCGCGACTGGTGCGCGCGGCATCCCGAGGTGCCGATCGCGCCGGTCGCGGTCGCTCCACCCGCGCGGCGGTACGAGCGGCTCGCTCGGTTTTTGCCGAAGGGACACTTTCTCGAGTACCTCGCCTGGCTCGGCGAGGCCGAACGGATCGCGCGCGAGCTTCTCGCGCGGGAGCGCTTCGATCTCGCGGTCCACGCTGCACTCGGTTGCTACTGGTTGCCGAGCCCGGTGGTGGCACTCGGCATCCCGAGCGTGTGGGGGCCGGTCGGCGGGGCGACCCGCGTCCATCCCGCGCTCGTGGCGGCGCTCGGTTGGCGTGGTCTGGCCGAGCGGGCGCTCGAGCGGGCGGTGCTGGCGGTCGCCTCGCGCTTGCCGGCGACGCGAGGGACGATGCGCCGTGCGGATCGGGTGCTGGTCGAATGCCGCGCCACGCTCTCGCTGCTGCCGGCCGACGTCGCGCAACGGGCACGGATCTTCAACCGAGCGGTCCTCACGGCCGTGCCGGACTTGCCGGCGCGTCCCCGGCTGCGAACGGTGCTGTTCCCTTCCACGCTCGACGCCCGCAAGGCGCCGCGGCTCGCGCTCGAGGCGTTCCGTGCCGCACCGCCCGACGCTGTGCTGCTGTTCGCCAACGAGGGCCCGGAAGAACCCGCCCTGCGCCGGCGGGCGGACCAGCTCGGTCTGGCCGATCGGGTTCGCTTCCTCGGCCGCGTGCCCCGCAGCCGCTGCTTCGAGCTCGTCCGCGAGGCCGGGGTGGTGGTGTTCACCGGCCTCAACGAGGACGGCGGCTGTGCCCTCTGCGAGGCGATGCTGCTGGGCGCCCCGGTCGTGGTCCTGGCGCACAGCGGGCCCGCGGAGATCGTCGCGCGCTGGGGGCTCGATCCGAGCCGGGTGGCCCTCGTCGAGCCGGCCGGCCCGCAGCCGACCGCCGCCGCGCTCGGCGAGGCGCTCTCGAGGTTCCTCGTCCGGCCGCCGAGCGCGACCGATCCTTATCTCGATCAGGCGGGGGCCACGCTCGCCTTTCTCGAGCTTTTGACCGGCGCACCGGTCGCAGCCGCGCGGCCGGTCGCGTCGGGCGAGCCGGCGAAAGCGGCCGAGGCCGTGCTCGTGCCCTAGGCTCGCGCGCGCGGCCGCGGGGTGGCCATGGCCGCGGGCTCGGCCGCGAGCGTGTTGGTGCCGAGGATCGCGAGTGCCAGGACGGCTCCGGCGCCGAGCGCCCAGGGCTCGTTGCCGACCAGCAGGAGTCCGGCGGCGGCGAGGCCGAGCCGAGCGGCGCGGCCGAGCGGGGCGCGGAAGAAGCCCACGAAGGCGGCGGCGAGTGCGGTGATCCCCAACAGGCCCGAGGCCATGGCGAGCGTGAACTCGCGCCAGGCGAAGTTCACGAGCAACAGGCTCGGGGCGTAGACGAACATGAACGGCACGAGGGCCTTGGCCATCGACAGGCGGAAGGCGGTGAGGCCCGTGCGCATCGGCTCGGCACCGGCGATGGCGGCACCGGCGAAGGCGGCCAGCGCCACGGGCGGGGTCACGTCCGCGAGCACGCCGAAATAGAAGACGAAGAAGTGGGTGGCGAGCTGCGGCACGCCGAGATCGGCGAGCGCCGGGGCCGCGATCGAGGCCAGGATGATGTAGGTGGGCGTGGTCGGGATTCCTGCCCCCATGAGGATGCAGGCGACGGCGACCAGGAGGAGCGCCAGGAACAGGGTGAGCCCGTGGCGGGAGAGGAGGCCCACCGGATCGAGTGCCAACAAAAGATCGGCGAGGCCGCGTGCGAAGTCGAGCACGGCTGCGGAGAACTTGAAGCCGATGCCGGTGAGGGTGGCGATGCCGAGGATGAAGCCGACACAGGCGCAGGCGGCACCGATGCCGAGGGCGTATTTGGCGCCGAGCTCCAGGCCCTGCACGAGTTGCCGCGGGCGCAACGCGGAGGCGGGATCGAGGCTCGAAAAGCCGAGCGGCCGCAGGACGAGCGGCAAGTAGGAGCAGGCGACCGTGAGCAGGATGCCCCAGAACGCGGCGAGGAAGGGGGTGTAGCGCAAGAGAAGCAGCGCCACGGTCGCGACGAGCGGGATCAGCAGGTGCCAGGAGCGGCGGATCACCTCGCGCAGGCGCGGGATACTGGCCGGGTCCATGCCCGCGAGCCCGTGCTTGCGCGCCTCGAGATGGACCATCAAGAGCATCGCCACGTAGTGGAAGAGGGCGGGGAAGACGGCGATCAGGATCAGCTCGTTGTAGGGAACACCCAGCATCTCGGACATGACGAAGGCGGCGGCCCCCATGATCGGCGGGGTGATCTGCCCGCCGCAGGAGGCCGAGGCCTCGACCGCGCCCGCAAAGCGCGGCGAGAAGCCGGTCCGCTTCATCATCGGGATGGTGAGGGCCCCGGTCGTCACCGTATTCGCGATCGCACTGCCCGAGATCATCCCGAAGAAGCCCGAGGCGACGACCGAGACCTTGGCCGCCCCGCCCACCCGCCGGCCGGCCAGGATGGCGGCCAGGTCCATGAAGAGCTTGCCGAGCCCGGTGAGCTGCATGAGCACACCGAAGAGCACGAAGTGGAAGACGTAGGTCGCGACGACGCCGACCGCGATGCCGTAGATGCCCTCGGTGCCGATGTAGATGTGGTTGACGATCCGCAGGATCGAATAGCCGCGATGGGCGAGCGGGCCGGGCAGATAGGGCCCCCACATGCCGTAGAGCAGGCAGAGGACGCCGATGATCGGCAAGGACAGGCCCATGGTCCGCCGTGTGGCCTCGAGGACCACGAGGATCGCGACCACGCCCATCATGTAATCGGTCGCCACGGGCGAGCCCACGCGACGGACGAAGATCTCCTCGAAGAAGACCACGAAGTAGAGCGAGACCGAGGCGGCCGCTGCCGCGAGCACCCAATCGCGCGGCGGGATGCGGTCGCGATGGCCGGAAAGCACCGGGATCGGGAGGGTGAGGACGGCCAGGAGCGCGATCGCGGCCAGGAACCAGAAGGCGCCCTGGAGTTCGCCGCGGGCCGAAAGGGCACGGACCAGGTCGACCGCCATGTAGAGGTAGAAGGCCGCGAAGCCGAGGCTCACGCTCCACTCGCGCACGGCGCCGGCCCGCCGCGGCTCGGGAAAGACGAGGAAGATCAGCCCCAGGACGAAGGAGAGGTGGACGGCGCGGTGGACGATCTCGTTCAAGAGGCCGAAGCCGGCCGTGTAGACGTGAAAGAGCGAGAGCGCCACGCCCAGGAGCGTGACGAGGCCGGCAGCGGCACCCACGAGCCGGCGGAAGTTCGATTCCGGATCGTACTCCTCGACCAGCCGGTCGATCTCGGCCGAGCTCGGTGCCCGCTCGGGCGCGGTGGCGGCGCCGGTCACGGGCCCCCCGGACAAGGGGCGGGGGCGAGCTCGAGGGCGGAGGCGCCGAGCGTGGCGAGCTCGAGCTCGCTGCCGGCCAGGAGACGGTTCTCCGCGGTCGGATCGAGGCGCAGGAGGAGCCGCGCGATCGGCCGCCGCATGAGCACCCGGAACCGTTCGCCCTCGCGCAGGAAGCGTAGACCCGGCCCGTCCGTGTCCGGCAGGCCCGGCCCGTGCGCGTCGAAGATTTGTTCGACCTGCACGATCCCTCTCTCCTCGATCCGGTAGCGCTCGACCACCGTCCGCAGGGTCACGGAGTGGCGAAAGGCGAGAGCGAAGCCGCCTTCGGGATCGAGGGCGACCCGGGCGAGTTCGACGCCTGCCGGGCGGGCGCGCAGGACGAGCTCGCCGGGGCAGACGGCCTCGGCCCGGGCCGCCGCGAAGCTCGCCGCGGCGGCCGCGAGCCCCGCGAGCCGTGCCGTCCGCCTCACGCGCCGCAGCCGGCTGCGCTGCTCACTTGAGGATGCCCTTCTCGCGGAAATAGCGCTCGGCACCGGGGTGGAGCGGGATCGAGACCGATTGGAGCGCCGTCTCGGGGCGGATGTTCTTGCCTTGGACGTGGACCTTGGCGAGCGTCTCGGTGTTCTCGTACGCGGCCTTGGTGACGGCGTAGGCGATCTCCTCCGGCACGGCGGCATGGGTCGCCCAGATCGCCATGACGGCCAGCGTCGGCACGGGCTCGCTCTGGCCCTTGTAGGTGTTGGCCTCGAGCGTGACCGAGGTGTAGTAGGGCTGGCGCTTCTTGAGTTCGTCGATCTCGGGTCCCGAGAGCGGCACGATCCGGATCGGGTGCGCGTTGGCCAGATCGACCACCGAGGCCGTGGGCGTGCCGGCGGTGATCAGGCTCGCGGTCAGATGGCCGTCCTTGATCTTGTCGACCGACTGGGCGAAGGAGGAGAAGTCTTCCTTGACGTCCTCGCGCTTCATGCCGTGGACCTCGAGCAGGTCGCCCAGGAGCTGCCACTGGCCCGAGCCGGGCGAGCCCGAGGAGATCGACTTGCCCTTGAGGTCGGCGAACTTGGCGACCCCGGAATCGGCGCGCACCACGAGCTGCACCGTCTCGGGGTAGAGCGCACCCAGCGCGCGCAAGTTCGTGAGCGCACCGTCCTTGAACTGGTTCACGCCGCGATAGGCAGCGTCCAGGATGTCGGCGGCGACGAAGGCCGATTCGATCTCGCCGCGGCCCAAGAGCTTGGCGTTGGCGACCGAGGCGTTGCCGGTCTCGGCGGTGGCGGCGAGCTTCTTGCCGCCGACCGTGGCGTTGTTCGAGATCACTTGGGCGAGCATGCCGCCCAGGGGATAGTAGGTGCCGCCGGTGCCGCCGGTGGCGATGCCGAAGAAGATCCGCTCCTGGGCCCCGGCCGGGCCGCTCAGGAGAGCCGCGGCCAGGGCCGCGAGCACGAGCCTGCGTTGCATCGAAACGTGCCTCCTCGGGGACGGTTGCCTCCACGGGGGAATCGGCCGACGCGGCGGCGAGACCCCGGGCTCGCTCGGACCGGTAGCCTCGCGGGGCGATCGGACGCAAGCCGCGCGGGCGGCGGGCGGCCCGCCGCTCTCGGCCGTGCGCGACGCGTTCGAGGATCCGCCCGGCACCGCCACGAGCAGGCGGTGCCGGTGGGTGACCTCGATCCGTGAGCGAGCGACGCCGCTTCGGGTCGACCTCGGCGATCGGGTCGACCTCGGCGATCGGGTCGACGGGGCTCGGCGTGTCGCCGACGAAAACCGGGGCGAGGAAGCGGAGGCGGCCGTAGCCGAGCGAGACGGCGGTGGCATCAGGCGGCGCCCGCGCCCTGCAGGAGGTGGCAAAAAGCTCGCCACGCGCATGCCGCCCGGCAGCGTCGAAACCCTCGCATCGGTTCGCCGGGCCGAGCGGTCCGGCCGGCTCCCTCGCCGAGGCGTGTCGTCCGGCCCCGTCGGCCCATGAGGCTCGCGATCGGCTCGCCATGCGCGCGAGAACGCGGTGCCGGCCCGGGCTTCGGCTCGGCTGCGCGCGAGGGCCGCGCTCCTCTGCCCGAGGGGCCGCTCTGCGCCGCCCGCGATGGTGCGGCCCCAGGCCCGCCGCTAGCCTCGATCGCTCGAGGGAGCGGCCGTGGGCCCGAGAGCCCGTGTTCGCTCGTAGCACGAGCGGGAGGCTTCAATGCCGCGTTGGTCCGACTGGCGGCCCCAGGGTGTCATTCCGGCCTGCCTGCTGCCGTTCCACGACGATCTCTCGATCGACGAGGCGAGCTTGCGGGCGCATCTGCGCGACGTTGCGAGCGTGCGCGGGATCAGCGCGATCACCGTCAACGCGCACGCCAGCGAGGTCGCCTCCTGCACCGAGGCGGAGCAGCGACGGGTCCTGGAGCTGACCATGGAGGAGGTCGGCGACCGGCTGCCGGTGGTGCACGGTATCTACGCCGACGGCAGCCACAACGCGGCCCGGCTCGCGCGCCTAGCGGAAGCGGGCGGTGCTTCGGCGCTCCTGGTCTTCCCGAGCGCGGTCCTGGCGATGGGCGGCCAGCTGCGCCCGGAGATGGCCTTTGCTCATCTCGCCACGATCGCCGAGGCCAGCACGCTGCCCCTGATCCTCTTCCAGTACCCGCTCACGGGCCCGGCCGGGCTCGGCTACCCGCTCGAGACCCTCCTCGTGCTCGCCGAGCGGATCCCGAGCCTCGTGGCGATCAAGGACTGGTGCGCGGATCCCGTCCTGCACGAGCGCCAGGTGCGCACCCTGCAGACCCTGCCGCGGCCCGTTGCCGTGCTCACCACGCACTCGGCCTGGCTGCTCCCCTCGCTGGTCACCGGCTGCAAGGGGCTGCTCTCGGGGGCCGGCAGCGTGGTGGCCGAGCTGCAGGTGGCGATGTGCGAGGCGGTTCAGCGCGGCGACCTGGCCGCCGCGCAGGCGGTCAACGATCGTTACGTGCCGCTCGCCCAGGCCTTCTACGCGCCACCCTTCCTCGACATGCACAACCGGATGAAGGAGGCGCTGGTGCTGCTCGGCCGGCTGCCGCGGGCGGTGGTCCGGCCGCCGCTCGTCAAGCTCGGCCGGCACGAGATCGAGCGTCTCGAGGCGGCGATCCGGGCTGCCGGGCTCGGCCAAGGCCGGCCGCTCGAGCGGGCCGCCTGAGCCCCACGGGCGCGGGGAGACGGCCGGCGCGCGCCACCACGGTGTGGTGGGGCCTCGAGGAGGCGAACGAGGACGATCGCGAGGCGCATCGGTTCGCCGGAGCGCGACGAGGCGCTCCTGAAGCTGGTCGACGACACGGTGGAGGCTGCGAGGCTCCTGCGTCTTTTCGACGTTCGGCCTCCGCAACGTCGACAGCAAGGAGCCGGCCAGCCGGATGGAGGACCTCCAAGCTGAGAAGATCCGGGTCCGGGCGACCGAGACCGAGGACCCGCTCGTCGCCTTCGTGCGGGGCGATCCCCGTGCCCCTGACCGTCGGCGAGGTCTACGCTCCGCCGCAGGCCGGCATGGTCGACATCGCCGAGAACGGGGTCGACGTTCAGCGAGCCGACGAGCACCACGAGGTGGCGCCGGTCTACTCCCCGACCGCTCAGGAGCGCCGACCGCGGCCCGGTCGTGGCCCGCCACCGCCGCCTCGGGTGGCGGGCTTCGAGACGATCGAGGCGCTTCGGATGGGCCGGTGCGGTCTCGCCATCCTCGGCCTCTCGCTCGCCGTGGCGTGCGCGATCGTCACCCGCACGCTCGAGCGGCCCTGGCTCCCGCGGCAGGGGGTGACCTCGGCCTTCTTCCTCTTGCGGTGTCTTGCTCGCTCTGGGGGCCTTGCTCGGGCTCGGGGTCGCCACCCGCCGCCACGACGATCTCGTGCGCTCGATGGCGACCGAATCGCTCGGGGGCGCACCCGGCATGCGGTCGAGACCTCGAGCCGGTTGGTCCTGCTGGCCTATGGTTGCGTGCTGGCCTCGCTCGGCGCCGAGCCGTTCCGGCAGGGCTCCGGCGGCTTCCGGACGCCGTCCTCGACCCGCTCGCCTCGTGGCACCTCGCGATGCGCGTGACCAGCCTGTTCGTCGTGCTCTTGACGGTCGAGCAGCTGATCGACGGCTGGCGCGCTGGCGCGGTCCGTGGGCTGTGTCCCGGACGCCTCCGAGCAGGGCTGGATCTGCCCGTCCCGAGCGTGTCGCTCGGGGCCGGGGCGGGCTTGCGGCCGAAGCGCAGGGAGGCGAAGCGGCCCGACGACGAAAGACGGCCGTCGGCCCCGAGCGCCTCGGCGATCGGCGCGGCTTCGTCGACGACGAAGGAGCCGGTGTAGAAGAGCAGCCGGCCGCCCGGCACGCGCTCGCCCAGCAGGAGCTGGGTCAGGTGGCGGTCGGTCGTGGCGCGGCAGGCGGCGTTCCTCTCGCTCCCGAACGCGACGAGACGGAAGAGGGTGGCGACGTCGAAGGCCGGCAGGAGCCGGCCGGCGAGCTGGTGGACGTCGCCGAAGAGCACCTCACAGGCGCGGGCCACCCTCCGGCCGCTCGATCACCAGCCGCACGTAGCTCTCGTGCCCGCGCGGCGCGGCGCCGATGCCGAGCACGGCGTTGCCGCGGCCGTCTTCGGCCGAGCGGATACCCACGAGATGGTGGTTGCCGGTGCCGAAACGGAAGATGCCGGCCCCTCGCACGTCCTCCGCCGCGATCCAGTCGAGCAGGTGCTGGTCGCAGGGGCAGACGGTCGGATCGGAGTCCCACAGCTTTTCGTAGATGGCGAGGCTCGCGCGGTGTCCCTGCCGAGAAGCGGCGGTGTGGAACCGCTGGCGCGCACGACGGCGTCGCCGCCGCGCAGCATAGCCCCGCCCTCCGGGCCGGCCTGCTCCAGCCGGGCGACACGGTCGAAGACCGGGGCCGGATCGGCCCTCTGGCCGAGGAGGAGGATCGCCCTCGAGCGCCTCGCCGATCGCGGCCGTGCGAGCACCCGCCTCGGCGGCCTCGAACGAGGCCCGGGCCCCGTCGAGCATCAAGAGGTCGGGGGCGCGCATCAGAGCGCGGGCGAGGCCCAGGCGCTGCAGCTCGCCGGCGGGGAGCAGGCGATCCCGGCGCTCGATGCGGCCGAGCCGGTCGACCGGGTGGGCGATGCCGCAGCGCCGCAGCACCTCCTCGATGCGGGCGACGGGCGGCGGGACGGTCGCGGCCGGGTAGAGCAGGCCGTCGCGCAGGCTGCCGAGCGGCAGAGAAGTGCGCGAGGGGACGATCGCCGTGCGGATGCCGGCCGCCGGGCGCAGTGAGCCGTTTCCCCCAAAGCCAGAGGCCGGTGAGCGCGAGCGTGCTCTTGCCGGTGCCCGAGGGGTCGACCAGGAGGAGCTGCTCGACGGGGGAGCCGCAGCCTGTCGATTCGCGGGACGGGGCGGCCCTGGCCGTCCTCCAGGCTGAGGTGGTCGATCGCCGGAGCGGGCCGGTGCCGCCCGTCATGCGCACCGGGGCGGCGACCGCGCTCGGCTCCGCCACGGCCTCGGCGAGCTCGACCACCCGACGCGCCGAGGCGAGCCCGATGGCGAGCGCCCGCCGGTTCTCGACCAACCAGGCGATCGGCATCTCGACCCGGGCAAAGGCCGCGGCAAGTTGCATGACCGCACCCGGGTCGAGATCGCCCGAGAGGCATTTCATTGTGGCGAGAAGAAGCGGGACGACCGGCAGGAGCACGGCGTCGACGTCGACGATCCCGCTGAGCCGGCCCGACGGCCAGACCATCGCTCGCGAGCGGGCCACGAGATCGGCGAGCGGGCGGTGCAGGGCGGCGCGCTCGTCGCCGGCACCACCCAGGAGCGCCACCAACTCGGGCGTTCTGGTACAGCCGCGCGAGCGCAAAGAAGGAGCGCGCCTCGGCCTCGTTCTTCTCGGCCACCCGGCTGGGCAAGCTTCGGCCGATCCGGAGCGTCGCGGCCGAGGCGAGGGTGCCCTTGAGCAGCGCCACGACCACCATGTGGGCGGGGACCCAGAGGCCCGCGAGCGCGGTGCCGCCGCCCACGCCCCAGAGCATGCCGATGAGGGTCACGCCCGAGATCGAAGCGCTGAGGATTCCGATCGCAACGTCGATCACCTGGTCGATCGGAATTGGACGTCGTCGGCGATGCGGCACTCGGGGTTGGAGGCGCGTTCGCCGAGCGTCAACCGGTCCAGGCAGTTGCCCGTCAGCGAGCGATCGACAGGCCGCCGGTGAGCCATTTCCGCCAGCGGACCTGGATGGTCTCGCGCGAAAGGACCACGCCCACCTCGATGGCGGCGGTGGCGAGCACGATCGTCGGCGAAGGGGCGCCCGCCCGCCAGAGGCCGGACGGATCGCGCGCCTCGAGGGACCCGAAGAACGAGCGGTTTCGTGCAGCCATGGCGAGCTCGGCGACGATGCCGAGCAGCACGCAGCCCGCGAGCGAGAGGGCGACGTACCAGGCCCGCCCCGCCGCAGCACTCGATCAGAAGCCGCGCGCGAGGGCGGTGAAGGCACGCGCTACGCCGCACTCCGTGCCGGACCGGTGGCCGTCGCCCGAAGCCCTTCCGCCGACCGTCTCGTGCTCCGCGCCGCGAGCCCGGCGCGCCAGCCCCGCTGCCCGCGACCGGTTCGCTGCCGGACCCTTTTGTCACGCGCCGGTAACCCGACGGGCGGCCGCCGCGCTCTCCCGGCCGCCGCGAGCGGCGCCGCACCCGCCTTGCTCCGGCCCGTCGCGGGCTTGACAGTCGAACGGGCCCCTTCCAAGATGATCCCATGGCGCACCGCATGCGGACGAGCGGTCTTCGAATTACCGACCCGGCCTCGCACTGAGGCCGGGTCGTTACGCTCGTTCCGGATCGATCGCTCTCTCTCGAGGTGCGTCCGTGCCGTCCACCTATTGTTTTTCGGTTCACACCGAGGCCACGCCTTCGGCCCTGCCGCGCGTGCTCGAAGTGTTCGCGCTCATGGGGCACGTCCCGGAGCGCTGCCACAGCGAGCGCGTGTCCGGCGACGAGCTCGTCGTGGATCTCCAGCTCGCCGAGCTGACGGCCGCCGAGGCCGCCCATCTCGCGAAGCGGCTCGGCCGGATCGTCGGCGTCGAGAGCGTGCTCTGGTCGGCGAGGTGCAAGGCCGCCTGAGGCGATCGCGGCCCGGCGGCTCGGCCGACTCTCTCAGCCGGCGGCCAGGATCGCTCGGGCGGGAGCCGGACCGAGCACGGGGTTCGCGGCGCTGCGTGCCTCGAGCCAATGGCGCAGCTCGAGGAGACCCATCGGCCGGCCGAAGAGGAAACCCTGGGCGCCGTCGCAGCCGACCTCGGCGAGAAGCCGCGCCTGCTCCGCGCTCTCCACCCCTTCCGCCACCACGCGGAGGCCGAGCGAGCGGGCGAGGGCCACGGTGGCGCGCACGATCTCGATCGCCTTCGGTTCGCGGCCCAGGGCCTGGACGAAGCGGCGGTCGATCTTCACGAGGTCGATCGGCAATCGAAGGAGCTGCACGAGGCCGGAGGTTCCGGCGCCGAAATCGTCGAGGGCGAGCCGCACGCCCCGCTCGCGCAGGCCCACGAGCCGGGCGAGGCGCTGGTCGCTCACCCGCTCGAGCAGCACCTCCTCGGTGATCTCGAGCAGGATCGCCTCGGGCCCCACGCGGGCGGTCTCGAGGTCGGCGAGGAGCGAATCCACGAGCCGCTCGTCGAACACCTCGGCCGGCGAGAGGTTGATGGCGAGGCGGACCCCGGGGCCGGTCCGCTCGCGCAGGGCAGCGAAGATCGCGAGCGCGGCGCGGCGGACGAGCCGCCCGAGCCGCACCGCAGCGGCGCGGTCGCTGGTGGCGCCGAACAGGCGATCGGGCGGGACCGGGCCCAGGCGCGGGTGGGTCCAGCGGGCGAGCGCCTCGAAGCCCAACAGGCGCGGTGCCGGCCCCGTCTCGAGGGCGACCACCGGCTGCAGCGACGCGGTCAGATCCTCGGGCAGCGTCTCGCCCGGGTGCGCGTCGAGGAAGCGGCGGAGCTCGCGCGCGAGCTCGATGCCGAGCGCGTCCTCGCGGGTAGCGCGACCGACGCTGCCGCGCCGCTCGCGCTTGGCCCGCAACAGCGCCTCGTCGGCGAGTCGGAGCA
>JANWZN010000096.1 GCA_025054575.1 Geminicoccaceae bacterium | reverse complement strand
ATCAACACGCGCACCCCGCCGTTGACCTCGCCCAGCACGTTCTCCTCCGGCACCTCGGCCTCCTCGAGGACGAGCTCGCAGGTGTCGGAGCCGCGCATGCCGAGCTTGTCGAGCTTCTGCGCGGTCGAGAAACCGGGTGTCCCCTTCTCCAGAATGAAGGCGGTGATACCCTTGGGGCCGGCCTCCGGCTCGGTCTTCGCGTAGACCACCAGCACGTCCGCCTCGGGGCCGTTGGTGATCCACATCTTGCGGCCGGTGAGCAGCCAACGGTCGCCCTTCTTTACCGCGCGCGTGCGCATCGAGACCACGTCCGAACCGGCGCCGGGCTCGCTCATCGCGAGCGCCCCCACATGCTCGCCCGAGATCAGCTTCGGCAGATAGCGCCGCTTCTGCGCGTCGGTGCCGTGCAGGCGGATCTGGTTGACACAGAGGTTGGAGTGGGCGCCGTAGGAGAGGCCGATCGCCGCCGAGGCGCGGCTGATCTCCTCCATCGCCACCGTGTGCGCGAGATAGCCGAGCCCGGCCCCGCCATAGGCCTCCTCGACCGTCACACCCAGAAGCCCCGCCGCCCCGAGCTTCGGCCAGAGCGCCCGCGGAAAACGGTTCGTGCGGTCGATCTCCTCGGCGAGCGGCGCGATCTCGCGCTCGGCCACGGTCGCGGCCACCTCGCGGATCGCCTCCACCTCCTCGCCGAGCTCGATCGGGAGCGAGGGTGCACGGAATTGCGGCATCGCTGCCTCCTGGGCGGTCTCGCCGGCTTCTCGCGCGCCGCCCGATCGCGGGCAAGAGCGGCGGCCTCTCCATTACTGGCACGTTACGTGCTAATGAATGCGTGGGCGAGGAGGCCGTCCGGCTCGGGCGAACGGGCCAACCCTCCCCTCGCCCCGCCGGCGCCCTCGGCCCCGGAGGACCTGCGATGTTCTACATAACCTTGACCTTCTGGCTCTGCGCGGCGGGCACCACGGGCGCCCCCGATCAGCTCTGCGATCGGGTGGCCCTGCCCTGGTACGGCTCGTTCGTCGCCTGCCAGATGCACGGCCAGGCCGAGATCGCCGACTGGCTGCGCAAGGCCGGCCGCGAGGGCGAGCGCGTCGCCCGCTATCGCTGCACCGCCGAGCCGGTGCCGGGATCGGAAAAGCTCGCGAGCGCGCAGCCGCAGCTCGCGCCGCGCTGAGCCGCGCGCTCAGGCCAGCAGCCGCTGGATCACCGCCCGGTAGCGGGCGCGGATCGCCTCCGCGGCGAGGTGACGGCCGACCTCCACCACCCGCCGACCGCCCGCCCAAACCTCACGCACCGCGCTCTTGCCGGCGCAGAAGATCCAGCCGTCCAAGAGCCCGTCCTCGCACCGGCCGAGCAGGTCGGGATGCTCGGGGTCGAGCACCACGAGATCCGCAAAGGCCCCGGGCCGAAGGCCCGCGGGCCCCCGCCCGAGGGCGCGCGCCCCGCCCTCGAGCGCGGCCTCGAAGAGGACCCGGCCGGTCGAGCGACCGGGCTCGGTCAGACAGTTGCGCCGGCCCAGTGCCAGCCTCTGAGCGTATTCGAGCTGGCGCAGCTCGGCCGCGGCGTCGATCTCGACGTTGGAATCGCTGCCGACCCCGAAACGGCCGCCCTCGCGCCGAAAGGCCGTGGCCGGAAAGATCCCGTCGCCGAGGCTCGCTTCGGTGATCGGGCAGAGCCCGAGCGTAGCGGGGGAAGCGGCGAGCCGGCGCCGCTCGCTCTCGCTGGCGTGCGTCCCGTGGATCAAGCACAGGCGATCTCGAAGGCCGATCGTGTCTTCGATCAGCGCGATCGGCGTCGTGCCGTGGACGCGGCGGCAGGCCTCGACCTCGCGCGGCTGCTCGCTCGCGTGGAGGTGGAGGGGTCCCTCGGGGAAGAGCTCGACCAGCTCCCGCAGCTCCTCGGGCGTCACGGCCCGGATCGAATGCGGCGCGGTCCCGATCCGGCCGCCGGGCAGCTCCCGGATGGCGCGGGCCGCCCCTTCTCGAATCCGCGCGAAGAGCTCGAGGTCGCAGACGAACCGCCGCTGGCCCGCGGCGGGCGGCGCGCCGCCGACATCGCCGTGCGCGTAGAAGCTCGGCAACAGCACGAGCCCGATACCGCTCGCCCGCGCCGCCTCGACATGGCGCAGCGCGAGCTCGGCCGGCTCGGCGTAAGGACGGCCTTGCGGATCGTGGTGGAGATAGTGGAACTCGCCCACCGCGGTGAAGCCGGCCTCCAGCATCTCGGCATAGGCGAAGGTCGCGATCGCCTCGACGTCCTCGGGATCGAGCTGCGCGAGGAAGCGGTACATCACCTCCCGCCAGGACCAGAAACTGTCCTCGCCCTGACCCGCCACTTCGGCGAGCCCGGCCATCGCCCGTTGGAAGGCGTGGCTGTGCAGGTTGGCGAGGCCCGGCAGCGCGACCCCGCGCACGATCTCGCCCTCGCCCCGGCCGCACTCGACGGCCGCGATCCGCCCGTCGGCGCCGATGCGAAGCGTCACCTTCTCCCGCCAGCCCTCGGGCAGGAGCGCCCGCTCCAGGCACAGGACCGTCATCGCCGCCTCCTCCTCGCCGGTCGCCCTTGACCTGTCTATACAACTTTGCCAGAAAGAGTGCCAGGGCAGCGCGGCGGGAGGCGGCCTTGCGCGTCGATCGGCTCTTCACCGACGTCCGGCTCGCGACCATGGCGCCGCATCGCCCGGGGCTCGGCGCGATCGAGGATGGCGCGCTCGCCACCCGCGACGGCCGCATCGCCTGGGTCGGGCCGCGTGCCGAGGCGCCCGCTTTCACCGCCCGCGAGACGATCCGCGGCGAAGGCCGCTGGCTCACCCCCGGGCTGATCGACTGTCACACCCATCTGGTCTGGGCGGGCGACCGCGCGGCCGAGTTCGAGCGCCGCCTCGAGGGTGCCACGTACGAGGAGATCGCCCGCGAGGGCGGCGGCATCCTTTCGACCGTGCGCGCGACCCGCGCCGCCTCGCGCGCGGAGCTGGTGCGCGCCGCCCTCCCCCGGCTCGACGCGTTGCTGGCCGACGGGATCACCACCGTCGAGGTCAAGTCCGGCTACGGCCTCGAGCCCGCCAGCGAATATCGCCAGCTCGAGACCGCCGCCGCCCTCGCGGCCGAACGGCCGGTGCGCATCGAGGCGACCTTTTTGGGCGCCCACACCCTGCCGCCCGAGTTCGCCAACGACCGCGCGGGCTATCTGCGCCTTCTTTGCGAGACGATGATCCCGGAGGTCGCCCGCCGCCGGCTCGCCTCCGCGGTCGACGCGTTCTGCGAACAGATCGCGTTCACGCCCGAGGAGACCCGGGCGGTCTTCGAGGCGGCCCGTGCGCACGGCCTTCCCGTCAAGCTGCACGCCGACCAGCTCTCGGATACGGGCGGTGCCGCGCTCGCCGCTTCGTTCGGGGCGCTGAGTGCCGACCATCTCGAATACACCAACGCCGAAGGCGTGGCCGCCATGGCGCGCGCCGGCACCGTGGCCGTGCTCCTGCCCGGCGCCTTCTACACCTTGCGCGAGACGCAGCTGCCGCCGGTCGAGAGCTTCCGCCGCGCCGCCGTGCCGATGGCCGTGGCGACCGACTGCAACCCCGGCACCTCGCCGCTTCTGTCCCTTCTCCTCGCGATGAACATGGCGGCCACGCTCTTCCGGCTGACCGTGGTCGAATGCCTCTTGGGCGTCACCCGCCACGCCGCGAAGGCGCTCGGGCTCGCCGACGACCGCGGCACGCTCGAACCCGGCAAGCGGGCCGATCTCGCCCTCTGGTCGATCGAGCGGCCGGCCGAGCTCGTCTACACGATCGGCGGCCGGCCGCTGCACGCCCGCTGGGTCGGTGCATGAGCGCGCCCGCCGAGATCCGCGCCGGCGGCAACCCGCTCGCGCTTTGGCGGGCGGTGCGCAGCGGTGTCGCCCGGCCCCGCCTCGCCCGCGCATGCCGAGCGGCGATCGAGGCCGGCCATCGCGCCATCCTGGCCGCCGCGGCGGGCGAGCGGGCCGTCTACGGGCTCAACACCGGCTTCGGCAAGCTGGCGCTGGTTCGCGTGCCGCCCGAGCGGCTGGCCGAGCTCCAGGTCAATCTGGTCCGCTCGCACCAGGCGGGCGTGGGCGAGCCACTGCCCGCGCCGGTCGTCCGCCTCGCTCTCGCCTTGAAGCTCGCGAGCCTCGCCCACGGCGCCTCCGGGGTGCAGCCCGCCCTCTGCGAGCTGCTCGAGGCCATGCTGGAGCGCGACCTCTTGCCGGTGATCCCGGCCCAGGGCTCGGTCGGCGCCTCGGGCGATCTCGCCCCGCTCGCCCATCTGGCCGCCGTGCTGATCGGCGAGGGCGAGGCCGTTCTCGCGGGCGAGCGGCTGCCCGGTGCCGCGGCCCTCGGCCGTGCCGGCCTCGCGCCGGTGCGGCTCGGGCCCAAGGAGGGCCTGGCCCTCCTCAACGGCACCCAGGTCTCGACCGCGCTCGCCCTCGATGCGCTCTTCGCCCTCGAGCCCGTGCTCCAGGCCTCGCTCGTCGTGGGTGCGGCCTCGGTCGACGCCGCCGCCGGCTCCGATACGCCCTTCGATCCGCGCATCCACGCGCTGCGCGGCCATCCCGGCCAGATCGCCGTCGCCGCCGTGCTGCGCGCCCTCATCGAGGGCAGCGCCATCCGCCGCTCGCACCTCGAAGGCGACCCGCGCGTGCAGGACCCCTATTCCTTGCGCTGCCAGCCGCAGGTCGCGGGCGCCTGTCTCGACCTGGTGCGCCAGGCGGCCGCCACGCTCGAGCGCGAGGCGAACGGGGCGACCGACAACCCGCTCGTCCTCGCCGACACGGGCGAGGTGCTCTCGGGCGGCAATTTCCACGCCGAGCCCGTGGCCTTCGCCGCCGACCAGATCGCGCTCGCGATCTGCGAGCTCGGCAACATCGCCCAGCGCCGCTGCGCGCTCCTGTGCGATCCGGCGCTCACCGGCCTGCCCGCCTTCCTGGTGCGCGAGCCCGGGCTGCGCTCGGGCTTCATGGTGGCCGAGATCGCTTCCGCCGCCCTCGCCTCGGAGAACCGGCAGAAGGCGGCCCCGGCCTCGATCGACACGATCCCGACCTCGATCAACCAGGAAGACCATGTCTCGATGGCCGCCCACGGCGCCCGAAGGCTCGGCCCGATGGTCGACAATCTCGCCCGCATCGTGGCGATCGAGGCCTTGATGGCAGCCCAGGGGATCGAGCTCCGGGCCCCGCTCGAGACGAGCCCGCGCCTTTCCCGCTTCCTCGAGGCGGTCCGTGCCGTGGCCCCGCCGCTCGAGGAGGACCGGCCGCTCGCCCCCGACATCGTGGCGGTGGCGGGCCTGGTGCGCGACGGCACGCTCGCCGCGATCCTCGAGCCCGCGGAGCGGGCGAGCCTTCTGGGAGAGGGCGCATGAGCGCGGTCGACCGCATCGGCCCGGTCGAGATCGCCTGGGGCTCCTCGCCGCTCGTCCTCAGCCAGCCGCACGCCGGCACGTGGCTGCCGCCCGAGATCGCCGCGGCGCTGAACGAGACGGGCCGGGCACTCGCCGATACCGATTGGTGGATCGATCGGCTCTACGCCCCCTTGGCCGAGCGCTTCGCGGCCACCACCGTGCGCACGCCCGTGAGCCGCTACGCGATCGACGTCAACCGCGACCCCGCCGGCCTCTCGCTCTATCCCGGCCGAGCGACGACCGGGCTCGTGCCGGTCGAGACCTTCGACGGCGCGCCGATCTGGCGGCCCGGCCTCGAGCCCGATCCGATCGAGATCGACCGCCGCCGAGAGCGCTTCTTCGAGCCTTACCATGCGGCCCTCGCCGCCGCGATCGCGCGCAACCGCATCCGCCACGGCTTCTGTCTGCTGTGGGACTGCCACTCGATCCGCTCGGTGATACCCCGGCTCTTCGAGGGTCGCCTTCCCACCTTCAACCTCGGGACCTTCGAGGGCCGCGCCTGCTCCCCTGCGCTGCGCGCCGCGGCCGAGCGGGTGCTCGCGGCCTCGGGCGGCCGCTTCGTGATCGACGGTCGCTTCAAGGGCGGCTGGATCACCCGCCACTGGGGCCGGCCGCACGAGCAGGTCGAGGCCGTGCAGATGGAGCTCGCCCAAGAGGCCTACATGGACGAGGCGGCACCTTGGACCTTCCGCGAGGAGAAAGCCGAGCGGGTGCGCGCCCTCTTCGCCTCCTTGATCGAAACCCTCTTGCAGGAGGCCGGGCGGCTGCATGCCCCCGGAACCGCGCGATGACCGATCCCCGTCTCGACAATTCCCGCAAGATCCGCGCCCCGCGCGGCCGCGAGCTGCGCTGCCGGACCTGGGCCGCCGAAGCGGCGCTGCGCATGCTCATGAACAATCTCGACCCCGAGGTGGCCGAGAAGCCCGAGGCGCTGGTGGTCTATGGCGGCATCGGCCGGGCGGCGCGCAATTGGGAGTGCTTCGATCGGATCGTGGCCGCGCTCGAGCGGCTCGGCCCCGACGAGACCCTGCTCGTCCAGTCCGGCAAGCCCGTCGGCATCTTCCGCACCTTCCCCGACGCGCCGCGCGTGTTGATCGCCAATTCCAACCTGGTCGCCAAATGGGCCAGTTGGGAGGAGTTCGACCGGCTCGATCGGCTCGGGCTCATGATGTACGGCCAGATGACCGCCGGCTCCTGGATCTACATCGGCAGCCAGGGCATCGTGCAGGGCACCTACGAGACCTTCGCCGAGGTCGGCCGCCGGCACTATGGCGGCAATCTGCGCGGCAAGTGGATCCTCACGGCAGGCCTGGGCGGCATGGGCGGGGCACAGCCCTTGGCCGCGACCATGGCCGGCGCCTCCCTGATCGCGATCGAGTGTCGGCCCTCGGCGATCGAGTTCCGCTTGCGCACCCGCTATCTCGACACGCGGGCCGACAGCCTCGAGCAGGCGCTCGAGATCGTCGACCGCCACCACCGGCAGGGAAAGCCCGTCTCGGTCGGGCTTCTGGGCAATGCCGCGGAGCTCGTGCCCGAGATCGTCCGCCGCGGCATCCGTCCCGACGTGGTGACCGACCAGACGAGCGCGCACGACCCGCTGCACGGCTATCTGCCGGCCGGCTGGACGCTCGCCGAGTGGGAGGAGCGCCAGGAGCGCAACCCCGAGGGCGTCAAGCGCGCCGCCAAGCAGTCCATGGCGGTCCACGTCCGCGCCATGCTCGAGCTCCACCGCCAGGGGGTGCCGACGCTCGATTACGGCAACAACATCCGCCAGATGGCGAAGGACATGGGCGTCGACGACGCCTTCGCCTTCCCGGGCTTCGTCCCGGCCTATATCCGCCCGCTCTTCTGCCGCGGCATCGGCCCCTTCCGCTGGGCCGCCCTCTCGGGCGATCCCGAGGACATCTATCGCACCGACCAGAAGGTGAAGGAGCTGATCCCCGACGATCCGCACCTCCACCACTGGCTCGACATGGCGAAGGAGAAGATCGCCTTCCAGGGCCTGCCGGCCCGGATCTGCTGGGTCGGCCTCGGCCAGCGCCACCGGCTCGGCCTCGCCTTCAACGAGATGGTGGCCAAGGGCGAATTGAAGGCACCCATCGTCATTGGCCGCGACCATCTCGATTCGGGCTCGGTCGCCTCGCCCAACCGCGAGACCGAGGCCATGCGCGACGGCTCGGACGCGGTCGCCGACTGGCCGCTCCTGAACGCGCTCCTGAACTGCGCCTCCGGTGCCTCCTGGGTCTCGATCCACCACGGCGGCGGGGTCGGGATGGGCTATTCGCAGCACGCCGGCATGGTGGTCGTGGCGGACGGCACGCCCGAGGCCGCCCGAAGGCTCGAGCGGGTGCTCTTCAACGATCCGGGCAGCGGAGTCATGCGCCACGCCGATGCCGGCTATCCCGAGGCGATCGCTTGCGCCAAAGAGCAGGGCCTCGTGCTGCCGGCCCTCGGCATCGGCGTCTGAAGGCGGACGCCGCGGTGATCGCCCTCGACGGCCGCTCGCTCGGGATCGCGCAGGTCGCGGCGATCGCCCGCGATCGCGCGACGGTCGGCCTCACCCCCGACGCGCGCCGCCGGGTCGCCGCCTGCTCCGAGCTCCTCGATCGGATGATCGCCGACGGCACGCCGATCTACGGCATCACGACGGGCTTCGGCGCCCTCGACGGCCGTGCGGTCTCCCGCGCCGAGAGCGATCGGCTCCAGCTCAACCTGATCCGAAGCCACGCCGCCGGCGTGGGCGAGCCCATGGCGGCGGACGAGGTCCGCGCCATGATGGCGATCCGCGCCAACTGTCTGGCCGGCGGGCAGACCGGAGTGCGCCCGGCGACGCTCGAGGCGCTTCTGGCGCTCGTGAACGCCGGCTTGGTACCGCGCGTGCCGCGGCGCGGCTCGGTGGGCGCGTGCGGCGACCTCGCACCCCTCTCGCACATGGCCCTGGTCCTCGTGGGCGAGGGCCGCGCCCGGCTCGGCGAAGGGCCCTGGCTGCCCGGTGCCGAGGCGCTCGCCCGGGCCGGCCTCGCCCCGATCCGACTCACGGGGCGCGACGGCATCGCCCTCGTCAACGGCACCGAGCAGACCACCGGCATCGGCTGCCTAGCCGTCCACGACGCGCGCCGGCTCGGGCGCCTCGCCGAGGCGATCGCGGCTGCGAGCCTCGAGGTCTTGGGCGCGGTCGAGGACAGCTTCGATGCCCGCGTCGCCCTCGCCAAGCCGCATCCCGGCCAGATCAGGACCTCCGAGGCCCTGCGCCGCTGGTGCGCAGGCTCGAAGGCGGTGCTCGCCCCGCGCCCGGGCCGGCTGCGCGACTCGCTCTCCTTGCGCTGCATCCCGCAGGTGCTGGGGGCGGTGCGCGATGCGATCGAGCGCGCCGCCTCGATCCTCGAGATCGAGATCAACGCCACCAACGACAACCCGATCTTCGAGGCCGCGGGCGGCTTCGTCACCTCGAACTCGGGCAATTTCCACGGCCAGGCAGCGGCCGAGGTGCTCGATGCGCTCGCCACCGCCCTGACCTCGCTCGCGGTGATCGCCGAGCGGCGGGTGGCGCGGCTGGTCGACGAGAAGCTCTCGATGGGCCTGCCGCCCTTCCTGATCCACCCGGAAGCCACGCCGGGTCTCAACAGCGGCCTCATGCTCGCCCAGTACACCGCGGCGGCGCTGGTGGCCGAACTCCGGATGCGCTCGGTCCCGGCTGCGATCCAGTCGATCCCGACTTGTGCGAACACCGAGGACCACGTGCCGATGGCGCCGCTCGCGGCCGAGCGGGCCCGCTTCGCGGTCGCGACCGCGCGCACCGTGGTGGCGATCGAAGCCCTCGCCGCGGCCCAGGCCTATGCGATCCGCGGCCTCGAGCCGGCACCGGCCCTCGCCCCGATCCTGGCCGCGATCCGCGCGCGCGTGCCACCCATGGTCGAGGACCGCGAGGTGGGTGCCGACATCGAGTCGGTCGAGGACGCGCTCTGGGCGCTGCCCGAGGAGATCCTCGGGTGAAGACGGCCCGGATTTCGCAAATCGCTCGTCGCGGGTCGGGATCGTCCCGGCCCTCTCGAGAGGGAGGAGAGAGCATGGAGCGTCGCAAGCTGGTCCTGGGCACGGGCGCGCTCGCCGCGGCCGCGGCCGCCTCGAGCCTGCCCAAGCCCGCGCTTTCGCAGCAGCGCATCGAGTGGCGGATGGTCACCGCCTGGCCCAAGAACCTGCCCGGGCCCGGTGTCGCCGCCCAGAAGGTGGCCGACCGGATCGCCGCGGTCACCGGCGGGCGGATCACGGTCAAGCTGCACGCCGCGGGCGAGATCGTCCCCGCCACGGGTGTGTTCGACGCGGTCGCCGCCGGCACCGCCGATCTCTACCACGCCGTGCCCGCCTATTGGGTCTCGAAGTCGCCGGGCATCGGCTTCTTCGGCTCCTTCCCCTTCGGCCTGACCGCTTACGAGCAGCAGGCCTGGCTGATGCACGGCGGCGGTCAGGCGCTCTACGACGAGATCTACGGCAAGTTCGGCATCAAGCCCTTCAACACCGGCAATTCCGGCCCCCAGTGGCTGGGCTGGTTCCGCAAGGAGATCAAGAGCATCGACGATTTCCGCGGCCTGCGCTTCCGCACCGCGGGCCTGGGTGCGGAGATGTTCCGCCGCGCCGGGGCCTCGGTCGTGACCCTGCCGGCGGGCGAGATCTTCCAGGCGCTGCAGGCCGGCACGATCGACGCCGCCGAGTTCGTGGGGCCGTTTTCCGACGCGCCGCTCGGCCTCCATCAGGTGGCCAAGAACTACTACTTCCCGGGCGTGCAGGAGCCGTCCTCGGCCGAGGAGATCGGCATCAATCTCGAGCGCTGGAACGCGCTCCCCGACGAACTCAAGGCCGCCGTCCGCTTCGCCTGCCAGTCGGTCGCCGAGGAGATCACGACCGAATACGACAGCCGCCACCCGCAGGCGCTGGCCCAGCTCGTGAGCCAGCACGGCGTGCAGGTGAAGGAGGCGCCGCGCGACCTCCTGGAGGCCCTCGGCAACGCGGCGGGTCAGATGTTGGCCGAGTATCGCGAGCACCAGGACCCGCTCGTCAAGAAGATCGCCAACGCCTACGCCGAGTTCCGCAACCGCAGCCAGAGCTACATGATGCAGAGCTACGGCGCGGTCTTCAACGCGCGCGCTCTGCCCATCAAGTGGGGCTGAGCGTCGGCCGGCGGGCGCGGGAGGAGACCTTGCACACCCTTCTCGCGCTCGCCGGCGCGCTCGACCGCATGGGCCGCGCGGTCGGCAAGACCGTGCGCTGGCTGGCCGTGCTGCTGGTGCTGATCCAGCTCGCCGTCGTGGTGCTGCGCTACGCCTTCGGCACGAGCTACATCTGGCTGCAGGAGAGCGTGCTCTACACCAACGCGGCGCTCTTCATGCTGGCGATCGGCTACACCTTCCTCGTCGACCAGCACGTCCGCGTCGACCTCCTCTATGCCGGCTGGTCGGCGCGCGGCCGCGCACTCGCCGATCTCTTGGGCGTCCTCCTCGCCGTCTTGCCCTTCTGCGGCCTCCTGATCTGGGCCTCGTGGGGCTATGTCGCGGTCTCCTTCCGGATGGGCGAGGGGCCCATGCAGGTGGGCGGCCTCCCGCTCTTGCCCTGGCTCAAGAGCCTGATTCCGGCCATGGCCGTGTTGCTCGCGCTCCAGGCGCTGGCGATCGCGTTGCGCTGCGTGGCGGTGCTGGCCGGCCGGGCGGAGACCCACCTGCCGCACCGCGGCGGCCACGGGCAGCCCGGAGCCGGCCAGTGAGCGCCTCCCTGCTCGGCAGCGCGCTCGACGCGCTCATGTTCCTCTCGCTCTGCCTTCTGATCCTGACCGGCCTGCCGGTCGTCTTCGTGCTGACCGGCTGTGCGGTCGCCTTCGCCGCGCTCGGCTCGGCGCTCGGCGTGTTCGACCCGTTTCTGTTGCGCGCGCTTGCCCAGCGCGTCTTCGGCACCATGACGAGCGAGGTCCTGGTCGCCATCCCGCTCTTCGTCTTCATGGGAATCATGCTCGAGCGCTCGCGCATCGCCGAGGAGCTGCTCGAGGCCATGGGCGGGCTCTTCGGCCGGGTCCGGGGCGGCCTCGCCGTCTCGGTCTCGGTGGTGGGCGCGCTCTTGGCCGCCTCCACCGGCATCGTGGGCGCCACCGTCGTCACCATGGGGCTCATGGCGCTGCCGGCCATG
>JANWZN010000095.1 GCA_025054575.1 Geminicoccaceae bacterium | reverse complement strand
GGCTATGGCCGCGGTGAGCCGGGGCGACCGCTCATTCCTCGGTGGCACCGGCTCCGCGAGCCGGGTCGAGGAGCTCGACCAGGGCGGCGCGCAGCCGACTTCGGGCCGGGCCCGGGATGGCCTCGCCGCGTGCGGCGCGGAGCAGCCTCCGCAGCTCGCTCGCCGGCAGCGCGCGATGCCGTTCGACCAGCCGCTCGAGGGCGGCATCGCCATCGGCGAGCAGCCGCGCGCACCACAGCTCGGCGAGCGCCTCGCGGATCGCGCCGGCCAGGAAGGCGACGTGCTCGTCGGTGTAGCGCTCGTTCCACGGGAGCACCACCACGCGCTCGAGGCCCTGCATGGTTCCGGGGTAGTCCGCCGGATCGTAGCGAACGTCCGCTCCGCCGTCGCGAAGCCCGGCGCGCGCGTACTGGGCGCGCAAGGCCGCGGGGCTCGGCAGCATCCCGCCCGGGAAGACGTACGTTTGGATGAAGTCGGGGTTGGCACGATAGGTTTCGAACCAACGGTCCGCGATCGTGATGATCTGCAGGCCGGCGACACCGTCCGCGGCGAGCCGATCGCGCAGGCGCGCGAAGAAGATCGGCCAATAGGCCTCGCCCACCGCCTCGAACATCTCGATCGAGGCGATCCGGTCGAACCGGCCTTCGACGTCGCGATAATCCTGGAGACGGATCTCGACGCGATCGGCGAGGCCCAGCTCCTGCACCTTGCGGCGGGCGTGCTCGTACTGCGCGGGCGAGATGGTGATGCTCGTGACCTGCGCTCCGAACTCCCGCGCGGCCAGGATCGCGAAGGTTCCCCAGCCGCTGCCGATCTCGAGCAGGCGATGGCCCGGGCGCAGCTCGATCAGCCGCGCCAGATGCCGGCACTTGGAGAGCTGGGCGGCTTCGAGATCGGCGGCGCCGTCGGCGAACAGCGCCGCGGAATAGAGCATGGTCGGGTCGAGCCAGGCGGCGAAGAAGGCGTTGCCGAGATCGTAATGGGCGCGGATGTTGCGCCGCGCGCCCGGGCGATGGTTGGCGCGCAGGCGATGGCGGAGCCGGCGCACGAGCGCGATCGCACCGCTGCCGTAATACGCCCCGCCCCAGACATCGGCGTTGCGCTCGAACAGCTCCAAAAGTGCGACGAGATCCTCGCTGTCCCACTCGCCCGCCAAGTAGCTCTCGGCGAAGCCGACGCTGCCGCCCAAAAGCGTGCGCAGCGCCAATCGCGCGCTGTGGATCCGCAGCTCGGCCCGCGGCCCGGGCTCGCCGCCGACGAAGAGGCGCACGCTGCCGTCGGGCAGCACGAGCCGCAAGACGCCGCGCCGCAGGCCCGCGACGCGATCGAGAAGCCGCCGCAGCAGCAAGCCGCCGCGGGCGGTGGCAGACGGAACGGCGAGGCGATCCTCGACCGGGCGGGCGGTGCTTCGATCCATCGGCGGGTAGACCCCGGACAATTCGCTCAAATGGCGGAATGCGGCCGTGGCTTGTCGACCCCGCGGGGAAAATAGCGGGCGCCTTTGAGCCACAGCCGCGCCGCCTCGAGATGAATGCCGAAGATCACCTTGAACGTCATCACCGGGTCGGCCAGCAGGCAGCGCAGCAGCTGCCGATCCTCGAGCGGCCGGCGCACGCCGCTGTGGCTGGCGACCAGGAGCAGGCCCTCGGGCACCGTCTCGCGGATCGCGAAGACGAGCCGTTCGCCCGGCTCCTCGAAGCGGAAGGCGTAGTGCGCGTCCATGCCGATGAAGGGCGAGACGTAGAAGGTCTTGGCGCAGCCGTGGCCGGTGGCGCCGTGTCGATCGCCCGCCTCGCGCACCGGCAGGACGTAGGCGTGCTGCTCGCCGAAGGTGTTCTTGACCTCGTAGACCACGCCCGCGAGCCGATCGCCGTCGTAAGCGAAATAGATGCTCAGGGGATTGAAAACGTAGCCCAGGATACGCGGGAAACAGAGCAGCATGATCCGCGGCCGCGCCGGGTGGATGCCGGCCTCGGCCAGCCTCGCGAGCACCCAGGGCCGCAGCGGCGTGCCGTCGCGCGGCCCGTGGTCGCGGTTGTCGAAGGCGAACAGGTTGCGGCGGCCGATCGAGAGCAGCCGCAACCGGCGGTCGATCGCCTCGAGCTCGTCGAGATCGAGATAGAGGGAGAAGACGCGATAGGTGAAGCGATGCCGGAACGGCAATCGCCGGTGGTGCATGATCCGGCCGACATAGAGGCAGGAGCGGAGCGCGCTCACGCGACCCGGGCCTCGCGCGCGCTCGCCGGTCGTGCCGGCCCGCCTTCGCGCCAGGGCGGGGCGACGCCGAGTGCGGCAGCGGCCGCGATCGCCGCTTCGAGCCCGTCCTCGTGGAAGCCCCAGCCCATCCAGGCCCCGGCATAATCGATCCCGCCGCGGCCGCGGATCCTCGGCAACCGCCGCTGCGCCCGCAACGCCTCGGCATCGAGGATCGGATGGGCGTAGTCGAACCGGCCGTGCACGAGCGCCGGGTCGGGCTCGCGGATCGGGTTCAAGGAAACGAAGATCGGTACGTCGGGGTCGAGGTTCTGCAGCCGGTTCATCCAGTAGGTGACGCTCACCCGCTGCGCGCCGGGATCGCCACCGGTCGAGAGATAGTTCCAGCTGGCCCAGCAGCGTCGCCGGCGCGGCATGAGCGCGGGATCGCGATGGAGGATCGCGCGGTTGGGCTGGAAGCGAAAGGCGCCCAAGATGGCGCGCTCGTCCGGATCGGGATCGGCCATGATCGCGAGCGCCTGATCGGCGTGGCAGGAGAGCACCACCCGATCGAAGCGGAAGCGCTCGCCGCTGGCGGTCGCGAGCTCGACGCCATCGGCCGTCCGCCGGACCGCCGTCACCGGCGTCGCGAGGCGCAGGCGATGGCGCAACGGCGCGGTCATCGCTGCCACGTAGCGCCGCGAGCCGCCGCTCACGGTGCGCCAGCGATGATGGCCGGTGATACCGAGCAGCTGGTGGTTGGCGAAGAAGCGCAACAGGCTGCGCGCCGGCACCTCGAGGATGCTCGCGGGTGGCGCCGACCAGATCGCCGCCGCCATCGGCACGAGATAGCCCCAGACGAAGCTGCGGCCGAGCCGCGCCTGCGCGAGAAAGGTGCGCATGCTGCGCTCGTCGTCCGGGCCGGCTTCGAGAAAGCGGCGCGCGGCGCGGTTGAAGCGCGGAATGTCGACGAGCAGGCGGTGGAAGCGCGGGCGGAGGAGGTTGCGCGGCTGGCCCAGCAGGCCGCGCAGGGAATGGCCGGCATATTCGAGGCGGCCGTCGTCGAGGCTCGCGGCGAAGGACATGTCGCTCCACTCGGTCGGCACGCCGAGCGTGGCGAACAGCCGCGTGAGGTTCGGGTAGGTCGCCTCGTTGTAGACGATGAAGCCGGTGTCGACGGGGATGCTGCGCTCGCCGATGCGGACGTCGACCGTGTGGCTGTGGCCGCCCGGGCGCGGCTCGGCCTCGAAGACGGTGACCTCGTGGTGGCGGTGCAGGAGCCAGGCGGTGGCGAGACCGGCGATCCCCGTTCCGACAATGGCGATCCGCAAGGCTCCTCCCCTGGCGCGCCCGGTGCGCCCGCCGGCCCCGGGGGAGATTGAGCCGGCGGGCGCGTTGCCGGTCGGCCGACAGCCGTCACGACGCTCCCTTCTACGCCCGCCCCCTCGGCACGGATCACCGAGCGCTTTGCCCCGGCTCAGGTGCGGCTGCCGCGCTGGAAGGGCGTGAAGCGGACCGGGAGGATCCGGCGCGCCTCGAAGCCGCCCTCGGGCAGACGGGTGATCACGGTCAGGTGCTGGACGCCGTCGGCCGGGCCGAGCGGCAGAACGAGCCGGCCACCCGGGGCGAGCTGGGCCAAGAGCGGCGGCGGCACGTGATCGCAGGACTCCTTGAGGATGATCGCATCGAACGGCCCGCGCTCGGGCCACCCGTCGTAGCCGTCGCCGACCCGCAGCGCCACCCGGCCCGGCGCGAGCTCGTCGAGCAAGCGGCGGGCGATCTCGGCGAGCTCGGGCAGGATCTCCACGCTCGCCACCTCGGCGCCGAGCCGGGCCAGGACCGCCGCCTGGTAGCCGGTGTCGGTGCCGGCCTCGAACACCCGGCTGCCCGGCCGGACCTCGGCCAGGTGCAGCATGAACGCGGTCAGGAAGGGGGCGGCGAGGTTCTGCTCGGGATGGATCGGCAGCGGCCCGGCATCGTAGGCGCGCTCGGCCATGACGGCCGGCACGAACCGCTCGCGCGGGACCGCCCGCATCGCCTCGAGCACGCGCGGATCGAGCACGGGAACGCCGGTCACGTGCGCGGCCGCGGCGGCCTCGCGCTCGATCGCGCGGACCATGCGCTCGCGCGCCACCTCGATCGCGGCTGCAGCCAGGAACGACGGTTCCGGAGCCGGCGGCGGCCCGGCCGGCCAAGCGAGCAGGAGCTGGGCGAGGAGAAGCCCCACCATGCGCGTTCTCCCGTGCGGCGGCCGAGCGGTCCGCGCTCAGGCACCGACGGCCATCCGCTCGTCGCGCAACATGGTTTCGAGCTGCTCGGCTGTCAGCGGCCTCGCGAACAGATAGCCCTGCGCTTCGTCGCAGCCCTCGCGCAAGAGGAAGTCGCGCTGGGCGCCGGTCTCGACGCCCTCGGCCAGGACCCCGAGGCCCAGCGTCTTGCCGAGCGTGATGATGGTGCGCACGATCGCCGCATCGTCCGGATCCTCGGGCAGATCCTTCACGAACGACCGGTCGATCTTGATCTTGTCGAGCGGAAACCGCTTGAGATAGCTCAAGGAGGAGTATCCGGTCCCGAAATCGTCGAGGGCGAGGCCCACACCCATCGCGTGCAAGGCCTCGAGGGTGGCGGCGGCACCGTGCCGATCGCGCATCAGCACTCCCTCGGTGATCTCGAGCTCGAGCGCCTCGGCCGGCAAGCCGGTCTCGCGCAGCACCCGGCTCACCGTCTCGACCAGGTCGCGGTGGGCGAATTGGGCCGGCGACAGGTTGACGGCGACCCGCCCGATCGCGAGCCCGGCGCGCCGCCAGCTGGCCGCCCGGGCGCAGGCCTCGGCCAGCACGAAGGCGCCCAGGGCGTGGATCTGGCCCGTGTCCTCGGCGACGGCTACGAACTTGTCCGGCGGCACCTGGCCGAGCTCTGCGTCGCGCCAGCGCACGAGCGCCTCGACACCGACGATCCGGCCGGTCCGCAGCGCGATCTGCGGTTGGAAGGCGAGCTCGAGCGAACCGCGCTCGAGCGCCAGCCGCAAGCGTGCCTCGATCAGTTTGCGCTCGGTCAGCCGGGCGTTGAGCTCGGGGGAGAAGAAGCGGAAGGCGCCGCGGCCGGCGGCCTTGGCGGCGTAGAGGGCGATGTCGGCGCGGCGCAACAGGTCGCCGGGTTCGACTGGCTCGCCGATCGCGAGCGCCACCCCGATCGAGGCGGTGCAGACGAGCTCGTGGCCGTCGATCGAGAACGGCTCGGCCAGGGCGGCGAGCGCGCGTCCCGCGAGCCGAGCGGCCGGCTCCTCGCCCTCGACCTCGTGCTGGAGGATCGCGAACTCGTCGCCGCCGAGCCGGCAGACGAGATCGCCGGGGCGGATCAGCGCCGAGAGGCGCTGGGCCACCTGGCGCAACAGCGCATCGCCGGCGGCGTGCCCGAGGGTGTCGTTGACGCCCTTGAAGTCGTTGAGATCGAGGCAGTGCAGCGCGATGCCGGCGCGCCGACCGCGACCGGCGGCGATCGCCGCCGCGAGCCGCTCGTCGAACAACAGGCGGTTGGGCAGGTCGGTCAGATAATCGTGCAGGGCCTGGTGCCGGATCCGCGCCTCGGCCTCGATCCGCTCGGTGACGTCCTGCGCGGTGCCGAGCACGGCGATCACGGCGCCGTCCTCGCCCCGCTCGAGCTCGGCCTCGACGCTCAGATGGCGGATCGCCCCGTCGAGCCGGCGAACCCGGACGGTGACGCTGCACCGCTCTGCGCCGCCCGCATGCAGCCGGGCGAGCGATCGCAGGCGAACGCGATCCCCGGCCAGAACCGCGCGCAAGACCGCCCGCAGCCGCAAGGGACCGGCCTGCGGCGCGCGGCCGAGCAGCCGATGCATCTCGTCCGAGCCGTCGATCGTCGGACGACCCGGCCGCCAGCGCCAGGAGCCGACCCCGGCGATCGATTGCGAGCGCCGCAGGATCGCCTCGCTGCGCCGCAGCCGCGCCAGCATGCGATGATGCTCGGTGACGTCCTCGGCGAGGGTCAACAGATAGCGGCAGGCGGTATCGTCCTCGGGCACCGCCACCTTGCGCACGCGATGCCAGCGCGGCCCCTCCTCGCCCGGCTCGGCGATCTCTTCGTCGATCGGCCGGGCCGGCTCGACCCGCACCCGGGCGTCGAGCGAGCGCAGCGCGTCCACGGCCGGATCGGTGGCCGCCGCCGCGGGCTCCGCGGCGCGGGCGAGCAGGCCCGCGCGACCGGGCGGGTTGGTCAACAAGACCTCGCCCGTGGCCGCGTCGGTGACCGCGAGCGCCCAGGGAAGGTGCTGGACGATGGTGTCGAGGAAGGCCCGGCTCTGCGCCAGACGCTGCTCGGCCACGACCCGGGCGGAGACGTCGTAATGGAGCGAGAGGACGTGGCTCGGCCGGCCGTCCTCGCCGCGGACCACGACCTCGAGCGTGCGCAGCCAACGCCGCCCCTCGCTGCCCTCGATCGGCTCGAGCCGGTCGGCCACCGTCTGCTCGCCCGCGACGAGCGCCCGTTCGTCCGCCCGGCGCGCCTCGGCGCAGCCGAGGGCGAGGGTCTCGATCGGCCGGCCGAGGATCGCTTCGGGCGCGAGGCCGAGAAAATTGCAGAAGGAGGGATTGACCCGCACCAGCCGGCCGCCCTCGAGCTCGCGCACCGCGAGCATCGCCGGCATGGTGTCGAACAGCGCGTCGAGAAAGCGGTTGGCGCGGGCGAGCGCCTGCTCGACCGTCACTTCGTGCGTGACGTCGAGGTTGAAGGTCAAGATGTAGCGCGGCCGTCCCTCGGCATCCGGCACGGCGAGTTTGCGCGAGAAGAACCAGCGCGTCTCCTCGCCGACGAGCTTGGGGAAACGCCGGTCGATCGGCTCGCCCGGGGTGGCCAAGAGCTCGGTTTCGGCGGCGTCGATCGCGGCGGCGAGGTCCGGCTCGTAGAGCTCTTGGACCGAGCGGCCGATCAGGTAGTGGGCCGGCTGGTCGGCCAGCACCCGGTCGGTGCCGGTGGCGAACAGGAACCGCCGGGTTCGCGCGTCCTTGAGCGAGATGAAGCCCGGCATGTAGTCGAGGATCGTCTGGACGAGGGCACCGTCGACCGCGATGCCGTCGGCGGTGCGCAGCTGCTCGGTGACGTCCTCGACCACGATCAGGAGGGAGGCGGGCGGGCCGTCGAGACGGATCCGATGGACGCGGAGGGTGCGCTTGCGGCCGCCGCCCAGATCCTGGACGTGGCCGATGCCGCCCGTGTCCTCGCCGGCGAGGGCACGGCGGTCGAACGCGGCGAATTCGTCCTCCGGCACGCCCGGCAACGAGGCGGCGAGCGGCCGGCCGCGGATCGCTTCCGGGGCGAGCCCGACGAGCCGCGCGAGGGCGGGGTTGCAGGCGCGGACCGCGCGCTGTTCGTCGACCAGCGCCCAGGCGATCGGCAAGCGCTCCAACAAGGGCCCGTAGCGGACGAGCGGATCGGACGCGGCCTCGGGCGACGGGTCGGCCCGCCGCAGGACCAGGAGGCCGCCCGCCTCGAGCGGGCGATAGAAGGCCTCCCAGGCCCGCCTTCCGAGCCGGGCCACCGCAACGGCCGACGAGCTGCCGATCCGCCGTGCCCGGCGCAGCCGGCGGGCGGCCCGCTCGTCGCCCAACAACCGGCGCAAGGCCAGACCGGGACGCGCGCCGAATTCGCTGCGCGCGGCCTCGTTGGCGACCAGCACGCGATCGCGCGCATCCAACAGCAGCGCGGGATCGGCGCTGGCCTCGACCAGCTCGCTCGCTGGCTCGATCGCCGAGGCTGACGGGACGAGGCACAAGGGCTGCGGCTCCTCCGGCACGCGGCGCAGTCTGCCCGCCCGTTCTTAAAGAAGGGTTGACGCGGCGGCGCCCTGCGCGCACGCCCTCGATCGAGCGGCCGCGACGCCGGCCGTTCGCCGGGGAGGCCCGCACCATGACGCCGATCGCCGGCCTCGAGGCCGCTTGCTACGCGATCCCGCTGCCCGTCCCGCTCTCCGACAGCACGCACGGGACGATCCGGGCGTTCGAGCTCGTCACCGTCCGGCTGCGCGACGCCCAGGGTGCGGAGGGCATCGGCTACACCTACACGGTCGGAACCGGCGGTGTGGCGATCGCCGAACTGGTTCGCCGTTATCTCGCCCCGGTCGTGATCGGCCAGGACGCCGAGCGGATCGAAGCGCTCTGGCAGCGCATGTGGTGGGCGCTGCATTACGGCGGCCGCGGCGGCAGCGTGGCGCTCGCGGTCTCGGCGGTCGACATCGCGCTCTGGGATCTGTTGGGCCGCCGGCTGAACCGGCCGCTCTGGCGGCTCCTGGGCGGCCACGACCCGGCGGTGCCGGCCTATGCCGGCGGGATCGACCTCGATTTCCCGATCGATGCGCTGTTGCGCCAGACCGAGGACAACCTCGCCAAGGGATTCCGGGCGATCAAGATGAAGGTCGGCCGCCCGCGCCTGTCGGAGGACGTCGAGCGCGTGCGGATCATGCGCGAGCGGCTCGGCCCCGACCTCCCGCTGATGGTCGACGCCAACATGCGCTGGACCGCCGATCAGGCGATCCGGGCGGCACGCGCCTTGGCGCCCTTCGCGCCGGTCTGGCTCGAGGAGCCGACGATCCCCGACGACATCGCCGGCCACGTGCGGATCCTGCGCGACGGCGGGTTGCCGATCGCGACCGGCGAGAACCTCCACACGTTGCACGAGTTCGCCAACCTCATCGCCGCCGGCGGGGTCAGCTTCCCCGAACCGGATGTGACCAATTGCGGCGGCGTCACCGTGTTCATGAAGGTCTGCCGGCTGGCCGAGAGCTTCAACCTGCCGGTCACCTCGCACGGTGCCCACGATCTGACCGTGCACCTGCTGGCCGCGGCGCCGAACGCGTCGTGGCTCGAATGCCACGGCTTCGGGCTCGAGCGCTTCCTGGAGGAGCCGTTCGCGTTGCACGAGGGCAAGGCCGTGGCCCCCGATCGCCCCGGCCACGGGCTCACCTTCGCTTGGGAGGCGTTGGCCCCGCTGCGGGTCGGCTGAACGCGCCGCGCACCCGGCCCGACGCGCTCAGGCGGCCTGCGCCGGCTCGGCCTCGCTCGGCTCCGGTCGGCTGTCGACGAGGAGGAAGGGCGGTCGCGGCGGGACGGCGAGCGCGCTCACCTTGGGCGGGACCGTCCAGCTCACCGCCCCGAACCGGCCGGAGGTCGAAAACGGCCGCCACTCGGGCAAGACCTCGCCGGTATCGTCGCAGACCCAGGCCGGATCCGGCTCGGCCTCGCCGGCCTTGGCGAGCCAGGACTGGACGACCGAGGCCGAGGCGCCGGCCGCCCGCTCGAGCTCGGCCATCAAGCGGCACGCGCGCGGCGTCGCGCCCTTGGCGAGCGCGACCTCGAGATGCTGGCGGGCGTCGTCGAGCCGGCCGGCCAAGAGCGCGAGCTCGGCCAGCGCGAGGCGGGTCTCGACGTGATCGGCGTTGCGCGCCCGCAGCCGCTCGAACCGCCGATAGCGCTCGCCGGGCCGCTCCATCGGTGCGAGATCGGCGTACGCACGGGCGAGCTCGGGATGCGGGGCGATCTGCCAGGCGTCCTCGACCAGCCGCCGAGCCTCGCGATCGCGGCCGAGCCGGTGGGCGATGCGGGCGGCGTTGGCGGCGGCCGGCGCGAAGCCGGGCAGGGCCTTGAGCGCCTTGCGCTCTTCCTTGAGGGCATCCATCGGCCGCCGCTCGCCCTGCAACTCGACGGCGCGGAGATGGTGGAGAATCGCGCGGTAGCGCGTCGCCTCCTCGGGGGAAGCGAGCCCCAGCGGCACCAGCCGATCGACCACGGCGAGCGCCTCGCTCCAGCGCTGCGCGCCGGTCAGGAGCTCGAAGAGCGCGCTCACCGCCCAGGGAGCGTCGGGAGACCGGCGATAGGCGCGGCGAGCGAGCTCGAGCGCCTCCTCGCGATCGCCCGCGCGCATCGCCTGGGTCAACAGGCCCCGCAGCCCCATGAGCTCGCTTTCGGGCGAGTCCAGCATCCGGCGAAAGCTCTGCGCGGCGGCGCGGTCGTCGCCCGTGAGCTGGGCGGTCTGCGCGTCCAGGAGCAGGATCGCCGGTGCCTCGCCCAAGAGGCGCTTGGCTTCCGCGGCCAGCAGCCGGGCCTGGCCGGCATTGCCGGAAGCGGCCGCGAGCATGCCCTGGCCCAGTGCCTGATAGCCGCGCAGGGTGCGACGATCCTGGCGGTAGCGGGCGAGCCGGCGCGGTGCGGTGACCAGCATGCGGTAGAGCTCGACGAGCACGGCGACCACGGCCGCCACGATAAGCACGCCGGCCGCGAGCACGCCGAGGCTCGTGCGCAGCTCGTAGCCTTGCCCGAAGATCGCGACCTCGGCGGGGAAGTCGGCGAGCCAGGTGGCGAGGACCGCGACGACGCTCGCGACGACGACGAAGACGATCACCCGGATCATGGCCGATCCCTCACCCGGCGGCGCTGACGAGCGCGCGCAGCTGGCCGCGCAGCCTGGCGAGCCCGGCCTCGGCGTCGAGCCGGCGCTTGGCCTCGGCGAGCCAGCCGGGCAGCTTCGGATTGTCGGCGGCCGGGATCGGGGCCACGGCCTCGACCGCCTTGGCCAGATCGTCGGCGGCGAGCGCGGTTCTGGCCGCGGCGACCGCGGCGGCGTGCGGTTCGCTGCCGCCGCGCTTGACCGTCACCACGGTCGAGAGCGTGTCGAGCACCCGCTCGCCGAGGCTGCCCGGCGCGGCCGCGGGCGGCGGCTCCGGCCCGACGAACGCCTTGGCCACCTCCTCGAAGCTCTTCCGCAGGCTCGCGAGCGTCGGCACGCCCTTGGCGGCCGGCTCGAGCAGCGCCACGGCCTCGGCGAGCGCGGGATCGGCGCCGGCGAGCGGGGCCAAGGCGCGCAGCGGCTCGTCGAGCGGGCCGCCCGCAGCCAGCGCGCGGGCGAGCTCGTCGACGGCGAGCGTGAGCACCCGTGGCCGGTCGTCCTTGGGCTTGGCGAGCGCAGCGAGCTGGTCGCGCAATTCGCCGATCTCGCGCTCGCGGGTCGCGAGGATGGCCGCGAGCTTCTCGATCTCGCGCCGGGTCTCCTCGATGCGAGCGGCCACGCTCTCGCCGAGCTTGGCGATCTCGCCGCGGCTGCCTTCGATCCGGACGCCCAGCGCCTCGTCGGCGCGGGCGAGCTCGGTCTGCGCGGCGCGCAGCTTCTCGAGCCCGCCGTCGAGCGCGGCCAGGCTCGCCTCGAGCGCGCCGAGCTTGCCCTTGATCGGGTCGATCTCGCCGCGGACCTGGCCGATCTCGCCGCGGATCGCCCCGGTTTCGCCCTTCACGGTCCCGATCTCGCCGCGGACCGTGCCGAAATCGGCGCGCAGCGCCGCGAGGTCGCCCTTGAGGCTGCCGATCGCGTCGGTCAGGCGGCCGATAT
>JANWZN010000094.1 GCA_025054575.1 Geminicoccaceae bacterium | reverse complement strand
CATCTCCGCGCCAGGCTGCGCGCGACCTACGGCCCGGCCGCCCGGGCGTGATCGCGATCGCGGCAGCGAAGCGGCCGATGATCACGAAACAGGCACCCCGACTCGGCCAGCCGATCGCGCGGCCGCAAAACCCCTCGCTGGCACGTCAGTTGCACATCAAGGGTCAACACGGACGGAGAGCCAACCGTCCGCGACGACGGAGGACAGCATGACGCGCGCATCCCTGGATCGGCGCGGCCTCTTGGCCGGCGCCGCGGGTGGTCTCGCCCTGGGCCTTTCGGGCCCATTCGCCCGCTCCGCTCGGGCCAAGGAGGTCGTGGTCGGCGTGGTCTATGTCGGCCCCAAAGACGATTTCGGCTGGAACCAGGCGCACGCCGTCTCGATCGCGCTCCTCAAGAAGACCCCGGGTGTGAAGGTCGTCGAAGAGGAGAACGTCCCCGAGACCATCGCCTGCGCCAAGTCGATGGAATCGATGATCAACCTCGACGGCGCCGACATCATCCTGGCCACGAGCTTCGGATATTACAAGCCGTTCGTGCTCGACCTCGCGCGCAAATATCCGAAGGTCCAGTTCCGCCACGCCGCCAATCTCTGGGACAAGGCCAACGACCCGCCGAACGCCGGCTCCTATTTCTGCTATCTGAACCAGGCGCACCACGTGAACGGCGTCGCCGCCGGTGCGGTGACCAAGACCGGCAAGATCGGCTTCGTCGCCGCCAAGCCGATCCCGATGGTGCTCTCCAACATCAACTCGGTGCTGTTGGGCGCCCGCAAGACCCGGCCCGACGCCACCGTGCAGGTGATCTTCACCGGCGACTGGTCGCTGCCGGTGCGCGAGGCCGAGGCCACCAACGCGCTGATCGACGCCGGCTGCGACGTCATCACCTGCCACGTCGACGGGCCCAAGGTCGTGATCGAGACGGCCGAGAAGCGCGGGGTCAAGACCTGCGGCCACAACGCCTCGCAGGCGCCCCTGGCACCCAAGGGCTTCGTCACCGGCGCCGAGTACAAGTGGGAGACGATCTACTCCCTCTACGCCGCGCTCCTCGCCAAAGGCGAGCCGCTGCCCAACGTCGTGGTCGGCGGCTACGACAACGACGCGGTGCGCAACACCCCCTTCGGCGCCGGCGCCACGCCCGAGGCGATCAAGGCCGCGGAGGCGACGATCGCTGAATTGCGCGCCAAGAAGCCGATCTATGTGGGCCCGCTGCGCGACAATCGCGGCCGCCTCGTGGTCGAGGGGACCTGGGACAATTACGACCCCAGGATCGACCAGATCGACTTCCTGCTCGAGGGCGTGGTCGGCTCGATCACCTGATCGCCCGAGCGAGCGGAGCCGAGGATGATCCGCGCCGCCCCGGCGTCCGCGGGCCTGCTCGCGGGCGAGGCACGGGCCGCCGCCTTGGCAAGGCTCGTGCGCGCCCTCGAGCTCGTCCTCGTCCCGGCCGCGGCCCTGCTGCTCGCGGCCGGGCTCTTCGCGCTCTTCCTTTTGGCCCTCGGTCGCTCGCCCGGCCAGTTCTTCGAGCTCGTCTGGCGCGGCGCGTTCGCGAGCTTCTTCTCCTGGCAGAACACGCTGCAGCGCGCGGCGCCGCTGATCCTGGCCGCGCTGTGCGTGGCACTGCCGGCCCGTGCCGGGCTCTTGGTCATCGGCGGGGAGGGTGCGCTCGTGCTCGGCGGTTTCACCGCCGCTGCGATCGCGATCCCCTTTCTGGGGCTTCTGCCGGCCCCGCTTCTCCTCCTGCTCATGGCCCTGGTCGCGACCGCGACCGGGGCCGCCTGGATCGGCTTCGCCGGCTGGCTGCGCCAGGCGCGCGGGGTCAACGAGACGATCGCCACGCTCCTCCTCACCTACATCGCGATCGCGACCATGAACTTCTTCGTCGAGGGCCCGCTGCGCGATCCGGCCTCGGCCAACAAGCCCTCCACCCTGCCGATCGGCCGCGAGACCATGATCGGGCCGATCCCCGGTACCGAGGTGCACTGGGGCCTGGCGGCGGGCCTTTTCGCCTGCTTCGCCGCCTGGATCCTCGCCACCCGCACCACGACCGGCTTCGCGCTTTCGGTGGTGGGCGGCAATGCGCGCGCGGCCTTGGCCCAGGGCCTGCCCGTGGGCCGGCTCGTCCTCCTCGCGACCGGGCTCGGCGGCGCGGCGGCGGGCCTCGCCGGCTTCTTCGAGGTCGCGGCCATCCACGGCCAGGCCAACGCCTCGCTCGCCGCCGGCTACGGCTTCACCGCCATCCTCGTCTCCTTTCTCGCCCGTCACCATCCGCTCGCGATCCCGCCCGTAGCCATCCTCTTCGGTGGCCTCGCCGCGGCGGGCGGGCTCGTCCAGCGCCGCATGGGGCTGCCCGATGCGACCATGCTCGTGCTCCAGGGGATCCTCTTCGTGACGCTGCTCGCCGCCGAGACGCTGCGCGGCCGCCTGCCCCTGTCCGGCCTCGCGGGCACGAGTGGCGGGAGCCCCGCCCGATGAGCGAGAGCGAGCTCGCGATCGTGCTGGGCGCCATGGTGGGCGGCGCGATCCGCGTCTCCACCCCGTTCCTGTTCGTAGCACTGGGCGAAATGCTCACCGAGCGGGGCGGCCGCATCAATCTCGGCCTCGAGGGCATCCTGGTCCTGGGTGCGATGGGCGCCTACGCGGTCTCCTACCACACGGGCTCGCCCTGGCTCGGGGTGGCGGCCGCCGCCGGCTGTGGCCTGGCCCTGGGTCTCCTGCACGGTCTCTTGTGCAGCCTGCCGCGGGTCAACGACATCGCGATCGGCATCGCCTTGATGATGCTCGGCACCGGCCTCGCCTTCTTCTTCGGCAAGCCCTACATCCAGCCGACAGCCGAACGTTTGCCCTCGATCCCGCTCGGCGGCTGGATCGAGGATCCGCGGCTGGCGCGCGCCCTCGAGGTCAACCCGCTCTTCCTTTTGGGCGTGCTGTTGGCCGTCTTTCTCTACTGGGCGCTCGGGCGGACCCGGCCCGGGCTCGTCCTGCGGGTGACCGGCGACAGCACCGCCGCGGCGCGCGCGCTTGGCATCCCCGTCACCCCCGTGCGCGTGCTCGCGACCGCGATCGGCGGGGCGATGGCCGGGATCGGCGGCGCCTTCCTCTCGCTCTACTATCCGGGCAGCTGGAACGAGGGCCTGTCCTCGGGCCAGGGGTTGATGGCGGTGGCGCTCGTCATCTTCGCCCGCTGGCATCCGTTGCGCTGCCTCTGGGCGGCCCTCCTGTTCGGTGCCGCCGGCGCGATCGGGCCGGCCCTGCAGTCGATCGGGATCAGCCAGGGCTACTATTTCTTCAACGCCGCCCCCTACGTGCTGACCCTTCTCGTGATGATCGCCTCGGCCAGGAGCGGCCGGGCCCGCATCGACGCGCCGGGCGAGCTCGCCCTCGTGCGCTGACCACCATCTCCGGGAGAGCCTCGATGAGCGGTCTGGGTGGCCTCAACAAATCGCCGAACGGTGTCGTGATCGGCCTCGTCCAGCTGCAGTTGCCGGTGGTCGAAACACCGGACGACCTCGCCCGCCAGACGGCCAAGATCGTCGCCATGGTCGGCAAGGCGCGGCGCTCGATGCCGACCATGGACCTCGTCGTCTTCCCCGAATACGCGCTGCACGGCCTGTCGATGAGCACGGATCCCGCCATCATGTGCCGGCTCGACGGGCCCGAGGTCCAGGCCTTCCGCGCCGCCTGCGCCGAGCACCGCATCTGGGGCTGCTTCTCGCTCATGGAGCGCAACCCCATGGGCAATCCTTGGAACAGCGGCATCGTCATCGACGATCGGGGCGAGCTCCGGCTCTACTATCGCAAGCTCCATCCCTGGGTCCCGGTCGAGCCCTGGGAGCCGGGCGATCTCGGCATCCCGGTGATCGACGGGCCCAAGGGTGCCAAGCTCGCGCTCATCATCTGCCACGACGGCATGTTCCCCGAGATGGCCCGCGAATGCGCCTACAAAGGTGCCGAGATCATGCTCAGGACCGCGGGCTACACCGCACCGATCCGCGAGGCCTGGCGCTTCACCAACCAGGCCAACGCCTTCTGCAACCTCATGGTCACCGCCAATGTCTGCATGTGCGGCAGCGACGGCACCTTCGATTCCATGGGCGAGGCCATGATCGTGAACTTCGACGGCACGATCCTGGCCCACGCCACCACCGGCCGGCCGGACGAGATCGTGACCGCCGAGGTCCGCCCCGATCTCGTCCGCGAGGCCCGCATCCACTGGGCGGTCGAGAACAACATCTACCAGTTCGGCCATCGCGGCTACGTCGCGGTCGCGGGCGGCGCCACCGACTGCCCCTACACCTACATGCACGACCTCGTGGCCGGCCGCTGGCGCCTGCCCTGGGACGAGGCGGTCGTCCACAAGGACGGCCGCGCCTTCGGCTTCCCCGCCCCCACCCGCCGCTTCGGCGAAGCCCTCAAGGCCGCGGAGTGAGCGCCGTGACGACCGCCGCTGCCGCCCGCACCGCCTCGTCCGGGACGAGCTTCCCGCAGGTCGCGGCCGACCCCTATCCCTGGCCCTTCGACGGCCCCTTCGGCCCGGCCGACACGGCGCTGCTCGTCATCGACATGCAGACCGACTTCTGCGGCAAGGGCGGCTATGTCGACGTGATGGGCTACGACCTCGCGCTCACCCGCGCGCCGATCGAGCCGATCCGCCGCGTGCTCGCGGCCATGCGCGCCCGCGGCTTTCCGATCGTGCATACCCGCGAGGGCCATCGCCCCGACCTTTCGGACCTGCCCGCCAACAAGCGCTGGCGCTCGCAGCGGATCGGCGCCGGGATCGGCGATCCCGGTCCCTGTGGCCGCATCCTCGTGCGCGGCGAGCCGGGCTGGGAGATCATCCCCGAACTCGCCCCGGCCCCGGGCGAGATCGTGATCGACAAGCCCGGCAAAGGCAGCTTCTACGCCACCGACCTCGAGCTGATCCTGCGCACCCGCGGCATCCGCAACCTGGTCCTCACCGGCATCACGACCGACGTGTGCGTGCACACGACGATGCGCGAGGCCAACGATCGCGGGTTCGAGTGCCTGCTGCTCGAGGACTGCTGTGGGGCCACCAAGCGCTCGAACCATGACGCCGCGATCGAGATGATCAAGATGCAGGGCGGCGTGTTCGGCGCGGTCGCCCGAAGCGGCGATCTCCTGGCCGCCCTCGGCGCGGGATGAGCACGGCCCTCGCCGCGGCCCTCGCGACCGCAGCCCATCGGGGCGCGGCCGCCGCTCTGCGCGCGCCGAAGCTCGAGGTCGCGGGCATGAGCAAGCGCTTCGGGTCGCTCCAGGCGCTCGACAAGGTCGACCTCCTCGTCCGCCCGGGCACCGTGCACGCGCTTCTGGGCGAGAACGGTGCGGGCAAATCGACCCTCGTCAAATGCATCATGGGCTTCTACCGGGCCGACGAAGGCTCGGTCGTGCTCGACGACCGCGAGGTCGCGATCGCCTCGCCGCGCGACGCTCGCGCGCTCGGCATCGGCATGGTCTACCAGCACTTCACCCTCGTGCCCTCGCTCACCGGCGCCGAGAATCTCGTGATCGCGCGCGCCGACACCCCGCTCGTGATCGACTGGCGGCGCGAGCGCGAACGGCTCGAGGCGTTTTTGGCCCGCATGCCGCTGCAGGTCCCGCTCGACCGCCGGGCGGGCGAGCTCGCCGCCGGCGAGAAGCAGAAGCTCGAGCTCTTGAAGCTCCTCTATCTCGACCAGCGCTTTCTGATCCTGGACGAGCCGACCTCGGTCTTGACCCCCGACGAGGCGCTGGAGGTCCTGGGCTTCGTGCGCCGCATGGCCCGCGAGGGTGCCGTGAGCGTGCTCCTCATCACCCACAAGTTCCGCGAGGTCCAAGCCTTCGCCGACGAAGTGACGATCCTGCGCCGCGGCCGCCGCGTCGGCGGTGGTGCGGTGGGCGAACTCTCGACCGATACCATGGCCGCCTTGATGGTGGGCGAGCGACAGACCGCGCCCGGCTCGCGCGGGGACCGCGCGCCGGGCCCGCCGGGCCCGGTCGCCCTCGAGCTCGCCGGGCTCGTGGCCGAAGGCGATCGCGGCGCGCTCGCCCTCGACGGCGTGAACCTCGAGGTCCGCGCGCGCGAGATCGTGGGGGTCGCCGGGGTCTCGGGCAACGGCCAGAAGGAGCTGGTCGAATGCCTGTTCGGCCAGCGGCCGCTTCGGGACGGGCGGATCTTCGTCAAGGGCGAGCCCTTCGAGCCCACCCGTGAGGCCTTCGCCCGCTTCGCGCTCCGGGGACTTCCCGAGCAGCCGCTCGAGAACGCCGCGGTGCGCCGGCTCACGGTGGCCGAGAACCTGGCGCTGCGGTCCTTCGACCGCCCGCCGCTCGCGCGCGGGATCTGGCTCGACCGCAAGGCGATCCGCGCCCGCGCCAAGGAGCTGATCGAGCGTTACCGCATCCGGCCGCCCGATCCCGACACGCCCCTCGAGTTCCTCTCGGGCGGCAACGTCCAGCGCACCGTGCTCGCCCGCGAGCTCTCCGAGCCGGTCGAGGTGCTGGTCGTGGCCAATCCCTGCTTCGGGCTCGACTTCGCCTCGACCGCCGACATCCGCGCCGAGATCCTGGCCCAGCGCGACCGCGGTGCCGCCGTGCTGTTGATCTCCGAGGATCTCGACGAGATCCTGGAGCTCGCCGACCGCATCCTCGTCCTCTCCGCCGGCAAGATCGTCCACGCGGTCGAGCGCGCCGCGGCCGACCGCACGGCGATCGGCCGCCACATGGCGGGCCATTGACGGCCGTGCCGCTGGTCCCGGCCGAGCCCTTCCCCTTCCCGCTCGACGAGCGCGGCGTGGCGCTGGTCGTGATCGACATGCAGCGGGATTTCCTCGAGCCCGGCGGCTTCGGCGAGGCGCTCGGCAACGAGGTGCGCCGCCTCGCCCGGATCGTCCCGACGGTGGCCCGGCTCCTGGCCCTGGCCCGCGGCCGCGGATGGCCGGTCGTGCACACCCGCGAGGGCCATCTCCCCGACCTCTCCGATTGTCCGCCCGCCAAGCGCCTGCGCGGCGACCCGCCCCTTCGCATCGGCGAGCGGGGACCGATGGGCCGGCTCCTGATCCGCGGCGAGCCGGGTTGGGAGATCGTCCGCGAGCTCGCGCCGCTTCCGGGCGAGATCGTCGTCGACAAGCCCGGCAAGGGCATGTTCTACCGGACCGACCTCGACGACCAGCTGCGCCGGCTCGCCGTGCGCCAGCTCGTCTTCGCCGGTGTCACGACCGAAGTCTGCGTCCAGACCTCGATGCGCGAAGCCAACGATCGCGGCTTCGAATGCCTGCTGTTGCGCGATGCGACCGCGAGCTACTTCCCCGAATTCGAGGCCGCCACCTTCGCCATGATCACCTCCCAAGGAGCGATCGTCGGCTGGACCACCACGCTCGCCGAGCTCGAGGGAGCGCTGTCGTGAGCGAGCGACCAAAGGCTCGCTGGGCCGGCCGCGACCCGCGCAAAGACGCGCTGCGCGCCCGGATCTGGGGCCACCTTGAGGCGACCGGAGCCGGGATCGGCCCCGTCTGGAGCCGGATCCCCGATTTCGAAGGCGCCGATCGCGCGGCCGAGCGGCTCGCGGCCCTTCCCGAGTGGCGGCAGGCGCGCACGGTCAAGTGCAACCCCGACCCGCCGCAGCGCTGGATCCGCAAGCGTGCCCTCGAGGAGGGCAAGCTCGTCTTCACGCCCGTCCCCGAACTCGTCCGCGATTTCCCCTATCTCCGCCTCGACCCCGAGCGGTTGGCGCGCGCGGGCGTGCCGTTCGAGCTCGCCGCCACGGCCGAAGGGGCGATCGCACACGGCGAGCGCATCGGCTTCGAGGACGCGCCCTTCCTCGAGCTCTACGTAGTCGGCAGCGTGGCGGTCGCGACCAATGGCGGGCGGACCGGCAAAGGCGCCGGCTTCGCCGATCTCGAATGGGGCTTCTTCTCGGCCCTCGGCCGCGTGGGTGCGCAGACGCTCGTGCTCACCAGCGTGCACGAGCTGCAGCTCGTGGATCCGGCCGAGCTGCCGCTCGATGCCCACGATCTGCCGCTCGATCTGATCGTCACACCCGAGCGAGCGATCCGGACCCGGCCCGAGAGGCCGCGACCGATGGGGGTCGACTGGGACCGCATCCGCCCCGACCAGTACCGCGACATTCCTTTCCTCGCCGAGCTCCGCGCGCGCATGGAGGCGGCTGCACCTTGAGCCCACCTGCGATCGACCTGCCCGGGCCGCGGGCGGAGCTTCTGGCCGCCTTCGAGGCCTACGAGCGCGCGCTGCTCGCCCACGACGTGGCGGCCCTCGACCGCTTCTTTCTCGCCTCGCCCACGACCGTCCGCTACGGGGTGGCCGATCATCAGGTGGGCTTCGAGGCGATCGCCCGCTGGCGCCGCTCGAGCCCGCCCGTGGATCCGCGCCGCACCCTCGAGGGAACGGTCGCGACCACCTTCGGCCGGGATTTCGGCGTCGTGTCCACCCTCTTCCGCCGGCCCGACGAGCCGGGCCGCATCGGCCGCCAGACGCAGGTCTGGGTGCGCACCGCGGAGGGCTGGAAGATCGCAGCCGCGCATGTGAGCTCGATCCCCGAACCGACCGGAGGCCAGGCCCGTTGAGCCCGACGATCGCGGATCTCCACCGTGCTTACGGCGAGGGCCGGCTGGGCCCGGCGGATGCCGTCCGCGCCGCCTACGCGCGCATCGCGGCGGGCGCCGATCCCGGCATTTTCATTCACCTTCGCCCCGAGGCCGAGCTCCTGGCCGAGGCCGAGGCCCTCGGCCCCTTCGACCCGGCCCGCCCGCTCTGGGGCGTCCCGATCGCAGTCAAGGACAATATCGACGTGGCGGGCCTGACGACCACCGCCGCCTGTCCCGCCTTCGCCTACCCCGCCGCGACCGATGCGACCGTCGTCGCCCGGCTGCGTTCGGCCGGAGCCCTTCTCCTCGGCAAGACCAACCTCGACCAGTTCGCGACCGGCCTCGTCGGCACCCGCACGCCCTGGCCCGTACCGCGCAACGCGTTGCGCGCCGATCTCGTCCCGGGCGGCTCGTCCTCGGGCTCGGCCGTGGCGGTGGCGCACGGTATCGTGCCGGTCTCGCTCGGCACCGACACCGCCGGCTCCGGCCGCGTGCCGGCCGCCCTGAACGGCCTGCTCGGCCTCAAGCCCACCCCCGGCCTGGTCTCGACCGGGGGCGTGGTCCCGGCCTGCCGCTCGCTCGACTGTGTTTCGATCTTCGCCCGCACCGTGGCCGATGGCTGGCGCGTGCTCGAGGCGATCGCGGGCTTCGACCCCGAGGATCCCTTCTCGCGCCCGCTGCCGCTCGCCGCCTCCGCTCTGCCCCCCGGCCTTCGCCTGGGCGTGCCGCGCACGGCCGATCTCGTCTTCGCGGGCGATGCGGACTCGGCGGCCGCTTTCGAGCGCGATCGCTCGCGCGCCGCCGCCCTCGCCGGCCGGACGGTCGAGGTCGAGCTCGCCCCCTTCTTCGAGGTGGCGAAGCTCCTCTACGAAGGCCCCTGGGTGGCCGAGCGGCTCGAGGCCGCGGGCCCGCTGGTGGCGCGCGAGCCCGAGGCGCTGCACCCCGTGACCCGCAAGATCCTCGAAGGCGCGCGGCGTTGGAGCGCGGCCGAGGCGTTCGCGGCCCGCCATCGCCTGGCCGAGCTCGCCCGCGCCCTCGAGCCGCTCTGGCGCCGGATCGACCTTCTGCTCGTCCCCTCGATCCCGCGGCCGGTCACGCTCGCCGAGGTCGAAGCCGACCCGTTCGGCCCCAACGCGCTTCTCGGCACCTACACCAACTTCGTGAACCTTCTGGGGCTCTGCGCGCTCACGCTTCCGACCGCCCCGCGCGCCGACGGGCTTCCCGGGAGCGTCACGCTGATCGCCCCGGGCGGCCGCGACGGGCTTCTGGCCGCCTTCGCCCGCCGCTTGCTCGGCGAGGCAGAGCCGGCACCCGCGCCACCGCCGGGATGGATCGCGCTCGCGGTGGTGGGCGCCCATCTCTCGGGCTTGCCGTTGAACCACGAGCTCGGCGAGCGCGGCGCCGTCTTTCTCGAAGCCACCCGTACCGCGCCCCTCTTTCGCCTCCTGGCGCTGCCGGGCGGCCCGCCGCGCCGGCCCGGCCTCGCGCGGGCGGGCGGGGGTGCCGGGGCTTCGATCGCGGTCGAGCTCTGGGCGCTGCCGCCCGTGGCGCTCGCCGACCTTCTCACCCGCGTCCCGCCACCCTTGGCGCTCGGCAGCCTTCCGCTCGCCGACGGCCGCAGCGTTCCGGGCTTCGTCCTCCAGGCCGGCGGCGATGCCGGCGCCGAGGACGTCACCGCCTTCGGCGGCTGGCGGGCGTTCCTCGCGGCGAACGAGTGTCGGAGCTGAGGCTCAGCCCCGCTCTCGCAACTTCGCGGATCGGCCGCACGGGCAGCGAGCGCGTCTCGCAAATCGCCTTCTCGGGCTTTTCCGCCGTGAGCATCTCTTCGGCTCCGGCGGGGGGCACTGCCGCGACATCGACAGATCAGGCCTCGCGGATCGACCGCACCGGAAGCGAGTGCGTCTTGCAGATCGATTTCTTTGGTCCCTCCGCCGTCAACAGCTCGTCGGCACCTGCCGACCGCGCCGCGGCCACGTGCAACGCATCCAGAGCCTGAAGCCAATATTTCTCGACTTCCTCGATGGCTTTCTGCCAAATTGGCTGGTCGAAGCACGAGACCACCGTCGCGGCGCCTTGGAACAAGGCCTCGATCTGCCGCACCTCGGGGCGTTTCTTCAGCTCGCGCAGCCGCTTCGGCAAGACTTCCAGGCGGACCGCTTCGCTGAGCACGATGTCGACCGGATCGTTCGGGTCGTCGAGAATGGCCAAGGCACGCTCGGCGATCTCGGCCTCGCCCTCGGCGATCGCGATCAGCACGCTCGAGTCGAGATAGATCCGGCGTTTCACGATCGCCGCTCTCGCCCCCGGATGTCGTCCATGATCGCCTCGATGTCGTCCCACCCGAGCAGTCTCGGGTTCGCGGCCAGGGCTACGCGACGCAGCTCGCGCAGGAGCGCGCCGAGCTCGGTTCGAGCCGGCAGGTACGCTGGGTCGACGGCGCCGCGCCATTCGGCTCGAACCGCCTCCGCCTCGCTCGCCCCGGGCAGCTCGTTGACCGCCGTCCCCGACAACGGGTTCGGAGGTACCGTCAGCGCGTGCGCGCTCCTGCTGGCCAGCCGCTCGACGGACGGAAACCGATAGAGGACCGTCTCGCCTTTCCCGTCGGTCCAACGGACCCGCGGGGCGCTCCCGGTAGTGACGCTCATCGCCACGCCGAGCACTACGCGTCTCCTCGGCGCAGACGGTCGTAAAGCTCCTCGGACAGGGATTTCACGAAGGCGTTCTCGATCACCCCGTGCGCCTGGTCGAGCCAAGCCCCGACCTGGTCCGCGTCGGCGAGATGCTTCACCTCCGTAGAGAAGAAATCGAGATCGACGACCAGAACGATGCGCTTTTCCGCCACGAACGTACCGCACTGGTGAACCAGCGCCCCCCCGGCCCCCGATGGTTGCAGTTCGAATTTCTGAAAAAATGCTTTGGCCTCCATCGCGAAGGTCTCGGCCACCGGAGCAATGACTGGAACGTCTTTCCGAAGCTCTAGCTCGTCCATTTGAAAGTGATTGATGTATCGAACCCCGATTCGCTCGATCTCGCACTTGTCACTCAATTCTCGATGTAGCTCGTAGATCTCAAGCACCAACCGACGAAATTCAGGCCACGTCGGGTAGGGTCGAAGATGATTCACGACCAAGAGTCCGGGCCCGGCCTGGACCATCGCAGTCCCGTCCGCGCGTTTGAACTGCAGCCGTTCGGGCGTGCTAAGTGGTGCTGGGGGCGGGCCTTCGGACCTCAAGGATTGACCCAACACGATCATCGGCGGCCGTACCTCGACGCGCTCGGGAAACCGGTCTCGGACTTTTTCGTACAGCCTGCCGGGTATGGTCCAATCCCAGCCATCCGGCTCGAACCGGAACTCGACGAGCGCCTCGACGAGCGGTGGCCGGGCGAGCGGTTGTCCGATCGGTCGTTCGTGCACGCCTCTCACCTCCCCTGGGCGCTCGAACTATCCACCTCGCCCGCAGGCCGCGCAAGGCGGTCGTTCACCCCCGCCTCGGCCCGTACCCTTTGAACTTCTCCACCACCCGGGCGATCTCCTCGTCGTCG
>JANWZN010000093.1 GCA_025054575.1 Geminicoccaceae bacterium | reverse complement strand
CCGGTACTGCTCGGCGACGATCACCTGGCGGCCGAGCTCCTGGGCCCGCGCGAGCACCCGCGCCGCCTCGGCCACGGTGGGCGTGAAGGGCTTCTCGACCATCACGTGCAGGCCGCGCTCGAGGCAGGCGATCGCCTGTTCGGCATGGAGGCGGTCGGGGCTCGCGATCAGCGCCGCATCGGCCTCGACCTGGTCGAGCGCGCTCGCGAGATCGACGAAGGTCCGAGCACCGGGCGGCAGCAACGGCTTGGCCTTCTCGAGGTTGCCGGCGTCGGGCTCGACCAGGCCGACGCACTCGGTGCCCGCGAAGGCCTTGACGTAGTCGAGCCAGTGGCGGCCGCGGATGCCGGCGCCGACCTGTAGAATCCTGACGGTCACGGATGCACTCCCTCCTCGACGCGGGCGACCGGCCAGGGACGCCCGTCGAGCGCGGCCGGCGGCTCAACACCCAGGCGCGCGAGCACGGTGGCCGCCACGTCCTCGACCCGGGCGTCGACCGGCAGCGCGCCGGCCGCGATCCCCGGCCCGGCGAGGACGGCGAAGCCTGGCCCGGCATGGGTCCCGGGCCGCGGATCCGGCGAGACGCCCTCGATCCGGCCGATGGCCGGGCTCTCGAGCGCACGGATGGCGTGCTCGTTGCGCCAATGGACGACCAGATCGGGCAGAAAGGCGCTGCGCGGTCCAGCGAGCTCGCGATCGGCCCGGAGGATCCGGGCGACCGCCCGTGCCCCGCTCTGCGGCTCGACCAGGGCGCCGAGCTCGGCCTCCAGCTGGTCGAGCAAGCTCGTATACGCGTCCTCGCCGACGATGCCCTGCGGCTCGCGACCCCGCAGATTGACGCGGATGCAGCCTTCGAGATCGGTGATCAGGCAAAAAGCCCGCGTCCTCGACCAATCGATGGCGGCGGTGTCGACCCGCTGGGCGAGCTTGTCGCGCACGCCGCGCGGCAGGAAGCCGGCGAGCCGCTTGCGCAGATCCTTCGGCAAGAGATCGCGGATCGCTTTCACGGGATCGAACCCGGCTGCGGCCTCGCCGCCGCCGGCGCCCTCCTCCCGGGCGAAATCCGCCGAGGCCAGATGACCGAGCCGCGCCAGCACCGCCGGCAAGAGATGCCAGCCGGCGCGATTGGGGCCGATCGAATCGCCGGAGACGAGGAGCACCGTCGCGTCCGGACCGGCGGCCTCGAGAATGGCGGCGATGCAGCGATCGAGGGCGCGATAGACCGAGAGCAGGTGCGGCTGATCGACGGGCGCGTCGAGCGAGCCCTCCGGGGGTGGCAACCAACAATAGTGCGCGGCCGGATGGGTCTCGTCGAGACAGGCGACGAACAGGTCCCAGCTTCCTCTGCTCATCAGCCAGGCCACTGCCCGGGCGCGGGCGTCGAGCGAGGCCACGAGCTTGCGCGCCGTCTCCGCCGGATCGAGCGGGGCGAAGCCCAGCGCGTGCGCTTCGAGGCCGAGCGGATGGCGCCCGACCACCGCGGTGAGCTCGCGCAACAGACCCGCGGGCACCGAGGTCGGCGCCAGATATTGCGCCCAGGTGCCCCATTCGAGGACGAGCTCGCCCTCGAAGCCCGGCTCGGGGTGGGCGTAGGGCGTGTCGAACACGATGCAGCGCCGACCGGCGGCGGCGGCCAGCGCCCAGAAGGTCGGCGCGCCGTAGAGGCCCGGCGCGAAGCGGCGCCAGCCCTGGACCCCCGGCGCCGGCTGGAAGGTGAACCAGACGCCGTGTCGCGCTGGGCCGACGCCGGTGTAGAGCGAGGGCAGGGCGGAGACGTGCAGCTGCTCGGCCGGCGTCGCGAGTGTCCCGCTGCGTCCGCGCGCCAAGAGCGCGCGGACGGTGGGCAGCTCGCCGGCTTCGGCCCAGCGGCGCAGATAACGACCGTCGCCGAGCTCGAGGGCGAGGACCAGGATCTTGGGGCTCATGCCCAGCCCCGGACGATGGCGACCGAACAGGCGAGGATCGCGAGCGCGGCCGCCATGTTGAACCAGTTGGCGATCGGTGCCGGTCGATGGCCCCAGATCGCTTGGTAGAGGATCATCCAGAGAACGAGCACGAGCTTGATCGCGATCGCACCGCCGTCCGGTCGATCGAGGAAGGCCAGCGTCACGAGCTCGCCCGGGCCGACGCCGCGCAGCCACAACAGATAAAGGCCGGTCGGCACGAGCAGGATCAGGGCCGGCCAGCCGAGGCCGCCCAGATAGACCATGCGCTCGCGCAACAACGCCGCCTCCTCGGCGGGTTGGACCTTCTTGAGCGCCGGTCCGACCAGGGTCGACCAGACGAACATGTGGCCGATCCACAAGCTCACGGCCAAGAGGTGGACGCCGGTGAGGACGTAGTGGGCGTTCATCGCGGCCTCACCGGACCAAGGGCACGGAGAGCACCACGACGAGCAGGGCCACGGGCAGCGCCACCCAGGCCCAGAGTGCGCGCGGCCGGCGCGCCAGGGGCAGGTGCACCGCGAACAGGAGACCCACGGCCGCGAGCTTGAGCCAGAAGGCGAAGCCGAGGTGGCTCGACCCGCTCGCCGCGCCTGCGAGCACGCCCGAGCCGACCGCGAGGGCGAGCAAAAGCCAGCCGACGACCGGCAGCGGCAGCCGGAGCTTCCAGGGGACGAGCACGTGCGGCCAGCGCGCCGCGGCTGCCACCGCCAGATGGCGTTCGACCTCGGCCGGCCCGCGATCGCGGCCGAGGGCGAGTGCCAGGATCGCCCAGAAGAGCAGGTAGCCGACGAAGAAGATCGCGACCACCAGGTGGAGGAGCGCGGCGAGCTGCCAAGCCCCCATCAAGCCGCCCTCCCGGTGGCGGCGAGCGCCCGCTCGCAGGCCGCGAGATAGCCGCGCGCGGTGTCGTCCCAGGAGGGCTGGGGTCGGGCGAGCGCGGCGCGGCCCATGGCCGCGAGGGCCTCGCGCGTAGGCGGTGCCGCGAGGAAGCGCCGCCAGGTCTCGGTCCCGAAATCGAGCAAGAAGCCCAGTTCCCCATCGAGCAAGAGCGTGCGCATCCGCTCGCTCGGGCTACCGGCCACCGCTCGGCCGACCGAGAGATATTCCGGGACCTTCATGGTGGCGTAACCCAGGTCTCCCGTCGCGAAGGCACGCGGCTCGTAAGGGGCGAGGCAGAGGTCCGCGGCGGCGATCCAGGTCGGGACCGTCTCGTGCGGCACGCGCCCGTGCAATATCACGGTGCCGCCCGCCGTCGAGGCTTTTTCTTCGTAGAGCCGCCGGCGCGGGCCGTCGCCCAAGACGTGCAGCTCGATCCCGGCCGGTCGCAGCGCTGCGAGCGCCTCGATCGGACCGTCGAGCCGGTGCGTCTCGTCGAGCACGCCCGCATAGAGCAGCACCGTCCGATCGGGCGGGATGCCGAGCCGCAGCCGCGCCTCGCTCTGGTCGATCGGGCGGAACAGGCTCCGGTCGACGCCGAGCGGCACGACCGCGACGCGCTCCGGGCGCACGCCCCAGACCTCGACGATCGCACGGGCGAGCTGATCGGTCTCGGCGAGGACGACCGGAACGCGGCGCAAGGACGGTCCGGCCAGCATCCGGCCGGCCTCGACCCGCAGCCGCTTGAGCAGACCGGCCCCCTCGTGCCGGCCGGCGCTGGGGACGACGTTCTCGACCGGCACACCCGGGATTCCGCGGGCCAGGCCATAGGCCGAGAGGTGACCCGAGAGCAGCCAGCTCTTCTCGAGCAGCACGTCGAAGCGGCCGCGGCTGTCGCGCACGAACCGGCGCAGCTTCGCCAGGTAGCGGGCGAACTCGACGACGCCCATGCCGCGCATCGCCGAATCGTCGACCACCTCGCGCGGTCGGCGCTCGGGCTCGATCTCGATCACCTCGATCCCCTCGACCGGGCGGTCCTCGAGCCGATAGCGGAAAGCCAGGGTCACTTCGGCGTGGGCGCGCAGCGCGCGGGCGAGCGAGAGCACGTTGCGCGACGGGCCCACGGTCGACAACAGCCCGTGACCCGGCACGAGATAGCAAACGCGAAGCCTGCGGCCGCCGCTCACGTGGCGCTCCGACGGGGCCGGTTCGCCGCCGGGTGCCGCGCGGTGACCGCGCGCGCGATCGCCGGGATCGGCGCCGTCGCCGGCACGCCGTATGCGACCGGAGATCCGGCGGGCGCCAAGTTCATGTGCTGCACGAGCGGGGGATCGCCGTGCCGACGTTGCGGCGTCCAGATCGCCGCCTCCACGACGGCGTGCACCGGGTCGGCGGCCTGATCTCGCTCGACGCGCCAATCGTCCTGCGGGTTGTTGATCGGGCGTCCTGAGGGATGATGATCGGGCGTCCTGAGGGATGAGGATGCGAGGGCCGCCGCAGCCACGGCCGCCGCCGGGCTTGTATCGCGCGCGAGGAGCCGTCGCCAGGGGCGTGCGTCCCTCGGTACCGCGGGCCGCGGCCGGAGCGCGCGGGCCGCGGCCCCGGAACCGATGGTCCGCCGGCACCCGAGGCGGCTATGCTGCGCCGCGTCGAACCGGCCGGAGCGGACCATGCCGCATTCGCAGACCGCCGTCTTCCGTCGCCTCGTCCGCGACCACATGAGCGAAGCACCGGTGGTCGTGCCGCTCGGCAGCACCGCGGCCGAAACCGTCGCCCGGATGGCCGCGACCCGCGCGTCTGCCGCGGTGATCGCCGATCCCGACGGGACGATCCGCGGCATCTTGACCGAGCAGGACGTGGTTCGCCGCATCGCCTGCCGGCGGATCGGCGAGCAGCCGATCGACGGCCTCATGACACGGCCGGTGCTCACCATCCGCGCCGACGACCAGCTCTATCAGGCGATCGGCTTCATGCGCCGCAAGCGCCTGCGGCACATGCCGGTGGTCGACGACGACGGCCGTCTGGTCGGCATGCTGTTCCTGCACGATGCGCTGGGCTCGGCCATCGGCCAGCTGCTCGAGGAGATCGATCGGCTCACCCACGAAGACACGATGGAGGGGCTCGCCCAGGTCAAGGCGGCACAGGTCGAGCTCGCGCGCACGCTCCTGGCCGACAACGTACCGGCCCCGGAGATCCAAGCACTCGTTTCCGACATCAACAACGACCTCTACCGCCGTGTGCTGCGCCTCGTAGTGGCCGAGCTCGAGGGCGAGGGCTGGGGCGCGCCGCCGGTGCCGTTCGCCGCCATCGTGATGGGCTCGGGCGGGCGGCGCGAGAGCTATCTCTTTCCCGATCAGGACAACGGCTTCGTCCTGGCCGACTATCCCGACGAGGCGCACGCCTCGATCGACCGCTGGTTCATCGAATGCGCCGAGCGGATGACCCGTGCCCTCGATCGGCTCGGCTTCCCTCTGTGCAAGGGCGGGGTGATGGCCAGCAACCCGCTCTGGCGCAAGAGCTTGCCGCAGTGGAAGGCGCAGATCGCGGGCTGGATGCGCAAGAAACACGAAGCGATGCTGCTGTTCTGCGACATCTTCTTCGACTTCTTGCCGGTCTGGGGCGAGCGCGCGCTGGCCGAGGAGCTGCGCGCCTTCGTGACCGAGACCGCGCCGCAGCATCCGATGTTCTTGCGCGAGATGTTCGGTATCCAGGCCGATCATCGGGCCGGGATCGGCTTCTTCAACCGTTTCATCACCGAACGCCAGGACCCGGCCCATATCGGCCACATCAACTTGAAGCTCATGGGCACGCTGCCGCTCGCCGAAGCGGTCCGCCTCTGGGCGCTCCGCCACGGTGTGGCCGCGACCGGCACGCTCGCCCGTATCGAGGCGCTGCACGCACGCGGCCGCATGAGCGACGACGAAGTCGATCGGCTGCGGGCCGCGTTCGTGTTCGTGACCGGCTTGCAGCTGCGCCAGCAGATCGCCGATTACGATGCCGGCCGGCCGGTCTCCAACTTCGTCGATCCGCGCACGCTGACCGACCGCGAGCGCGAGACGCTCAAGGACGCGTTCAAGGCAATCAACGACTTCCGCGCGCGGCTCAAGAGCGAGCTCACGGGTACGCTCTTGTGAGCCGCACCCGGCGGGCCGCTTCGCGCGGCACGCCGGGTACCGGGCGCTCAGGCGCCGTGGTGAACGCAGCCGCGCGCGACCCGCTCGATATCGGCCCGGCTGATGCCGATATCGGCGAGTTCGCTGTCGCTGAGCGCCTCGAGCTCGGCGATCGTCCGGGCGATCCGCCGGCGCTCCCGCCACCAGCCGACCACCCGTTCGGCGAGCTCGGCCAGGTAGCCGCGGCCGCGGGCGGCGGTGGCGGCCGAGCGGGTGCCGACCAACTGAGTGCCCATCATCGCAGGTCTCCGAGATACGTTTTTGTTGCGCCGACGACACGGTTTCGGATGCGGCGTGTCGCGGCCACCACGGATATGGTGATCGGGGCAGCGACGAGGTCCGGCTTTGCTGCAATGCAGCATTGCCGGCCGGGCGGTATCCGCTGCTGCCTCGGCGACGGCGTGCGGCCGGTGGACCGCGCGACCTCGATCGAGGAAAATCGAGTCGGTGGCAGGGGGAGGGCAGGGGTCATGCTCGACGGATTCGAGCGGCGCCTCGTCCAGCTCGAGGCGGGCGCGTTCCCGGTGCGGATCGGCGGCTCCGGTCCGCCCGTTCTGCTGTTGCACGGTTACCCGCAGAACCAGCTGATGTGGCACCGGGTGGCGCCGCTTCTGGCCGCCCGCTGGACCGTCGTGCTCGCCGACCTACGAGGCTACGGCGAGGCGCCCAAGCCGCCCGGCGATCCGGCGCACCGCGCCTATTCGAAGCGGGTGATGGCCGCCGACATGGCGGCGCTGATGACGGCCCTCGGCTTCGCGCGCTTTTCCGTTGCCGGGCACGATCGCGGCGGCCGGGTCGGGCATCGCCTCGCCCTCGATCATCCCGAACGGGTCGAGCGGCTCGCCGTGCTCGACATCGTGCCGACGCGGACCGTGTTCGCGCATACCGACCGCGAGCTCGCGCTGGGCTATTTCCACTGGTTCTTTCTGGCTCAGCCGGCGCCTTTGCCGGAGCGGATGATCGGCGCCGATCCCGATCTCTGGCTCGAAGCGCTGCTCGCCCGCTGGTCCGGCACGGGCGATCTCGCGCCCTTCGACGGCCCGCCGCTCGAGTCCTACCGCACGGCCTTTCGCAGCCCGGCCACGATCCACGCCACCACCGAGGACTATCGCGCGGCGGCGACGATCGATCTCGAGGACGACGCCGCCGATGCCGAGCGAAAGATCGGCTGTCCCGTGCTCGCGCTCTGGGGCGAACGGGGCTTGATGCACCGGCGCTTCGACGTGCTCGCTACCTGGCGCGAGAAGGCCGCCGGACCGGTCGCGGGCGGGCCGCTGCCCTGCGGCCACTTCCTGCCGGAGGAGGCGCCCGAGGCGACCGCGACCGGCCTAGCCGGGTTCCTCGCCGGCTGACCCGGCCGGCCGCTGGGCCGCCTCGGCCGGCCGGATGCCGACGCGCGCCCGCGCCTCGAGCAGGAGCGCCTCGCGCAATTGCGGATCGCCACCGACCAGCCGGTGGAAGTCGGAGGCGTCGAGTTCGAGCACCCGGCAAGGGGTCAAGGTGATGACCGTGGCTTCGCGCGGCCGGCCTTCGAGCAAGGCGAGCTCGCCGAAGAAGCTACCGGGGCCGAGCATGATCCGCCGCTCGCCGAGCCGCATCACGACTCGGCCCTGGTCGAGGAAGTACATGGCCTCCGGGTGCTCGCCCTTGCGCACGATCGTGTAGCGCGGCGGCAGGTCGCGCTGGTGCAAGAGCGCGGTGATCTCCGCGAGCTGCGCCGGAGGCAGGTGGCGGAACAGCGGCACGCGCGCCACCATCGAGGCGCGTGCGAGGAAATCTTGCTTCTGGATCTCGCGGGCGAAACCGGCGCCCAGGATGGCGGTCGGGAAGGCCAGGGTGGCGAGGCTCAAGAGCGCGGTGGCCGAGGCGATCAGCTTGCCCAGCGGTGTCACCGGAACGACGTCGCCGTAGCCGACCGTGGCGAGCGTCACTGCGGCCCAGTAGAGCGCTTTCGGGATCGAGCCGAAATGCTCCGGCTGCACCTCGGCCTCGGCCGCGTGCATGAGACCGGCCACCACGACCAGCAGCACTGCGATCAAGAGGACCACCGAGCCCAGCGCGCGACGCTCGGTGTAGAGAACGATCTGGAAGGTCTCGAGCGCGGGCGAATAGCGGGCGATCTTGAGGATCCGCAACAGCCGGAGCAGCCGCAAAACAAGGAGATCGGCCGAAGCGAGCCCGCTTAGATAGAAGGGCAGGATGGCGACCAGATCGACGAGCGCCGAGGGCGTGAGTGCCCATTTGAGCCGGCCGAGCACCGGATGCGCCCAGCGGCCGGCACGGTCCTCGACCGCGACCCAGAGCCGGAGCGCGTATTCGACCGTGAAGACCAGGGTGAAGACGATTTCGACGAAGCCGAACAGCCGGTGACCCGCGGGCGGGATCTCGCTCACCGTTTCGAGCACGGTCGTGGCGACCGCGAGCAGGATCAAGAGCACGAGCGCGAGCCGGGCGCGGCGCACGCTCGGCGTGGCCGCCTCCTCGTCCTCGAGCAGCTCGTACAGTCGGGCCCGGAGCCGCATCGGCACGGCGCGGCTCGATCGGCTCAGGAGGCCGCCGCCGGCTCCGTCTCGCGAACCAGCCGGACGCGCCGGCCGCAGCCGGGCGGCTGCTCGACCGCCACCGGATCGCCGGCGCCGAAGCTGCCGCGCCAGACCGAGAGCGGCCGCGGCTGGGCGCTCGGCAAGGTCCCGCTCTGACGCAGCTCGAACAGGAAGCTGCCGTTCGGGTTGACGGTGCCCTCGACGAACCATTGTCGGGTGGCGCCCACGATCCCGACCGCGCCGCCGTCGGGCTCGATCGCCCGGCCGCCGAGCGAGAGACCCTCGCGAAAGAGCCGGAACTCGACCGCTCCGCAGGCCGCCTCGCGCTCGGCGATCGGCTCGGCCCGACCGCGCCAGCGCTCGACATCGGGCTCGCTCGGCCGGTTGACGATCGGATCGACGCAACCAGTGAGCGCTGCGAGCGCTGCTGCGACCGGAACCGCGCGCCGGGCCCGTACCGGGCTCGACCAGTGCCTCATCGGGTTCTCCAAAGCCGCTCCATCGCGCCGATCCTAGCCACGCCAGCGCGCCCCGGTCACGCCACCCGCAAGGGCTTGTAACGGATGCGGTGCGGCTGATCGGCGGCGGTGCCGAGCCGGCGGTGCCGGTCGGCCTCGTAGTCCTGATAATTGCCCTCGAACCAGACCACCCGCGAGTCGCCCTCGAAAGCCAGGATGTGGGTGCAGATCCGGTCGAGGAACCAGCGGTCGTGGCTGATGATCACCGCACAGCCGGCGAAGTCCAAGAGCGCGTCCTCGAGGGCGCGCAGCGTGTCGACGTCGAGATCGTTGGTCGGCTCGTCCAGGAGGATGACGTTGGCGCCGGACTTCAAGAGCTTGGCCATGTGCACGCGGTTGCGCTCGCCGCCCGAGAGTTGGCCGACCTTCTTCTGCTGGTCCGGGCCACGGAAGTTGAAGGCGGCGACATAGGCCCGGCTCGGCATGGCGTGCTTGCCGAGCTGGATCACGTCCTTGCCTTCCGAGATCTCCTCCCAGACCGTGCGATCGGGATGGAGCGCGTCGCGGCTCTGGTCGACATAGCCGAGTACCACCGTGTCGCCGATGCGCAGGCTGCCGGCATCGGGCTTCTCCTGGCCGACGATCATCCGGAAGAGGGTGGTCTTGCCGGCACCGTTGGGGCCGATCACGCCCACGATCCCGCCCGGCGGCAGGCGGAAGGAGAGGTTTTCGAACAACAGCCGGTCGCCATAGCCCTTGGCGAGCCCGTCGGCCTCGACCACGAGATCGCCCAGGCGCGGGCCCGGCGGGATGATGATCTGAGCGCTGCCCGGTGCGCGCTCCTGGGCTTTGCGCAGCAACTCCTCGTAGGCCTGCACGCGGGCCTTGGCCTTGGCCTGGCGGGCGCGCGGCGAGGCCGAGATCCATTCCTGCTCGCGGGCGAGCGTCTTCTGCCGGGCGACCTCCTCGCGCTCCTCCTGCTCGAGCCGCTTGCGCTTCTGCTCGAGCCAGCCCGAGTAATTGCCCTCGTAAGGATAGGCGCGGCCGCGGTCGAGCTCGAGGATCCAGCCGGCCACGTTGTCGAGGAAGTAGCGATCGTGCGTGACGGCGACGACCGTGCCCTTGTATTCCTTGAGATGGCGCTCGAGCCAGGCGACCGATTCGGCGTCGAGATGGTTGGTGGGCTCGTCGAGCAGCAAGAGATCGGGCTGCGAGAGCAAGAGCCGGCAGAGTGCGACCCGCCGCCGCTCGCCGCCCGATAGCGTCGAGACGTCGGCATCGCCCGGCGGGCAGCGCAGCGCGTCCATCGCGATCTCGAGCTGGCGTTGCAGCTCCCAACCCTGGACCGCGTCGATCTTCTCCTGCAGTTCGGCCTGCTCGGCCAGGAGCGCGTTCATCTCCTCTTCGTCGAGCGGCTCGGCGAACCGGGCCGAGATCGCATCGAACCGGTCGAGCAGGGCCTTGGTCTCGGCGACCCCCTCCATCACGTTGCCGAGCACGTCCTTGCTCGGGTCGAGCTTCGGCTCCTGCTCCAGATAGCCGATCTTCACACCCTCGGCAGCCCAAGCCTCGCCGGAGAAGTCCTTGTCGATCCCGGCCATGAGCCGCAACAGCGTCGATTTGCCCGAGCCGTTGATGCCGAGCACGCCGATCTTGGCGCCGGGCAGGAAGGCCAGGGTGACGTTCTCGAGGATCTTCTTGCCGCCCGGGTAGATCTTGGACAGGCGTTTCATGACGAAGACGTATTGATAGGCGGCCATGCGGCTCCTCGAGGTTTCGGGTCGATTGTCGGTTGGAGAGGCGACGGCCACCTTCTAGCGCGCCGCGCGCGGCGGCGGAAGCGCCCGCCCCGGCCCGCCGCGGCAACGGGTGCCTTGGGGCCTTGCCCGGGTCCGGCTAAAGGCGGAAAGGAGAAAGAGGGTTCGGTGCGGCTCGCCTAGAAGCGGCCGGCCGGGGAGGCGAACGATGGCCAAGCGTGTGCTGGTGGTCGACGACGAACCCAACATCGTCTTGAGCCTCGAATTCCTGATGCGTCGCGCCGGCTTCGAGGTCCAGGTCGCACGGACCGGTGGCGAGGCGTTGAAAGCGCTCGAGGGCGAGCCGCCCGATCTCATGCTCTTGGACGTCATGATGCCGGAGTTCGACGGCTACGAGGTCTGCGAGCGGATCCGCGCCCGGCCCGAGTGGAGCAAGACCAAGATCGTCATGCTCACCGCCCGCGGCCGCGAGTCCGAGCGCGAGCGCGGCCTGGCCCTCGGCGCCGACGCCTACGTCACCAAGCCCTTCTCGACCCGCGAGCTGGTCGAACGGGTCAAGCGGATGCTCGAGGTCGCCTGAGAGCCGCGATGGCCGGGCCTCGCCGCCTCGTCCTTCTGGTCTGCGCCGGCCTCGCCACGGGCGTGCTCGGCCTCGCCGTGTTCGCCTCGTCCGCACTGCACGCGACCGCTCCCGAGAAGGGCACGGTGGCGCTCGCGATCGGCGCCCTGCTGGCGGCGGCGCTGCTCGCTGCCGGGTTCGTGGTCGATCGCCTGCTCATGGCACCGGCCCGGGCCCTCGTCCGGGCGATCGAGACCGTGCTCGGCACCGGCCGCCGCGAGCTCCTCGACCTACCGCGCCGGCACGCGCTGGGTGATCTGCCGGCCCGGATCGGCGATCTCGTCGATCGGGTGGTCGGTGCGGAGGAGCGGCTCGCCGAGGAGCGCGCCCGGGCCAAGGCCGCGGCCGAGGCCGACCGACGTCGGCTGGCGGCGATCCTCAAAGACGTCGGCGAGGGTCTGGTCCACGCCGCACCCGACGGCCGCATCCTGCTCTACAACGATGCCGCGGTGACCCTCCTGGGTGCTCCGGCCGGGCTCGGCCTCGGCCGCTCGATCTACGACGTCGTCTCGCGCGAAACCCTGGCGCATCACGTCGATCAGCTGCGCCGGATCGCCCGTGGCGACGGCAGCGCGCGTGCGGGCGAGCCGTTCATCGCCGCGGCGACCGAGACGAGCCGGCTGTTGCGCTGCCGCTTGAGCCTCGTGGGCGACAGCCCGCCCGGCGGCGAGGGCTTCGTTCTCGCACTGGCCGAGGCCGGCGCCCAGGTGGCGGGTGGGACCGGGCGGTTCTTGGACCAGCTCGAGACCAGCTGGCGGGGACCGGTGGCGTCGATCCGCGCCGCAGCCGAGGTCCTGCGCGACAGCCGGCCCGACGAGCAGAGCGCCTGGTTCGCCCGGGTGGTCGAGGAGGAGGCCGGCCGGCTCGAGGGCCTGCTCGACGAACTGGCCAGCGAGGCCCGCGCGCTCGCGCTGCGGCAGTGGCCGCTCTACGACGTCGCCACGGGCGATCTCGCCGAAGTCCTGGCCGAACGGCTCGCCGCCCGCGCCATTCCGGTCCAGCTCGGGGCGGAGGGCGAGAGCGTTTGGGCGAGCGCCGACAGCGCCACCCTCATCCT
>JANWZN010000092.1 GCA_025054575.1 Geminicoccaceae bacterium | reverse complement strand
GGGCCCGACCGGCGGCTCGGGGGCGGCTGCGGCGGCCGAGGGCGGGGTGCCGGCGACGGACGGTTCGGGCGCCGGCCGCTCGGGCCGATCGCGCTCGATCCGGCGGACCACCTCGCGCACGGCATGGTGCCAGAGCGCCAGCTCGAGTGCCGTGGGCTCGCGTGTGCGATCGCGCACCGCCTCCACCCCTCAGGCGACGCGATCGACCAGGAACAGGATCAGCCGCTTGGGGCCGTGCGCCCCGAGCTCGATCGAGGGCGGAATGTCGCCGGTCCGCGACGGCCCGGTGATCAGATTGACCGAGCGCGGCGGCCAGCCCGGCCGGCCCCGCAGCCTCGCCCAGGCCTCCTCGTAGCTGCCGACGATCGCCTCGGTCGGCAACACGACGAGGCTCGTCTCCGGCAGGAAGGCCAAGAGCGTCGGCCGCTCGGCGGCCGAGGCCAGAAGGAGCGTGCCGGTCTCGGCGATCCCGGCCAGCGCCACGGTGAGCCCGGTCGGATCCGCCTCCTCGGGGACGCCCGTGCGCACCTCCAAAAGCGGCTCGGCCTCGAGGCCCGCGGCCTCGAGCAGCGGATCGGCCGCGCGAACGAGCCGCATCGGCAGATTGTGCCGGCGCAAAGCGGCGAGCACGGCCGGGCGGATCGCCTCGGGCCCGGCGAGACGCTCGACCTCGGTGCCGACCTTGCGCGCCATCGCTTCGAACTGTGCCACGCACGCTTCGCCCGCGACCCGCCCGCGCGCCGGCACGAGATTGGCCGTGGGCCGGCCGAGCCGGGCCGCCACGTCCGCCACCGCGGCGGCCTCCGCCTCGCTGCCGCGCGCGAGTTGCGCGCGGATGCGCGCGAGAACGGCGGTGCGTGCCTCGCTCAAGGTCGGCCTCCGCGCCGGGCCCGCCACTGCGCGGCGAAGGTCTGGCCTTCGGGTGCGGGGAAGTCGCGCGAGCCGGTCCAGCCAGCGGCCAGCGGCAACCGGCCGAACCGTCCGCGCCGGCGGCCGAGCGCGCCGAGCAGGGCCGCGGCCGCCCGGGTGGCGAGCCGATAGAGCCTCGGCCGCCGGGCGAGGAAGCCCCACAGCCCCAGGCCCGCGCGGGCGGTGGGGGGCGCCAGGCCGCGCCGGTGCGCCTCCTCGCGCCAGTGGCGCATGAGCTTGGGCAGCGGGATGCGGACCGGGCAGACCTCCTCGCAGCGGCCGCAGAAGGTCGAGGCGTTCGGCAAGGTCCAGGCCTTGTCGATGCCGACGAACTGCGGCGTCAGCACCGAGCCCATCGGGCCTACGTAGACCCAGCCATAGGCGTGCCCGCCGGTCGCGAGATAGACCGGGCAGTGGTTCATGCAGGCGCCGCAGCGAATGCAGCGCAACATCTCCCGCATCGCTCCGCCCAGCATCGACGAGCGGCCGTTGTCGAGCAGGATCAGATGCATGGCCTGCGGGCCGTCGCGCTCCTCCGGCCGTTTGGGGCCGGTGAGGAAGGTCGTGTAGCCCGCGAATTCCTGGCCGGTGGCCGAGCGCGCGAGAAGGCGCAGAAGCGTGAACGCGTCCTCCACCGTCGGCACCACCTTCTCGATCCCGGTGATCGCCAGATGGATCCGCGGCAGGCCCTGCGTGAGCTCGGCGTTGCCCTCGTTGGTCACGGTCACGATCGAGCCGGTCTCGGCGATCAGGAAGTTGGCCCCGGTGATGCCGACATCGGCCTCGAGATAGCGCCGCCGCAGCACCTGCCGCGCCTCGGCGACGAGGGCCGCCGACTCCTGCTTGGGCGGCCCGCCGTGCGCTTTGGCGAACAGCTCGGCGATCCGCTCGCGGGTCATGTGCACGGCCGGGCCCACGAGATGGCTCGGCACCTCGCCCGCGAGCTGGATCACGTACTCGCCGAGATCGGTCTCGACCACCTGGAGCCCGCTGGCCTCGAGGAACGGGTTGAGGCCGATCTCCTCGGCCACCATGCTCTTGGATTTGGTGACCGTCTTGGCCCCCGCCTCGCGGCAGATCGAAAGCGCGATCGCGCGCGCTTCCGCCGCGTCGCGGGCCCAGTGGATCACCCCGCCGCGCTCGGCGAACCGTCGCTCGAAGGCTTCGAGATAGAGATCGAGATGCGAAAGCGCGTGGTTCTTGATCGCGACCGCCGCATCGCGCAGCGCGTCGAACTCCGGCAAGGCCGCAGCAGCACGCGCCCGGCCGAGCTGCCAGCCGGTCTCGAGCCGCTGCATGGCGGTCGCGATCACGGGGTCGGCGATCGCCCGGCGCGCCCGCGTCCGGAAAGCGAGGCTCTGGGGCTCCATCAGCCTTCCTTCCCGTAGCCGATCGGTGCCGCGTCCAGCCGGCCGGCCAGCACCTCGGCCACGTGCCGCACCCGCAGCGCGCTCCCGCGTCGGGCGAGCCGTCCGGCCATGTTCAACAAGCAGCCGAGATCGCCCGCGAGCAGGAGCTCCGCACCGGTCGCTTCCGCTCGCCGGGTCTTGTCCTCGACCATTTTGGTCGAGATCTCCGGATATTTCACGCAGAAGGTCCCGCCGAAGCCGCAGCAGACCTCGGCTGCCTCCATCTCGACGAGCTCGAGGCCGGGGATCGCGCGCAACAACGCGCGCGGCTGCTCTTTGACGCCGAGCTCGCGCAGGCCCGAGCAGCTGTCGTGGTAGGTGGCGCGCACGCAAAGCCGGCCCGGCGGCTTTCGCATCCCTCGCACCTCGACGAGAAACGAGACGAGCTCGAAGCTCTTGGCGGCGACCGCCTCGGCGCGCCGCTTCCAAGCCGGATCCTCGTCGAACAGCTCGGGAAAATGCTTGCGCAACATCCCGGCGCAGGAGCCCGAGGGGGCGACGACGTAATCGAAGGGCTCGAGCGTCGGGATGGTCTGCCGCGCCAGGTCCTCGGTGGTGCGCCGATCGCCCGAGTTGAACGCCGGCTGGCCGCAGCAGACCTGCGGCTCCGGCACCTCGACCCGGCAGCCGGCCGCTTCGAGCAGCTCGACCGCGGCCCAGCCGACCGACGGCCGGAACAAATCGACGAGGCAGGTCACGAACAGCGCCACGCGGGGACGATCGCTCATGGGCCCTCCGATCGGCCCTCGACACCTAGGCCGCGCCCGCCGCGCGGGCAACGGCGCGGGCGTCCGCTTCCGCGATCGCCCCGTACCTTTTAAGGGACGGTGCCGATGGACGGCGCGCGAGAGGAGCCGGAGCCGATGATCGAGCCCCTGATGCCGAAGGCGGCGCTCGTCACCGGGGCGGCCAAGCGCGTGGGCCGCGTGCTCGCCCTCGCGCTCGCGCGCACGGGCTTCGACATCGCGCTCCATTACGGCCGCTCCGAGCGCGAGGCGATGGCGACGGCGGAGGAGATCCGCGCACTCGGCCGCCGCGTCGTGACGCTGTGCGCCGATCTCGAGCGGCTCGAGGAGGTCGAGCGCATCGTGCCGGCCGCGGCCGAGGCGCTCGGGCCTCTGGGCCTGCTCGTCAACAACGCCTCGATCTTCGAGCTCGACCGCATCCGGACGATGAGCGAGAGCTCCTGGAGCCGGCACCTCGCCATCAACCTCACCGCCCCCACCTTCCTCTGCCGCGCCTTTGTCCGCGCGCTGCCCGAGCGGGCCCACGGGCTCGTCGTCAACATCCTGGACGAGCGGATCTTCAATCCCACGCCCAACTACCTCTCCTACACCGCGAGCCGCTTCGGCCTCTGGGGGGTCACCCAGGTCCTCGCCCGCGAGCTCGCACCCAGAATCCGGGTCAACGCGATCGGCCCCGGCCCCACCCTGCCCGAAGCGGGCATGACCGAGGCCGATTTCGCGGCCTTGTGCGCGCGCATGCCCTTGAAGCGCGGCTCCAGCCCCGAGGAGCTCGCGGATGCGCTGCTCTTCCTCCTGCGCGCCCGTTCGATGACCGGTCAGATGATCACGCTCGACGGCGGCCAGCAGCTCGGCTGGCTCACCCCCGGCGGTCCGGAGAGCGAATGATGCATCCCGCGATCCGGGCCGCGCTCGAGCTCGGCTGGCACAGCGAGCGGGTGGCCGTGCCCGGCGGTCGCCTGCATCTCGTCCGCGCGGGCGAGGGGCCGCCCTTGCTCCTGCTGCACGGCTGGCCCGAGTTCTGGCTCGCCTGGCGGCCGCTCATCGAGCGGCTCGCCGATCGCTTCGCTCTCCTCGCCCCCGATCTGCGCGGCTTCGGCGCCTCCGGCAAATGGGAGCCGGAACCGTCCGCCTCGATCGGCCCCGAGGTCCACGCCCGCCATCTCCTCGATCTTCTCGACCTCCTCGGGGTGAGGAAGGTCGGCCTCGTCGGCCACGATGTCGGCGCCTATGTGATGCAGGCGATGGCGCGGCTCGCGCCCGAGCGCCTGGTGGGCCTCTTCTTCTTCGATTGCCCCACCCCGCTCGTCGGATCGCGCTGGGCGGCGCCCCGCCAGCTCGCCGAGATCTGGTACCAGACCTTCAACCAGCTGCCGATCGCGCCCCTCCTGGTGGGTGCGAGCGATGCCGCCTGCCGCGCCTATCTCGGCCATTTCCTGCGCCACTGGGCGCACCGGAAGGACGCCTTCGACGACGAACTCGACCGCTGGGTCGCGGTCTATCGCATGGAGCACAATCTCGAGGGCGGCTTCGATTGGTACCGCTCGGTCGCAGCCGCCCGCCTCGCCGTGATCGAGGGGAGGGCCCCGGCACCCGAGCCCGTCCGCCTTCCCACCCGCGTGCTCTGGGGTCGGCACGATCCGGTGCTGCGCGCCGATTGGGCCGACCGTTTGCCCGAGCTCTTCCCCGACCTCGAGCTCGGTTTCGCCGAAGCCTCGGGCCACTTCCCCTTCCGCGAGGAGCCGGAGCTGGCCGCTTCGGCCGTGGCCGCCTTCTTCGCGCGGATCGGCTGGGCATGAGGCTTGGCACCCCCGAGCCGAGCCGGCCGCGCTCGAGCCGGCGCGACGGCGGGAACGAGCTCGGTCCCTGCCCGATCTGCGGCCGGCCGATGATCGAAGGCGGCAGCGTCGACCGCCACCATCTCGTGCCCAAGAGCCGGGGCGGCCGCGTCGCCGTCTTCCTGCATCGGATCTGCCACCGTAAGCTCCACAGCCTGTGGAGCGAGGCCGAACTCGAGAGGCTCTTCTGCGATGTCGAGGCGATCCGCGCCCATCCCGAGATCCGGCGGTTCGTGGCTTGGCTCGAGGGCAAGCCCGCCACTTTTTGGGCGCCGACCCGGCCGGCTCGCGGCCGCCGTTAGCCTTTTGCTCCTCGCTCAAGGACTCTCGCTCGCGGCCCCGACCGCCACGGGCGCCGCCGCGCCGAGTGCCGAGGAGCTCGTGCGCGCCCGCTGCAACGTTTGCCACGGCAAGAACCTGCCCGATCTCACGGCGACCTGCCGCGATCGGCGCGGCGATGCGGGCCTCGATCGGTTCCTGGAGCGCCATCACGCCCGCGATCCCGACGAGCGCCGCGCGATCGTGAGCTGGCTCTTGGCCTGCGCCGCGGGCGAGCTGCCGGCGCCGCGCTGAAGGACGATCGGCGCGGAGCACGACCATGGCCGAGGACGGCGCGCTCCGGCTCCTGCTCCTGGGCGACGTCATGACCGGCCGCGGGATCGATCAGATCCTGCCCGATCCGGTGGATCCCGCCATCCACGAGCCGGTGATGGCCTCGGCCCTGGGCTATGTCGAGCTCGCCGAGCGGGTGAGCGGACCGATCCCCCGCCGGGTGCCCTGGTCCTATGTCTGGGGCGATCTCCCCGCCGCACTCGACCGCGCCGCGCCGGCGCTGCGGATCGCCAATCTCGAGACCGCGGTCACCCGCAGCGAGGCTTGGCTGCCCAAGGGCATCAATTACCGCACGAGCCCGGGCAATCTCGGGGTGCTGCGCGCGATCGGGCTCGATGCCGTCGCCCTCGCCAACAACCACGTGCTCGACTGGGGCCGCGAGGGCCTGCTCGACACCCTCGACCATCTCCGCGCGGCCGGCATCGCCACCGCCGGCGCCGGCCGCGATGCGGCCGAGGCCCACGCACCCGCGATCCTGCCGATCCCGGGCGGCGGCCGCCTCCTCCTGTTCGCCTTCGGCCACGGCTCGGCGGGCGTGCCGGCCGACTGGGCGGCGGCGCGCGATCGGCCCGGGGTGGCACGGCTCGCCGATCTCTCGCTGGCCACGCTCGACGAGCTCGCGGCGCGGATCGAGGCGGTCCGGCGGCCGGGCGACCGGGTCGTCGTCTCGCTCCATTGGGGGTCGAACTGGGGCTACGAGGTGCCGGACTCGCATCGCCGCTTCGCCCGCGGCCTGATCGATCGGGCCCGGGTCGACCTCGTCTTCGGCCATTCTTCGCACCACCCCCGCCCGGTCGAGATCCACCACGACCGCGCGATCCTCTACGGCGCCGGCGACGTCCTCAACGATTACGAGGGGATCGGCGGCTACGAGGAATTCCGGCCCGAGCTCGTGCTCGCCCATCTGCCGACCCTCGACCGCGCGAGCGGTGCGCTCCTCGCCTTGGACGCCCTGCCGCTCCGCATCCGTCGCTTCCGGCTCGAGCAGGCGAGCGAGGAGGAAGCGGCCTGGCTCGCCCGCACCCTCGCGCGCGAGAGCCGCCCGTTCGGGACGAGCGTGCGGCTCGAGGCCGGCCGGCTCCGCTTCGCCGCGGCGGCACCGCCACGCTGAGCCGCGGCGATCGCGCCGCCGCGTTGCGCGCCGCTCGAGCCTCTCCCAGCATGCCGGCGCTCGCCCGGGGAACCAATCGCGCTTGAGCACCGAGCATCCGACCGCCGACTGGCCCGAGCCAGCCGAGCTCCTAGCACGCGCAGCCGTGCTCGCCGGCCGCTCCGGCCGCGTGGGCGCGCTGATCCTCGAACAATGGACGGAGCCGGAGCGGCGCTTCGCCATCCCGGCCCCCGAGATCGTCGCCGAGACGCTCGAAGCCCTCGCCCGCGCGCTCCTGGCCGAGCCCGATCGCCTCGTGGCCGCGATCCTCGATTGGCACGCCCGGCTCGAAGCCCTCGTGGCGCATCAGCTCGCCCGCCGCATCGACCCGACGCTGCCCCCACTGTGGACGCCCGAGCCCGGCGACCGCCGCTTTTCCGACCCCGACTGGGAGGAGGATCTCCGCTTCGACACGATCAAGCAGGTCTATCTCGTGACCTGCGCCTGGTGGCGCGAGCTGATCGAGACGGTGCCGGGGCTCGACCCCGAGACGCGGGCGCGCGCCGCCTTCTATGTCCGACTGGCCCTGAGCGCCGCGGCCCCGACCAACCATCCGGCGACCAATCCCGTGGTCCTGCGCGAGGCGCTGGCGAGCCGCGGCGAGAGCCTTTTGCGCGGGATCGAGCGCCTCTTGGCCGATCTCGAGCGCGGCGGTGGTCGGCTGCCGGCCGCACCGGGGCGCCGCGACGCCTTCCTCCTCGGCCGCGACCTCGCGACCACGCCCGGCGGGGTGATCCTCGAGACCGAGCTCGCGCAGCTGATCCAATACGCGCCCGCGACCGAGACGGTCTTCGCTCGACCGATCCTGATCGTCCCGCCCTGGATCAACAAATATTACATCCTCGATCTGCGGCCTCGCAACAGCCTGATCAACTATCTCGTCCATCAGGGCTTCACCGTCTTCGTCTTGTCCTGGGTCAATCCTGGGCCCGAGCTTTCGCACAAGAGCTTCGAGGACTATCTGGCCGAGGGCCCGCTCGCGGCCATGGCGGCGATCGAGCAGGCGACCGGCGAGCGGCGCATCAACCTCGTGGGCTATTGCTTGGGCGGCACGCTCGCGGCCTGCCTCTTGGCGCATCTGGCGGCGCGCGGCGAGGCCGGGCGGATCGCGAGTGCGACCTTCCTCACCACCATGCTCGACTTCTCCGAGCCGGGCGAGCTCGGCCTCTTCATCGACGCGCGCCAGCTCGAGCTCCTCGAGCGGCACATGGCGGCGGTGGGCGTGCTCGAGGCCCGCCACATGCAGCAGGTCTTCGCGCTGTTGCGCGCCGACGATCTCGTGTGGAGCTTCTTCGTCCAACAATATCTCTTGGGTCGCGAGCCGCCGCCCTTCGATCTCTTGCAGTGGAACGCGGACGGCACGAACATGCCCTACGCGATGCATCGCTTCTACTTGCGCAATTGCTATCTCGAGAACCGCCTGGTCGAGCCGGGTGGCGTCACCCTTCTCGGCACGCCGATCGATCTCGGCCGCATCACGACCCCGGCCTATTTTTTGTCGACCCGCGAGGATCACATCGCCCCCTGGCGCTCGACCTATCGCGGCGCCCGCCGGCTCGCCGGGCCGGTCCGCTTCGTGCTCGGCGGCTCGGGCCACATCGCGGGCGTGGTCAACCCGCCGCAGCCCGAGAAATACGGCTTCTGGACCCGTGCCGCCCTGCCCGAGGACGCCGAGGCCTGGCTCGCCGGGGCGCGCTTCCGGCCGGGCAGCTGGTGGCCGCATTGGCGCCGCTGGCTCGCACGCTTCGCCGGCAGGCGGGTGCCGGCGCGGCGGCTCGGGGAGCGGGGACCGCCGGTCTTGGAGCCGGCGCCGGGCCGCTATGTCCGCGTCCGCGCCGAGGACCGACCGGTGCGCGGCGAGCCGGCCAGGGAATAATCCCCCCGATCCGGCGTCGATCGACGGGCGAGGCGGCCCTCGCACTCGTGGCTCGGTGCCCGTCGCCGTCGCCGGTGCGCCGCACCGGCGAGCCTCGCACGTTCACCGCCCGACACTCGGCTCCACCGGTCCCGACGCCGGTGGAGCCCTTCTCTTCGTGTCGATCCTGCATCGACCGAGCTCGCCCGATGACGTCAACCCTTTGGTAATACCTCGCGGATAAGATCGTGGCAGCCGAGCATCAGCTCGTGGCGAATCCGCACGGGGTTGCATCAGTGGGCGGCATGTGTTCAAAACTCGCGTCGTTGTCGCCGACATGGCGAGTGCTCGCGGATACCGAGAAGGGGGTCGCAGGCGCGATCTGCGAAACCTCGGCAACAAGACGCAACCAGCGCGGAGGCCCAGTCTTGCCCTGGGACCCCTTGACCGACGAGACCGCTGCCGACCCGGTGGACGGGCTCGACTTCGCGGAGGTGGCACCGCCGCGGCGGCGCAGCGTCGACGAGGAAGTGCTCGACCACGTCTCGGGCCTGCGCCGCTACGCCCTCTTGTTGATCGGCGATCCCGACGACGCCGACGACCTCGTCCAGGAATGCCTGGTCCGGGTGATCGCCCAGACCCGCAACTGGAACGGGGTCAAAGACGTCCGCGCCTATCTGTTCACCACCCTGCACAACGTCTTCGTCGACGGCCACCGGCGCCGCCGCACCCGCCGCACCGAGGTGCCGATCGAAACGGTGATCGCCGACCTGTTGGCGCCGCCGCGCCAGCAGGACTGGGTCGAGCTGCGCGACCTCGTGGCGGCACTCCAGCTGTTGCCGAAAGAGCAACGCGAGGTCGTCTTGCTCGTGGGTCTCGAAGGAATGAGCTACCTCGAGGCCGCCAACGTGCTACAAGTTCCCGTGGGAACGGTGATGTCGCGCCTGTCGCGCGGCCGCGAGGCGCTCCGGCGCTTGACGACCCACGGCAGCACGGCGAGGCTACGGGTCGTGAAATGAACGATGGTCCGACCGGGCGGGACCGGTCGACGGTCGACGAGGCCGATCTCCACGCCTTGGTGGACGGCCAGTTGGACGATGGGCGGAAGGCGGCGGTTCTCGCCCGCTTGCTCCTCGACCGAACGGATCGCGAGCGGGTCGAGGCCTATCGCCGACATCGGGTAGCACTGGGCAAGGTGCGCGCTGGTCTCGAGCGCTACGGCGAAGGCTTCGCCCCCGAGCTGCAACGCGCCCTGGCCGACCGCCTGGCGGCGGCGCGGCGCCGGGCGTCGATCGCCCGCGTCGCGGCGGCCGGGCTCGCGGCGAGCCTCGTGCTGGGCTTGGGTGTCGCGACGGTCGCGCTGTGGCGCGAGCGGGTGCAGCCGACCATCGCGATCGCCTACGAACCCGAGCTCGCGGTCCCCGAGTTCACCTTCGGCGGCTCCTTCGCCCGCTATTCGGGCGGCACCCTCGAGGCCGATCGCGAGCGCTCGCTCGCCTGGCTCGCGAGCCACCTGCGCGGTCAGACCCTCGATCTGCCGGATCTGCGCGAGCTCGGGCTCAAGCCGGTCGGCGGTCAGGTGCTCGACGAGGCGCAGGCGCCCGCGGTCCGGATCGCCTGGGCGGACGAGCGCGGCGACCGCATCGACCTCTACATCGGCGTGGTGACCTCGCAAGGCGAGCAGGCCTTCACGCTCGCGGGCGAAGGCCACGTCTCGCTGCACTGGCGCCAGGGGCCGCTCGTCTTCGCGCTCGTCGGCCGGACCGGGAGTGCCAAGCTCCTCAAGGTGGCGCACGCCGTCATGCACGGCGCCGACACGGCCCGGCCCGCGACCGCTCCGCCGCCCAGGGTCGAGCCGGGCCCGGTGGCCGAGGATGCCCGCCCGATCCGCGCCGTGGCCGATCCGGCGGCCAAGGACCCGACCGCCAAGATCGAGCCCACGGCACCCCTGGTCGAGCCGGCCGTCGCCAAGGAAGCGCCCGCCAAGCCGCTCTGAGCGGACCAGCGCCTCAGCGGCGCAGGCCCGAGAGCAGGCCGCGCATCGCCGTCTCGATCAACAGCACGTCGTAGGCCAGGCACAGGAACCGGTAGCCGCGCTCGAGGAGCGCGTTCGCCCGCTCGGCCGTGGCCGCGAGCCCACCCAGCACCACCCCGGTCGCGCGGATCCCGCGCTCGGCCTCGGCGACCGCCGCCAGGAACGCGGGATCCTCGAACGCGCCCGGCTTGCCGAGGCTCGTCGAGAGGTCGTAGGGCGCGATCATCGCCACATCCACCCCGGGCGTGGCACAGATCGCGTCGATCGCGCGGACCGCATCGACGTGCTCGATCAACAGGATGGTGAGCACGGCCGCATCCGCTGCGGCGCTGTACTCGAACGCGCCGAGCCGCCAGCGCGAGGGCGCGTAGAAGGGGCCCCAGCCCCGCTCGCCTCCGGGCGCGTAGCGGCAGGCGGCGACCGCGGCACGCGCGTCCTCGGGCCCGCGGATCAGCGGGAAGACGATGCCGAGTGCCCCCGAATCGAGGAGCGGCTTGGCGAGCCAGGGCAGGTTCCAGGGTACCCGCGCGAGCGGCACGCAATCCGAGACCGCGGTCGCGGTGATCATCGCCTGCGCAGTCTCGGGGCCGATCGGCCCGTGCTCGCAATCGACGATCAGATAGTCGAAGCCGCTCGCCGCCAGGATCTGGACGAAGGGCGGGGCGGGCAGCGAGACGAAGGTGCCGACCACCGCTTCGCCGCGGCCGAGCTTTTCTTTGAGCGGGTTGACGAGCCGGGTCACGGGGCCTCCCTCGTGCTTGCCCGGAAAGCCTCGCCCGAGGCCGGCGTGCCGGCAAGGGCGGCGAGTGCGCGGGCCTCGCGCAACAGACCGAGCCGGCCGGCCTTCGCCGCGAGTTCGGCGAGACGGGCGGCGAGTTCCGGGCTCGGCCCGCTGCGCTTGCGTGCGACGAGCGTCCGCGCCCGGGCGACGTGAAACGCGACCAAGGCCACGGGTTCGGCCGCCGTATGGGCCTCGAGGGCATCGGCGGCGGCGAGCGCTGCGTCGAGCTCGCCGGCCGCGAGGCAGCCCTCGATCGCCTCCTCGGCGAACAGCAGATGGTTGTGGCAGGCCGAGCCCGCCTCGAGCAGGGCGCGGCCCTCGGTGAGGGCGGCGGCGCGCTCGGCGGGGTCGTCCGTGCTGGCGACCAGACCGCCCAGCACCACCGGTCCGACGAAACTCGTGCCGGTCGCGCGGCGCGGGCGAGCGCCTCGCGCAGGAGCGCCACAGCAGCGGCGCGCTCGCCTGCGCGGCGACGGAGGCGGGCGCGAAAGGCCAGGTTCTCGGGCACGAAGCGGACGGCGCCGAGGGCGGCGGTGACCGCGTCGGCGCGGTCGAGCTGCCGTTCGGCCTCGGCGAACCGCCCGGCGCCTTCGTGCAGGAGGAACGAAGCGTGCCGGGCGATCGGCTCGGCCCGCAGCCGACCGGTCCGCTCGGCCGTCTCGACGGCGGCGAACGCGTCCGCCTCTGCGGCCTCGGGGGCGCCGGTCAGGATCCGCACGAACGCCAGCATCGGCAGGTAGGAGATCCGGATCCCGACGAGGCGGGCCGTCTCGGCGACGGCCACGCAGCGGGCGAAGGCCGCCTCGGCCGAGCGCAAGCGCCCTTCGAGGTAGCAGGCGTCGCCGATCCCGCCCAGCGCCCGTGCCTCGAGCTCGGCCGAGCCCGCCGCGCGCGCTGCCCGAAGTGCGGCCTCGTGGGCGGCCCGGCAGGCCTCGATCCGGGCGAGCGGGAAGAGCAGGTTGCCCCGCAGGTGCAGGACCCGGGCAAGGAGGTCGTGGTCGTCGCGGGCGCGGGCCTCGGGCTCGAGCGTATCGACGAGCTCAAGCGCCTCGTCGAGCCGGTCCACGAGCCGCAAGCAGCCGGCGAGGCCGAGCCGGGCGTGCGCCCGGCCGGTAGGGTCCTCGGCGGCGGCCAGCGCCCGCGCGAAGGCGGCGAGTGCCGGCTCG
>JANWZN010000091.1 GCA_025054575.1 Geminicoccaceae bacterium | reverse complement strand
GCCAGGATCACGCCGGATGAAGGAGGGCAGGCCCGTACGGGTGACGATCAGGCCGCCGACGGAGCCGACGCAGACGGCGAGCGCAGGGGCCGAGAGGATGCAGGGCCACCGAGGCCAGCCCCGGACCGCAGCCGGCACCGCGATCACCACCCCGGAAAAGCCGATCGTCGAGCCCATCGAGCGGTCGACCTCGCCGCCGATCGTCGAAAGCGCGGCGGCCGCGGCGACGATGCCGAGCCGGGCCGAGACCTCCGGGAAGGGCACGATGCCGAGGGCGGACAACATGCCGGTGCCGCGCGGTGAGGGCGGAGAACGCGAAGACCGGGACGCAGCCGGCGACCGCGCCGAGCCCGGGCCGGCCCGTCGAGCGGCGAGGGAGCGGGACCCGACGCACCCGCTCGTCGCCTCGACCGACCGGCACCGCGACCATCTCCGCCCCCGATGGTCCGAAGGACGGCTCGGGCGTGGGCGAGGACCGCCGCCTCGCCCGCGCCGGCCGGCTCGGCGGATGCCCTTCTTCGAACAATCCACGAGTCGGGCGGCGTTCTCGGTCGTGACAATGCCGGGACCGGCCGTCACCCAGCCGGCCGGGAGGGGCCCCAGCGTGCGTTCGAGGCGGGAAAAGCGAGGCAACGAGAGCCCAGCAGATCGTGCTGCCGGTCGAGCGTGGACTCCGTCTCGCCCTTCCGCACGGCCGCCGGCACGCTCGGGGACGGATCGAAGGTGCCGAGCTCGATCCGCCCAGATGCCCGGATTCCCCGAGGGTGGTGCGCGTCGGCTCGGCGGCCAAAGGGCCGAGCGTCGAGACGCCCCGGAGATCGGGCGTGCCGGCGAGCGGGGCGTCGACCGCGGCCTCGATCGCGGTCGGGTCCATCTCGACCGCGACGACCTCGCCGCCGAGGTCCTGTTCGAAGCCGTCGCAGTGCAGATCGAATGCGAGGTTGCCGACCGCCTGGTCGACGTGGATCGCTCTTTTCTTCGACCCCGCCCGCGGCCATCCGCTCGCCGCCGCGCCTGGTCTCGACCTCGCTCTGGCCGACATCGGCTCGTATGCCGAGCTCGTCTTAGACCTCGGAGGCGGAGTTCATCGAGCCGCCCGATATACCCGACTCGACCGCACTTCGAATCGAGGTGCCGAGAGCGGTCGCGTCCGGGATCGACACCACGAGTCCGGGGGGCGCGCTCGCTGCAGCGGCGTCGAACCCGTTCTCGACCACCGACCAGAACGGAAGGGCAGCCCGCCCGCGGCTCGCCACGACGGTCCGGATCGCTCGCGCCGCAACGGGGCCGAAGCCGGGCGCGGCCGCCGCAACGGGCACGACCAGACCTGTCGCGAACACCGTGCCTCCCCGGTCGCAGCGAACCGGATGTGCAACCGATGCCAATCGGCGACCGTGGCCCGCCGCTGGCCGAAGTCTCGCCGCAGCCGTTCACCACGCCGCCGTCGACGTTGATGACCTGGCCCGTGATGTAGCTCGAGCCCTCGCCGCAGAGAAAATCGACGACGGTCGCGACCTCGCGCGGATGGCCGCGGCGCTTGAGCGGGATCTCGGCGAGCATGCGCTCGCTCCGAGCGCGATCGGCCCAGATATGGGCCGGCATGCCGGTCTCGATGTGGCCCGGTGCCAGGCCGTTGACGAGCACGTGCGGCGCCAGCTTGCGGGAAAGCGCGCGGACCAGCCCGACGATGCCGCCCTTGGCGGCGCTGTAGCTGACATGGTCGAACGAGCCGCGGCGGAACGCCAGCGAGCTCACGAGCACGATCCGGCAGACCCGCTCCTCGTCGAAGCGGCGGCATGCGGCCACCACCATGTCGAAGGCGTTGGTGAGGTTCGCCGCTTGCACTCGGTCCCACACCGCGCGCGCGTCGGCGGTGAAATCCTCCGGCTCGAACAACCCCGCCAGATGGACGAGCGCGTAGATGGGCCCGTCGACCGTATCGAGCACCTGCTCGCAAGCAGCCGGCGAGGCGAGGTCGGAGACCGCGGTCGTCACCCGCAGGCCGGCCGCGAGCTCTTGGGCGAGCGCCTCGAGCCGGGCCGCGTCGCGATCGACCAGCAACAGCCGGGCGCCCTGGGCGAGCAGCAGCTTCGCCGTTTCGCGGCCGATCCCGCCGGCCGCCCCGGTGACGACGATCAACCGTCCGTCGTAGGCCATCGCGGCGGACGTCTCCCCTTCCGGCCGGGAAGGTCGGGGGGCGGCGCCCCGCTTGTCAAGCGGCGCGGGCGCGTGGCGCGTCGGCCGGGCCGCACCGGGCGGGGCCGATCGGAGCTTCGGCGTTTACGCAGCGTTAACCTCGCGGGCGTAAGAGACCCGTGGACCGGCGGTGCGGATCCCGGCGACACCGCGCGGCTTTGGGGAGAACGGCATGACGCGGACGACCGCCATGGTGCGCGAACGGCTCGGCCTCGGTGATCCCTTCGCCGAGCCGCCGAGCGCCGATCTGCCCCTCGACCTGCAGGGCTGGGCGGGCACCGATCCCCTGCTTCTGCAGGCGATCGACGCGGTCCGACCGGGCCTCGTCGTCGAGGTCGGCAGCTGGAAAGGGCAGTCGGCCGTGTTCATGGCCGAGCATTGTCGGGCACGCGGCTACGATTCGGCGATCCTCTGCATCGATACCTGGCTCGGCAGCATCGAGCATCTGGCGCGCGAGGATCTCCGTCCGCTCTTGGGTCTCCGCCACGGAAGGCCCACGCTCTACGAACAGTTCCACGCCAACGTCCGCGCCCGAGGGCTCGAGGCCCGGATCACGCCCTTGCCACAGACCTCGCAGACCGCGGCCCGCTACCTGGCGATGCGCTCGGTTCGGGCCGACCTCGTCAATCTCGACGGCTCGCACGAATACGAGGACGTCCTGGCCGATCTCGAAGCCTATTGGCCGCTCTTGCGCCCGGGCGGGCTCTTGGTAGGCGGCGATTTCATCCCGATGTTCGACGGCGTCCGCCGCGCCTGCACCCGATTCGCCGCGCGCCACGGCCTCGCGGTGCAGGTCGCGGGGGTCAAGTTCGTGCTGCGCAAGCCGGCGGCACCGACCGTGCCGCTCGCGACGGCACCGCCCACCGCGGTGCCCGCCTGAGGCGGTGCCGTGGCGTTCGGCCGAGCGGTCGAGCCGCGAGGGCAGCGGCAGCTTAGCGCCGCGGCGAGGCCGCCGCGCAGCGAGGCTGGCGGCCCTTGGCCCGGTTGTCTAAGCTCGTGGCGACGCCCGAGCCGAGATCAGCCCCAAGCGCATGACCCTTCCGCGCCGCTTGCCGAGCCCCGAGCCGACGCTCGCCGGCCCGCATCTGGACGGCCTCAACCCCGAGCAGCGCGCGGCGGTGACCGCACCCGACGGGCCGCTGCTCGTGCTCGCCGGGGCCGGCACCGGCAAGACCCGGGTGCTGACCGCGCGGCTCGCGCATCTGCTGGTCACCGGCCGCGCCCGGCCGGGCGAGGTGCTGGCCGTCACCTTCACCAACAAGGCGGCGCGCGAGATGGCCGAGCGGGTCGAGCGGCTGATCGGCCGCTCGGTCCAGGGCATGTGGCTCGGCACCTTCCACGCCATGGGGGTGCGGATGCTGCGGGCGCACGCCGAGCTCGTCGGCCTCCACCCCTCCTTCACCATCCTCGACACCGACGATCAGCTCCGGCTCTCGAAGCAGGTGATCCAGGCGGCCGAGCTCGACGAGCGGCGCTGGCCCGCGCGCGCCCTTTTGGCGCTCGTCCAGCGCTGGAAGGACAAGGGTTGGACGCCCGAGCGGGTGCCCGATTCCGAGCTCTCGGATTTCGCGATGGGCCGGGGCCGCGAGCTCTACGCGGCCTATCAGGAGCGGCTGCGGACCTTGAACGCCTGCGATTTCGGCGATCTGCTCCTCCACGGCCTCGCATTGCTGAACGATCATCCCGACGTCCTCGAGCAGTATCGGCGTCGGTTCCGGGCGATCCTCGTCGACGAATACCAGGACACCAACGTCGCACAATATCTCTGGCTTCGTCTCTTGGCCCAGAAGCACAAGAACATCACCTGCGTCGGCGACGACGACCAGTCGATCTACTCATGGCGAGGTGCCGAGATCGGCAACATCCTCCGCTTCGAGCAGGACTTCCCTGGAGCGACGATCGTCCGCTTGGAGCGCAACTATCGCTCGACCGGGCATATCCTGGGTGCGGCGGCGGGCCTCATCGCCCACAACCGGGCCCGGCACGGCAAGACGCTGTGGACCGAGGGGGCCATGGGCGAGCCGGTCCGCATCGCCGGCCTGTGGGACGAGGAGGAGGAGGCGCGTTGGGTCGGCGAGGAGATCGAGGCCCTGCAACGGGCCGGCGCACCCCTCGCCTCGATCGCGGTCCTGGTCCGCGCCGGCTTCCAGACCCGCGCCTTCGAAGAGCGGTTCATCCAGATGGGCCTGCCCTATCGGGTGATCGGCGGCCCGCGGTTCTACGAGCGTCAGGAGATCCGCGACGCGATCGCCTATCTGCGGCTCGTGGCCTCGCCCGACGACGACCTCGCCTTCGAGCGGATCGTCAACCTGCCGCGCCGCGGGATCGGCGAGGCGGCCTTGAAGACCCTGCACGCGGCCGCCAGGCGCCGCGGCACGAGCCTCCTGCGCGCGGCCCGCGAGCTCGTCGCGACCGACGAGCTCGCCGCCCGCACCCGCGGCGCCCTCGCCCGCTTCCTCGACCAGATCGAGCACTGGCGAGCACTCCTGGGCGAGCGGCGGCCGCGCGCGCTCGCCGAGACGATCCTCGAGGAATCGGGCTAGGTCGAGATGTGGCAGGCCGAGCGCTCGGCCGACGCGCAAGGCCGGCTCGACAACCTCAAAGAGCTCGCCAAAGCACTCGACGAGTTCGAGACGCTCGCGGCCTTTCTCGAGCACGTGGCCCTCGTGATGGACAACGTGGCGGACCCCGCGGCCGACATGGTGAGCGTGATGACGCTCCACGGCGCCAAGGGCCTCGAGTTCGACAACGTGTTCCTGGCCGGCTGGGAAGAAGGCCTCTTCCCGAGCCAGCGCGCGATCGACGAGGGCGGGGTCGAGGCGCTCGAGGAGGAGCGCCGGCTCGCCTATGTCGGGATCACCCGCGCGCGTCGCCGCTGCGCGATCAGCTTCGCCGCCAACCGCCGGCTCTACGGCCAGTGGACGAGCTCGATCCCCTCGCGCTTCGTCGAGGAGCTCCCCGCCGCCCATGTCGAGCACCTCCACCGCAGCCCCGCGGCCCGCCCCGACCGCGATCTGTTCGAGGATGCCGACTTCGCCCCCCGCGCCGCCCGCTTCCGCTCGCGCCGCGCGGAGCTCGGACGGCTGGTCGAGGGCAAGGCCGAGATCCTGGCCACGCGACCCGCCGCCAAGAGCCGGACCTTCCGGGTGGGCGAGCGGATCTTCCACGACAAGTTCGGCTACGGCCGGATCGAGGCGATCGACGGCGACAAGCTCGAGATCGCCTTCGAGAAGGCCGGTCGCAAGAAGGTCGTCGACAGCTTCGTCGAGCCGGCATGAGCCCGATCGATGGCAAGGGCGCGGCCGAGGAGGGCGGGCCACGGCTCTGTCGCATCCGCCTCACCGCCCCGGCCGCAGCGATGCCGGTGCTGCTCGAGCGCCTCGAGCCTCTGGCCGATGCCGTCTCCGCGTTCGAGCAGACGGTCGACGAGGCGGGCGAGCCGATCGCCTTCGAGGTCGATATCTGGCTCGGTGCCCGTCCCGAGCCCGCGGCCTTCCGCCGCGATCTCGAGCGGGCCTGCGCGGGGCTCGATCTCGTCCTGCCCGACCCGCTGCCGATCGAGGAGGCACCACCCGAGACCTGGCTCGAGGCGGCGCGGCTGCGCACCGCGCCCGTGCGGATCGGCCGCTTCTTCGTCCATCCCGATCAAGGCGATCCGATCCCGCGCGGCACGGTGCCGATCCTCCTCGAAGCCGGCCTCGCCTTCGGCTCGGGCGAGCACGCCACCACCCGCGGCTGCCTCGAGGCGATCGACCGGCTCGCGCGCACCCGTCGCTACGCCCGCGTGCTCGACCTCGGCTGCGGCTCCGGCATCCTCGCGATCGCCGCCGCCAAAGCCCGACGCTGTCGGGTCTGGGCGGCCGACAACGACCCGATCGCGGTCCGGGTCGCGCGCGAGAACGTGCGCCGCAACGGCGTCGCCGACCGAGTCCGGGTGCTCTTGTCCGAGGGGCTCGCCCGCGCCGAGCTGCGGCGCGCCGGCCCCTTCGATCTCGTCCTCGCCAACATCCTGGCCGAGCCGCTGATCGAGCTCGCCCCCGGCCTCGCGCGCGCCCTCGCCCGCGGCGGCCGGATGGTGCTCTCGGGCTTTCTCGATCGCCAAGCCGACGCGGTCGCAGCCGGCTACCGCGCGCAGGGTCTTCGCCCGGTCGAGCGGATCGAGCACGCGCCCTGGGTCACGCTCGTGCTCGCGGGCGGGGCGGCGCGACCGGTTTCCCCTCGCCCGATCGGTCGCCTAAGGGTTTTGTCTTCGAGATGATTATTCGCTTGATACTTTCAGATGCCCCGCCGTTACCGGCGTTTCGGACGCAAGCCCACCCGGCTCTACCCGAACGCGTCTTTCGACAGCTTGACGGAGCGTCTTCGTTGCCCCATCGGGATAGCGTGGTCGTTCGCCCGCGGGCGAGCGTCCAAGGACGCGCGAGCGAGGGGTGGCGGGCCATGGCACAGCCCATGCCGAAGCCGGCCGGCGAGGCGCACGAGGCGCCACCGGCGGCCGAGCCGGAAGGCGATCCGGTGGCCGACTACGTCGCCATGTGGCTGGCCCTCGATCTGTTCCACGAGCGCGGCCGGCTCACCGAGGAGGGCTGGGGCTTCCTCGTCGAGCATCTGCAGCGACCGCTCGAGCTGCGGCTGTTGGAGCGCACGCCCGTGACCCTCGACGGTGCGATGCGGGCGCTCACCATGGCGAGCCACATCATGGACCATCTCGACCAGTGGGGAAGCGACGGCCAGCGCGCCTGGTATCGCCGCTTGCGCAACCACCTCGTCCGGGGCGCGCGCGATTGCCTGGAGCGCCGGTTGCACGCCGAGGCGGCCCGGCGCGCGAGCGAGGCCGCATCGTGAGCCGGCAGCACGGGATCGAGCCGCCGCTCGACGAGCCGGCGCTGCCGCTGCTCGCGCGCGTGGAAGCGGAGCGGAGCTGGCACGTGCGGGTGCTGGCGGCCGACGACGCGCTCGCGCCGACCCTTCCGGCCGGCAGCCTCGCGGTCGTCGACACCACCGAGCGCCGCTTGCTCGACGGCGAGTTCTACGCGGTGCGCGACGGCGAGGCGGTGGCACTCTGGCTCTGGCACGCCGGGTTCGCGGGCATGGGCGGTCGCCTGGCCGGCCGCGAGGTGGGCTCGCTCGTGAGCCTGGCCGAGCCGGCCCGCTGGCGCGCCCCGGTCGAGCCGCGCGAGCTCGTCGTCTTGGGTCGGGTCACGGGCGTGCTCGGTGGCACCGCCGCGGCGGCCGACCCTGTGCTCCGGCTCGAGCAGGAGCGCGAGGCCCTGAGCGAACAGCTCACGCTCGCCGAGCTCGACCGTCGCGACCTCGACCTCGAGTGGCACGATCGCGCCGATCCCCTGAGCGGGCTCTCCGATCTGGCGCCGGCCGAGATCCGTGCGCGGCTCGAGCGGGCCCGCAGCGACCCGGCGATCGCCGCCAGACTCGACCTCGAGCGGCGGATCGAAGGGCTGCAGAGTCGCCTGTCGCGGCTCGAAGCGTCGATCGCCGAGACCCCGACCACGAGCCTGCAGGGCGTGCGCGCCAAGCTCCAGCTGGTCTGGGCCTTGCACTACGCCCCCTTCCCGGAAGACGAGCCGAGCCTCGAGCGGGCCGCGATCGGCACCGCGCTGCGCGCGCTCGATGCCGTGCTCGCCAGCGCCCGCAGTGGCGACGTGGCCGGTTCGAGCGAGGGTGTCGGCTCCAAGGTCCTCCGCCTGGTCCCCTCGCCGCGCCGGCGGCCGTGAGCCCGCCGCAGCGGCCGTGATCGGCGCCGGCGGGGCGATCGCGGCTGTTGCCGAGCCGGTTGCGCTCTGCTAAGAGCCGCGGGCTCGCGAGCGAGGGCACGCGCTGCCCGCGCCCCTGCGGTTCGTTCCTCGGAGTTCTGCATCCGATGCCGAAGATGAAGAGCAAGCGGAGTGCTGCCAAGCGCTTCTCGTTCACGGGCACGGGCAAGGTGAAGCGGGCCCAGGCGTTCCATCGCCACAACTTCACCGGCAAGCCCAAGGACGCCAAGTTGCGGCACCGCAAGCCGGCTTATCTCGAGCCCGGCGATGCCGCGCTCGTCCGCATGATGTTGCCCTACGGCGGCTGACCCGCCGGTCGTTCACGGAGCTCGACCCACATGGCTCGCGTCAAGCGCGGTGTCACCACCCACGCCCGACACAAGAAGGTGCTGGCCCAGGTCAAGGGCCACCGCGGGCGGCGCTCGACCTGCTTCAAGACGGCGCTGCAGTCGCTCGAGAAGGCCCAGCTCTACGCCTATCGCGACCGTCGCCAGCGCAAGCGCGACTTCCGCGCGCTCTGGATCCAGCGGATCAACGCCGCCGCGCGCGCCGCGGGCCTCACCTATTCGGTGTTCATGGACGGCCTCGCCCGCGCCGGCATCGAGGTCGACCGCAAGATCCTGGCCGATCTCGCGGTCCACGACCAGGCCGGCTTCGCGCGGTTCGTCGAGCAGGCGCGGGCGGCCCTCCGCGCCTGAGCCCGCACACCGGGTCGAGGTGGGGGGCCGCGAGGCCCCCTTTTCGTTGGTGCCGGGTGCGATCGGGGCGACGGGCGCGAACGGGGCGGCGGACGGAACGAGCGGGGCGCGGCGGCGCGCACGGGCAACGAGCGGGGTCGGCAATGGAGATCGAGCGACTGCGGGCGGAGATCGAGGCCGAAATCGCCGCCGCCCAGAGCCTGGAGGCGCTCGAGGCGGTGCGCGTCGCGAGCCTCGGCAAGAAAGGCCGGATCACCGAGCTCGTCAAAAGCCTGGGCTCGGTCCCGGCCGACGAGCGGCCGCGGCTCGGGCAGGCCTACAACGAGCTCAAGCGCGCGATCGAAGCGGCGATCGCCACGCGCAAGAGCGCCCTCGAGGAGGCCGCGCTCGAGGCACGGCTCGCCCGCGAGCGGACCGACGTCACGCTTCCGGCGCGCGAGCGGCCCGAGGGGCGCCTCCATCCCGTCTCGCAAGTCGCCGAAGAGATCACCGCGATCTTCGCCGACATGGGCTTCACGGTCGCGGAAGGCCCCGACGTCGAGGACGACTGGCACAATTTCGAGGCCCTCAACATCCCGCCCGAGCACCCGGCGCGGCAGATGCAGGACACCTTCTATCTCGAATCGCGCGACGCCCAGGGCCAGCCGCTTTTGCTGCGTACGCACACGAGCCCGGTCCAGATCCGCACCATGCGGGCCGGCAAGCCGCCCTTCCGGATCATCGCCCCGGGCCGGGTCTATCGCCGCGACTACGACATGACGCACACGCCCATGTTCCACCAGGTCGAGGGGCTGCTCGTCGACCGGCGGACCCACATGGGGCACTTGAAGGGCTGCCTCACCGACTTCGTCCGCGCCTTCTTCGAGCGCGACGACATCCCGGTCCGCTTCCGCCCCTCCTATTTCCCGTTCACCGAACCCTCGGCCGAGATGGACATCGGCTGCCGCCGCTCGAAGGACGAGCTCGTCGTCGGCGAGGGCGGCGATTGGCTCGAGATCCTGGGCTGCGGCATGGTCCATCCCAAGGTGCTCGAAGCAGTGGGCCTCGATCCGAACGTCTGGCAGGGCTTCGCCTTCGGCATGGGGATCGACCGCGTGGCGATGCTCAAATACGGCATCCCGGATCTGCGCACCTTCTTCGAGGCCGATCTGCGCTGGCTGCGCCATCACGGCTTCCTGCCGCTCGAGGTGCCGACGACCTGGGGAGGGCTCTCGCGATGAAGCTCACCCTGCCCTGGCTCGAGGAGCATCTCGAGACGACCGCCACGGTCGAGGAGATCGCCAACAAGCTCACGGCCCTCGGCCTCGAGGTCGAGGAGATCGCCGATCCGGCGCGCGCGCTCGCGGGCTTCACGGTGGCCCACGTGCTCGAAGCCGTGCCGCACCCGCACGCCGACCGGCTCAAGCTGTGCACGGTCGAGACCAAGAACGGCATCCGCCGGATCGTCTGCGGCGCACCCAACGCGCGCGCCGGGCTCTGGGGGATCCTCGCGACCGAGGGGCTCACCATCCCGGCAACGGGCGAGGTCTTGAAGCGGGCGGTGATCCGCGGCGTCGAGAGCCAGGGCATGCTGTGCTCCGCCCGCGAGCTCGGCCTCGGCGAGGACCACACCGGCATCATCGATCTTTCGCCCGAGGGGCTCGAGGTCGGCATGCCGGCCGCCCGGGCCCTCGGCCTCGAGGGCCCGGTCTTGACCTTGAAGCTCACCCCCGACCGCGCCGACTGTTACGGGGTGGCCGGGATCGCCCGCGACCTCGCCGCGGCCGGCCTCGGCCGGCTCAAGCCCCGCGACTTCACGCCCGTGCCGTCGCGCGGCGCGCCCGGCCCCGCGATCCGGCTCGATTTCCCGAAGGGCGAGGAGAAGGCCTGCCCGCTCTTCGTGGGCCGCATCGTCCGCGGGGTGAAGAACGGCCCCTCGCCCGCCTGGCTGCGCCATCGCCTCGAAGCGATCGGGCTGCGGCCGATCTCGGCCCTGGTCGACATCACCAATTACGTGACCTTCGATCTCGGCCGGCCGCTGCACGTCTTCGACGCCGACAAGCTGCAGGGCGACCTCACCGTCCGCTTCGCGCGGGCGGGCGAGCGGCTCTTGGCCCTCGACGGCAAGGAGTACGAGCTCGCCCCGGGCATGACCGTCATCGCCGATGCGAGCGGCCCCGTGAGCCTCGGCGGCATCATGGGTGGTGAGCGCACGGGCGTGAGCGAGCACACCCGCCACGTGCTGCTCGAGGTGGCACTGTTCGATCCGCTCAGGACCGCCGCCACTGGCCGCCGCCTCGGGATCGAGAGCGATGCGCGCACCCGCTTCGAGCGCGGCCTCGACCCCGAGCTCGTGCTGCCGGCCACCGAATACGCCACGCGGCTGATCCTCGAGCTCTGCGGCGGCGAGCCCGGCCCCGCCTTCGTCGCCGGGGCCGTGCCGCCGCGACGGCCCCCGCTCCTCTTCCGCGCCGATCAGCTGCCGCGCCTCGCTGGGATCACCCTGCCGCCCGAGGAGATCCGCGCGATCCTCGAAGCGCTCGGCTTCGGTGTCGAGGGCGGCCCCGAGACCTGGCGGCTCGCGATCCCCTCCTGGCGGCAGGACGTCACGAGCGAGGCCTGCATCGTCGAGGAGCTCGCCCGGCTGCACGGCTACGAGCGGATCCCGCCCGTGCCGGTCAAGCGCTGCGAGGCGGTCGCACCGGTCTCGGCCACGGCCGAGCAGCGGCGGCGCGCGGCCGTGCGCCGGGCGGTCGCGGCGCAGGGGCTGGCCGAGGCCGTGACCTGGTCGTTCGTGCCGCCGGAACATGCCGATCTGTTCGGTGGTGCGCCCGTGCGGATGGAGAACCCGCTCAGCTCCGAGCTCTCGGCTCTGCGCCCCTCGCTCCTGCCGGGCCTGCTCGCCGCGGCGGCGCGCAACCTCGCGCGCAAGCAGGAAGAGGGCGGGCTCTTCGAGCTCGGCCCGCGCTTCACGGGCGGCCGACCGGGCGAACAGGTCTGGGCGGTGGCGGGCATTCGCTGGGGCCGTGCCGCACCGCGCCACTGGGCGAGCCCCGACCGCCCGGTCGACGCGCTCGACGCCAAGGCCGATGCGCTCGCGGCCCTTTCCGCGGCACAGGTGCGGATCGAGGCGCTGGTGACCGCGGCCGAGCCCGCGCCTTGGTACCATCCGGGCCGCGCCGGCCGGCTCCGCCTCGGGCCCAACGGCCTCGCTCTGTTCGGCGAGCTGCACCCCAAGGTGCTGCGCGCCTTCGACATCGCGGCCCCGGTCGTGGCCTTCGAGCTCGATCTCGACGCCCTGCCCAAGCCCAAGCCGCGGCCCAACAAGGCGCGCCCGCCTTTGGAGCCTCTGCCCTACCCGCCCGCGGATCGCGACTTCGCCTTCCTGGTCGACGAGGATCTACCGGCGCAACAGCTGCTCGATGCGGTCCGCGCGGCCGAGAAGAAGCTCTTGCGCGAGGTCCGGCTGTTCGACGTCTACACCGGCAAGGGCCTGCCGCCGGGCAAGAAGTCGCTCGCCGTCGCGGTCCGCCTGCAGTCGCCCGAGCGCACCCTCTCCGATGCCGAGATCGAGAGCGTGTGCGCGCGGATCGTGAACGCGGTCGAGAAGGCCTGCGGGGCGCAGCTGCGGCGCTGACCCCGGCGCGCCGGGGCGGCGGCGGCACGGTCGACAAGCGCCGGCCGTGGGCGGCTGCCATCCCCGCGCGTCGGGAGATCGCGGCTTCACAGGCGCGAGGCTTGGCCGTTGAATGCGCGCCGCGCGCGAGGGGGAGGCGGAGCATGCGGTCGGCCGACCGCACGAGCGACCGATCGATGTTGCGGGCCGTGCTCTGGGCGGTGACGCCCTTCGTCCTGCTCGTGGCACTCTGGCAGGCCGTCGTCCAAGCCTTCGCGGTCTCGCCGCTCGTCTTCCCGAGCGTGCCGGCCGTGCTGCGCGCCGGGCTCGACGGGCTCGCCGACGGCACGCTCGCAGCCCACGTCGCCGCGAGCCTCCTGCGCGTCGCGACCGGCACCGTGCTGGCGCTGCTCGTG
>JANWZN010000090.1 GCA_025054575.1 Geminicoccaceae bacterium | reverse complement strand
TGCCGAGCCGGCGCTGCCCGCCGCGGGCGAGCCCGCGACCCCGCTCGTTGTGCATCTCGGCACCGGCCCGCGGCCGATCCCGCTGCCGGCCGGCAGCAGCCCGCTCGGCCTCGAAGCGGCACCCGAAGGCGGGCGGCTGCTCGCCACCACCCGGGACGGCCGCAGGCTCGAGCTCGGCGACGAGCCGCTCCTCCTCGAATCGCTCGCCTTCGAGCCCTTCGCCTACGCCCGCGAGCGGGTCGAGCCGATCGCGCTCGTCGGCCCGGACGGGGCCACCGTGCTGCGTGTCGAGGTCGGGATCGCCATCCATCCGTGCGACCTCGAAGCCGGCTGGCGCTTCGACACCCAGGGCGTGGCCCTCGGCCGCTACCCCAACGAGGTCGACGGCGGTCCGGCGATCGCCGCCTGCCTCGAGGCGGTCGAGGCTTATCCCGCCGTGCCCCGCTTCCGTGGCCAGCTGGGTCGTGCCCGGGTGCTGAGCGGACGCTACGCCGAGGGCGTGGCCGACCTCGAGGCGGCGGCTGCCGGCCACTTGGCCTCGCGCTGGATGCTCGGCTCGCTCCTGGACGAAGGGCGCGGGGTGCCGGCCGATCCCGCCCGCGGGGTCGCGCTCCTGCGCTCCGCCGCCGAGGCCGGCGATCCCGGGGCCATGAACGAGCTCGGCCGGCTCCATCTGCGCGGCGGCGCGGTGCCGAAGGACCGCGACCGGGTGGTCGACTGGCTCGAGCGGGCGGCCGCCGCCGGCCACACCTTCGCCTACAACAATCTCGGCAACCTGCTCCTGCAGTAGGGTGCCGCCGCGCGGGCCGCAGCACTGTTCACGGCCTCCGCCGAGGCCGGCGACATCTTCGGCTACAACAATCTGGGCTGGCTCTACGAGACCGGCCGCGGCGTCGAGCGCGACCTTCCGAGGGCGCTGCGCTGGTACGCGCGCGCCGCCGAGGCCGGCCAGCCGCACGCCTTTCTCAACCTCGCCCGCCTGCTGCGCGAGGGCGGGCCCGGCCTCGCCCCCGACCCCGAGCAGGCCGCTTACTGGCTCGCTGCGGCCGCCGAGCGCGGCAATGTCTGGGGCCACGTCCAGCTCGCCCGCCTGCAGCTCGCGGGCGCGCTCGGCGCCAGGGACGAGGCCGCCGCCGCCAGGCTCCTGGCGCGCGCCGCCACCGCCCGTCTCGAGCGGCTGCCCGCGGCGCTCCGGAGCGGCATCCTCGCCGCCTACCACGAGGAGGCGCAAGCCGCCGCGCGGGCCGAGCTCGAGCGGCTGCCGCAGGCGGCCGTGGTCCGCGCGCTGCAGGAGGAGCTTGCCGCCAGGGGCCTCGATCCGGGTGGGGGAGACGGCCGGCTCGGGCCCAGGACCCGGACCGCGATCGCCGCCTTCGCCCGCGGCCTCGAGCCGCCGCTGCCCGCCGATGCGCCCTACTGGCGCGTCCTGGGGGCGCTTTTGGAGCCGGCGGCGTGAGGCGCGGCCGGCCACGGACGGGGCGACCTTGAGCGTCCGGCTCGTCACCATGCGCGCCGCGCCGGCGCCCGACGCGCTGCTCTTCCACCGCATGCACGGCCGCGAGGAGCTCGGCCGGCCCTTCCGCTACGAGCTCGAGGCGCTCTCCGAAAAGGACGATCTCTCGATCCGCGACCTGCTCGGCACCGGCGTGAGCGTGACGATCGGCCGCCGCGACGGCAGCGAGCGGCACATCCACGGGCTCGTGGCCCGCGCCGAGTTCCGCGGCAGCGAGGGGCCCTTCGCTCGCTACGGCCTCGTCCTCGTGCCTTGGCTCTGGTTCCTCGGCCGACGCAAGGATTGCCGGATCTTCCAGGACGAGCCCACGCCCGCGATCCTCGAGGCCGTGATGGCCGGCTGGCCGGTCGCCGATTTCGCGATCGAGCTCGAGGGCTCCTACGCGCCGCGCGGTTACTGCGTGCAGTACCGCGAGAGCGATCTTGATTTCCTCTCGCGGCTGGCGGAGGACGAGGGCATCACCTTCTTCTTCCGCCATCGGCCGGACGGCCACACCCTCGTCCTGATCGACGGGCCCGGCCCCTGCCGGCCCGTGTCCGGTTGCGAGCGCGTCCCCTACCTCGCCCCGCGACCCGGGGCGCGGCGCGAGCGCGAGCACCTGGACGGCTGGCAGGCGGCCGCGGAGGTCCGCTCCGGCCGGACCACCCTCGAGGATTTCGACTTCGAGAAGCCGCGTACCGATCTCCTGGCGGCCGAGGCCGACCCGCCGCCGCATCCCCTCGCCGATGCCGAGATCTACGACTATCCGGGCGGCTACCGGGACCTCGCCGCTGGCGACGCGCGCGCTCGCCTGCGCCTCGAGGAGGAGCTCACCGGCCACGCCCTGGCGGTCGGCACCGGTAACGCCAGCGGCCTCGCCTGCGGCGCCCGCTTCGCGCTCGAGGGCTTCCCGCGCCGGCGGGAGAACCGCTCCTGGGTCGTGGTGGCGACCGAGATCGAGCTTTCGAGCGAGCGCTACCGCTCGAGCATCGGTGCGCCCGAGCGCGAGCCCTTCCGCTGCCGGATCGAGGCGCACGAGCTCGAGCGCCCCTGGCGGCCGGCGCGCCGCACGCCGAGACCCGTGGTCCAGGGCCCGCAGACCGCGATCGTCACCGGCCCGCCGGGCGAGGAGATCCACTGCGACCGCTACGGCCGGATCAAGGTCAAGTTCCACTGGGACCGCAAGGGCCGCGAGGACGAGACGAGCTCCTGCTGGCTGCGGGTGAGCCAGGCCTGGGCCGGCGCCGGCTGGGGTGCCATGCACGTGCCCCGGGTCGGCCAGGAGGTGATCGTCGACTTCCTGGAAGGCGACCCCGACCGGCCGATCGTGACGGGCCGGGTCTACAACGCCCTGTCCATGCCGCCCTGGAGCCTGCCCGGCAACGCCACACAGTCCGGCGTCAAGAGCGACAGCAGCAAGGGCGGCGGCGGCTCCAACGAGCTTCGCTTCGAGGACCGGAAGGGCAGCGAGCAGGTCTGGCTGCACGCCCAGAAGGACGAGGACATCGTCGTCGAGAACGACAAGACCGAGCGCGTCGGCCACGACGAGACCCTCTCGGTCGGCAACGACCGCTCCCGCGAGGTCGGCGGCGACGAGACGGTGAGCGTCGACGGCGAGCAGAAGGTGACCATCGGCAAGAGTCGCACCGACACGGTGAAGGCGAGCGAGAAGCGCACCGTCTACATCGCCCAGAAGCAGAAGGTGGGCGGGCTGAGGAGCGTCCAGGTCGGCGCCGCCCAGTCGCACACCGTCGGCGCCAACGACAGCTGGCGGGTGATCGGTGGCCGGAAGGTCAAGATCGGTCGCGGCCTCGGGGTCGAGGTCGGCAAGGAGCGCACCACCAAGATCGGACAGGGCGACTCGCTGGAGGTCGGTGGCGGACGAACCAGCAAGATCACCGGCGACGACACGCTCGAGGTTGGTGGCAGCAGTGCCGGCAAGGTCGCCAAGGACCGCTCGACCGAGATCGGTGGCGGCGACACGTTGAAAGTCGCCAAGGGCCTCCTGGTCGAGGCCGGAGAGCAGGTGGTGATCAAGACCGGTTCGGCGGCGATCGCCATGAAGAAGGACGGCACGATCACCATCACCGGCAAGGACGTGACGATCGACGCCTCGGGCAAGATCACCCTCAAGGCCTCCGGCAACGTGATCGTCAAGGGCCAGAAGATCGAGCACAACTGAGGCTGACATGAGCGAGGCGGGTACGCGGGCGCGGCTCGAGGGCGTGGCGATCGGGCGGATCTCGGGGTTCGACCCGGACGGTGCCCCCCGTCCTCTTGCCCGCGGTGGCCGAAGACCGGCCGCTTCAGGCGCGCACCGCGCTCGCGCTCGGCCCGGCCGATCTCGGCCGCACCGTGGCCGTGCTCTTCGAGGCCGGTGATCCTGACCGGCCGATCGTTCTCGGTCGTCTGATCGAGCCGGGCGAGCCCCCGGCCCGTCTCGCCCAGGCCGTGCTCGACGGCGAGCGCCTCGTCCTCGAGGCCGAGCGCGAGATCATTCTGCGCTGCGGCAAGGCCTCGATCACCCTCACCCGCGCGGGCAAGGTGCTGATCCGGGGCGCCTACCTCTCGAGCCGCTCCTCGGGCGTCAACGCGATCAAGGGGGCCTCGATCCAGCTTAACTGATGGCCACGGTCCTCCTCGACATCGTCGCCCGGCACGCCGAGGAGGCGGCCTTCCTCTGGCACCTGCGCGATCTCGCGGTCGACCGCCCGCACTACGCGCCGCGCCACCTCCTCCGCCTCGAGGAGCGGCTCGAGGCTCATCTCGACGGGCTCCGGGTCGCCCGCACGAGCGGCCTCGAGCTCGCCCAGGCGGAGCTCGATCGCCACGGCGAGCCGGGCGAGACCTTCGTGCTCGCTGTCCTCCTCCTCGAAACCGGCGACGCCGACCGGTTCGGCGGCCTGCTCGACCTCGTGCGCGCCGCGCCGGAATGCCTGCGCGGACTGGCCGGCGCGCTCGGCTGGGTCGGTCCCGCGGCGTTGCGCGGCCGGGTCGGCCCCTGGCTCGATTCCGCGGACCCGCTCGAGCGCCGGCTCGGGCTGATCGCCTGCTCGGTGCACCGGGTCGATGCCCAGGGCCGGCTCCCCTGTCTGGTCGCCGACGCGGATGCGGCGGTGCGCGCCCGGGCCCTGCGGCTGGCCGGGGAGACCGGTCGCCGCGATCTCGGACCGCTCTTGCAAACCGCCCTCGCCGACCCCGATCCCGCCTGCCGGCTCTGGGCCGCCTGGTCGGCCGTCCGCCTCGGCGAGCGCGGACCCGCGCTCGTCGCCCTCGCCGCGGCCGCCGAGACCGCGGAGCCCGACGGGTGGCCGGCCCTCGATCTGGCCGTCTGGGCGATGCGCCCGGCCGACGCGGCGGGCTGGATCCGCGCCCTGAACGGAAAGCCGCGCCACGCCCGGCGGGTGATCCGCGCGCTCGGCGGGCTCGGCGATCCGGCCGTCGTTCCCTGGCTGATCGGCCCGATGAACGAGCCCGCCCTCGCCCGGCTCGCGGGCGAGGCCTTCGCGCTCGTCACCGGCGTTGATCTCGCCTACGAGGACCTCGACCGGAAGCCGCCCGAGGGCCCGCCGGCCGGCCCGAGCGACGCGCCGGCGGAGGAGGACGTGGCTCTCGATCCCGACGAGCATCTGCCCTGGCCCGACCGCGCCAGGGTCGAGGCCTTCTGGACCCGCGAGGGGCCTCGCTTCGCCCGGGGCACCCGCCACCTCTTCGGCCGGCCGGTGAGCCCCGAGGGCTGCGAGCGGGCCTTCGCGCTGGGCTACCAGCGCCAGCGCCGGGCCGCCGCCTTCGAGCTCGCGCTGCTCGAGCCCGCGGCACCGCTGCGCGCCTGGCGGGCGAGGGTTGCGGCGATGAACGAGGCTCGCTGCATCCTCTTCGTCGACCTCGCCGACAGCGTGAGCCTGTTCGAGCGGCTGGGCGACGCCGCCGCCGCGGCGCTGGTCCAGCGCCTGCTCGACCGGCTGCGCGCCGAGGTCGCGCGCGAGGGCGGGCGGGTCGTCAAGTCGCTGGGCGACGGGCTGCTCGCCACCTTCGGCCCGCCCGAGGCGTGCCTGCGCGCGGCCGAGCGGATGGTGGCGCTCGCCGAGCCCGCTTTGGCGGGCGTGCGGGTGGCGATCCATCGGGGTCCGATCGTGGCCGGCACCGACGACGTGTTCGGCGACGCCGTCAACCTCGCGGCGCGCATCGAGGCGCGCGCCCGGCCGGGCGAGATCCTGGCCTCCGAGGCCTTCGTGCTGGCCCTGCCGCCCGGTCTTCGGGAGCGGGCCCGGCCGTTCGACGAGGTCACGGTCAAAGGCCGCAGCGGGCCCGTACGGGTCTGGCGGCTGGAGAGCGAGGCGCCGGCGGCGACCATTCTGGGGACCGGCCCCGAGGCGCGCCCGCAGGGCCTGCTCCTGCGCCTTCGCCGTGGCGAGCGCGTCCTCGAGCTGCGCCGGGGCGAGCGCGCCGTTCTCGGCCGCGACCCTTCCTGCGACCTGGTCCTCTCGGCCCCCTGGTGCTCGCGGCGTCATGCCATCCTGGCCAATCTCGGCGACCGCTGCACCCTCGAGGATTCGAGCACGAACGGCACTTTCCTCCTGCCCGACGGTGGCGAGCTCCAGTTGGTGCGCCGCGAGACCGCGACCTTCGCCGGCGCCGGCCGGATGGGCCTGGGCCTCGCGCCGAACGAGGACCTCGGTCAGGTCGTGGCGTTCGAGACCGGGCGGGGGTGAGCGCGATCAGAAACCGAAGGTGCGGTGCCCCCAGCTCCGACCGTCGAAGCGCCAGACCGCGTCGCCGGCGGCGACCGCCAGGTACCGCCCGCTCGCCGCGACCGCCTGGGCGTCGATGCCCTCCTTGAGCAGCCGGAAACCGGCACCGTCGAAATAGGCCACCCCGGCTCCGGCCGCCGCTACCGCGAGCCCGCTCTCGAAGGCGCAGAGGTCGTGCGCGGAGGGTGCCGGATCGACCAGCCGCCAGCGCGCCCCCGCGCCCAGCAGGAACACCCCGTTCTCGCCGCCCAGGGCCATCTCGGCCGCCCCCCAGGGATGCGCGCACAAGAGCGTCGAGTCGGTGGGCAGGTGCAGGTCGTGCCAGCCGAAGGAGTCGATCCGCGCCGCCCTCCCGCGATCGCCCACCACGTAGAGGGTGCCGTCGGCGGTGCCGCCGATCCCGTAGAGGTCGACGCTCATCGGCCGGCCGATCGAGGTCCAGCTGCCGGCGCGGCGCCGGAGGACGACCCCGTCGGCGCCGCAGGCCACGAGTTCGCCCGCGACCTCGGCGAGCCGATAGAGCCCCATCGGCGCCCCGAGATCGAACCGCTCGAACCGGCCGCGCTCGGTCGTGTGCAGGAAGCCGTCGTTGTCGACCAGGTAGATCGGCCCGTCCTCGACCCGCCAGAGCGCGTGGCACCAGCAGTCGGTCTCGTAGAGCACGCTCCCGGGCCGATCGATCCGCGGATGCACCACGACGTAGGAACGGAACGATTCCCCGTCGGTCGTGACCACGAGCGAGGTCACTGCGCCGGCGGAATCGACCGCCACGTCGAGGCAGTTGATCTCGATCGTCTCCTCGCCACCTTCTTCGTCCTCCTCGTCCTCGCCGTTCATCGCTGCTCCTCCGCGCCCCCCGCCTCACGTCACGAGCTTTCGGCCACGCTTGAACTTGCGCGTGCGCGGGATCCGCACCTCGCTGTCGTCTTCCAGGCCCAGCTTGTCCTTGAAGTACTCGTCGAGCTTGATCTGGATACATTTGAGCGCCTTGTTCGAAGGTGGATGATTCATCGAATCGTGCAGGATCTTGAGGTTGTCGTCGCGCGCCTTGGCGTAGGTGGTGTTTTTCGCACCCGTCTTGCGCAGCGCCTTCTCCCACTTGGTCTGCTTCCTGGTCTTGCGGCCGTGCTCGCCGTTGCCGGTGCTCTTGCCGTAGAGACAGATGCAGGGCGCATCGTCGGTGCTGTAGCCGGGCGCGCTCGAGATCGGCGCGTTGAGCCTGCGGTTGTTCACGAAGCAGGCGTTCTGCACGATGTGGTCGGACTGCTGGTCCTTGCGGCAGTCGCTGTCCTTGTGCGCCGTGATCTTGATGTCCTCCTTGGCGAGGATGCTCGGGCAGTCCGCCGGATCGACCTTGATCGTGCTCAGGTTCGGAAAGGGCGGTGTGTTGGTCACCGGCGAAGCATGGTTGTGGGTCGTCAGATCGAGGTGGCGATCGACGTTCTCGCCCTCGAACTTCACGTCCATCGACCAGGCAATGAAGTACACCTTGCCCCGGTTGACGCTCGTGACCACACCCTTCTTGGCGGCGCATCCGGCCTCGTCGCCCATGCTCTTCGTGTAGTAGCTCTGGCTCTTGAGCATCACCTCCTGGCCGTGGATCACGACCGTGCGGCTGCCGTCGCCGGTATCCGATTCCATGCCGGTGTTCGGGTAGGGCACCGGCACGCCCGGCGGCGTCGCCGGGTTCTCGGGTGGCGTCATACAGACGTCCGGGAAGGCCGCCGGCGCCTTGCCCGAGCCCGCCTTGCAGGCGATCCCGCGGCCGTTGGCCAAGACATCGTTCACCGTTCACCCGCCCCGGCGGCGAGCAGGAGCGCGGCGCAGCGCCCGTCCTCGTCGCTCGCCGCCACCAGCACCGGATCGCCGGGTGCCCAGCCCTTGCGCGCCGCCTGGAAGGCCAAGGCAAGGCAGCAGGCGAGCGAAGCGGCGCCGGTCTCGCCGATGCAGTCGGCCGGATGGTCGAGCTCGACCGGCTCGTGCCGGCCGCGCAGGACGCGGCTCACCGCCAGATCGTGCTCCTTGAACCAGAACTGCTCGCCGCTCATCGTGCCGAGTCGCCAGCCCACCTCGGCCATCGCGATCCCGGCCGCGGCGAGCGCTTGGCGGAAGGCGGCCGCGAGCCCCTCGGCCCGCAGCGGCTCGCCGCTGCCGATCGGCGCCGGCTCGCGGCCGAACCCGGCAGCGAGGACGTGCAACGGCGCCCCCGGATCCGGTGCCGTCACGAGGAGCGCCGCTGCCGCCTCGCCGGGCACGAAGCCGTCGCTGTTGCGCTCGCCGAGCAGCCGCTGCGCTTCGTCGAGTGCGCTCAAGGTCGAGCCCTGGAGGTAGCCGTCGACGCCGGCCACCAGCACCGCCTCGGCGCGGCCCTCGGCCAGCAGCCGAGAGGCGTCCCGGATCGCCTCGGCCACGCCGGATCGGCCGCGTGCGAGGAGCCGGCTCTCGGGATGGAGCGGCCCGTCGGCGAGCTCCTCGAGCTCCTGCGCGAGCTCGCGTTCGAGGTCCGGCAGGCGTCCCGGGCGGTCCGCCTCCGCCAGCGCGAGCAGGAGCGGGACGTCGGCGAGACGGCGGCCGGGCAGGCCCGCCAGGCATTCCCCGATCGGGCCCTCGAGCAGCCGGGCGAGCCGGGCCACGCCCCGCCAGGGCTCGGGCAACGGCACCTCCGCCCCGACGATCCAGACCCCGCCGCGGGGGAGGAAGCGCGTCTCGCGAAACCCGTCGATCCGGGCGCGGATCGCCGCCGCCGAGGCGGGCGCGTCGAGCCCCACGGCCGTCGCCATCCCGACCGAGCGGATCGAGAGCCGCGGCGTCACGGCTCCTCGCCGAGCAGAGGACGCCGGTCGAGCTCGCCGAGGCTGCGATAGTAGGCCTTGCCGGTGCGTCGGGCCCGCCACCAGGTCCGGCTCATGGGCCCGACGATCGCCTCGGGGATCTCGAACAGGTTGCAGCGCAAGGGCTCGCTCGTCCGCCAGAGCAGGCACACCCGCCGCTCGTCCGGCTCGATCAGGATCGTATCGAGCACCGGCCGCTTCTCCCGCTCGCTCCCGTCGCGGCCGATCAGGACGACCGGCAGGTCGACGACCGGCAGCCGAAAGCGCGTGCGGCCCTGCGGCGTCAGGTTGAGGAGCACGACCTCGTCCCCGCCCGCGGGCCAGGGCAGGCGCTGGTCCTCCGGCGCCGCCTGGTGGTAGCGCTCGTCGAAGTCCGCCGGCAGGAACGGGAAGACCTCCTCCAGCCAGCGCTGGTCGTAGGTCCCGCCGTAGCGCAGCCGCTGCGGCACGCTGCGCGGCAGGAGGCCGAGCCCGGCCGGCCGATAGTCGCCCCAGGGAACCGTCACGGGCTCGCCCGGATATTCGAGGTTGGGCAACGGCCGGCCCGCGATCCGCCCCTGGTTCTTGACCCGATGCCAGCCGCGGCCGAACGGGTTCGCCGCCCAGGCGGGCGGCTGCGCCTCCTCCGGGTCGGCGTCGTCCACCCCGCCGAACGCCCGGTCGAGGCGGACCGGCATGCTCGTGAAGGGCGCCGGAGCGGAGGGCCCGACAGTGGCCCCGGCCTGCCGCCAGACCCGATCGCCCACCACTTGGACGAGCTTCCGGACCGGACCGCAGGCCACGCCGACCGTCACCCGCTCCACCGGCCGCCCCTCGGGCGCACGGGCCGTGCCGTTCACGAGGAGGTCGCAGCGCGGCTTGAAGCGGGCGAGCTCGGCCTCGAGCCGCGGCGGCGAGAAGCCCGGCTCGCCCCAGTGGAGGTCGGCGAGCACGGGCTCCTCTTGCGCCTCGGCGGGCTCGAGCGGCCCACCGTCCCGCTCGGGGAAGCGGAAGGTGCCCTTGACCACGAGAACCAGGTGCTCCCGCGCCGCCACGTCGAGCGCGGTGGCGCAGGCGACCCGGAAGGGCGTGGCGTTGGTGACGATCACCGCGCCGGCCCCAGCCCGGGGACGGTCCGGTCGGGGTCGACCAGGAGCTCGCCCACCACGACCGTCACATTGTCCGGCGCACCGTGCTCGAGGGTTGCCGCGATCAGCGGCCCGACCGCGGCCAGCCGGTGACGGACCAGGAGGCTCGCGATCGCCTTCTCCTCGAGCGGCCCGGTGAGCCCGTCGGTACACAAAAGCACGAGATCGCCGGCGCGCAGCTCGACCGTCCGCCGCTCGAGCTCGAGCTGCGGCCGGGTCCCGACCGCCCGCGTGATCCGGTTCCGCCAGGGGTGGAGACGGGCTTCCTCGGGGGCGAGCAGGCCGCGGTCGACCATCTCCTGCACCGTGCTGTGGTCGCGCGTGAGCGGCTCGAGCCGCCCTTCGCGCAACCGGTAGATGCGGCTGTCGCCGGCCCAGAGCCCGACCGCCTCCCCGCCCCGGGCGAGCAGGGCCGCCACCGTGGTGCCGATGCTCGCACCCTGTCGCCCCGCCTCCGCGCGGATCCGCCCGTGCGCCCGGCCGAGAGCCGCCCGCACCGCCGCCTCCCGCCGGTCGAGGTCGGTCTCGGCGGACAGCCCGGCCAGCTCCTCGACCACCGTCCGGCTCGCGAAATCGCCGCGCGCGTGCCCGCCGAGCCCGTCCGCCACGGCGAAGAGCGCGAGCTCGGGCCGGGCGAGCCAAGCGTCCTCGTTGACCCGCCGGACCTTCCCCACGTCGCTGGCGCCGGCCGCCCGCCAGAAGAGATCCGTGCTCACCTCGCCTCCCCGTCCTCGAGCAGCCGCACGAAGTCGCGCCCTTCGGGCAAGCCGAGGCTCGCGAGCGCGCCGGCGGCGACGAAGGGCGAGCCCGCGCTCCAGAACAAAGCGAGCCCGTGCCCGCCGCGCGCCGCGAAGAGGGCCGCGATCGCCGGGGCGAGTGCTGCGGGTTCGCCCTCGAGGCGCAGCGGCAAAGGCGGCGGGCGGGCCGGCGCCGGTTCTTGCGCGCCGATCCGATCGAGCTCGCCGAGCCAGGCCTCGAGGTCGAGCGCGGGGTCCAAAGCCGCCCGTGCCGCCGCCTCCAGCCGGTCGAGCCAGGGCGGTCCGGCGAGCAGGGCCGCGGGCTCGAGCGGCCCGTCGGCGAGCCGGACGAGCGTGAGGGGGAACGCCCGGCCGACCCTGTCGACGCTCGGCACCATCACGCCCGCCGCGACGCGCGGGCCCGCGAGCCCCGCGGCGAGCAGGAAGCGCCAGGCCGGCGCCACCCGCCAGACCTCGGCGAGCCGCGCGCCGAGCACCGCTCGTGCCGCACCCAGCCCGCGCACGAGCCAGCCGTGCCAGGCCTCGCCGAACTCGGGCGGCAGGCCGTGGGCGAGGAAGTCGCCCCGGGCCGGCAGCTTGCCGAACACGCCGGGGCCGCTCACAGCCCCTCCGGGCAGGCGAAACCGGCGAACAGGCCGAGGTCGAAGGGGTTTTCGACGCTGCCCGCCTTGAGTCGGAAGCGGGCCCGGTGCCGACCGGCGCGCAGCGCCAGCTCGAACAGATCGGGCTGGCCGAGGCCCTTGAGCTCGCCCTCCTGCATCAGCCGGAAGAGCGACCAGGCGCCCTCCTTGATCACGGTCGCGGGCGGCCCGCCGTCGAGCGGCGCGAAGGAGAGCCGGACGATCCCGCTCCCGCCCGGGCCCGGCCAGAGCATTGCCCTCGGCTGGGCCGGTCCGTGGTCGTAGCGGAGCTCCTGGCCGTCGAGGTCGAGGCTCACGCTGGCCGCCGCAGCGTCGAGCTCGAGCGGGGTCAGGGAGAACGCCACCTTGGGCTGTGGACCGGCGGGGAAGAGCGCACCGCCGATCCGTTTCGCCCGCTCGAGGGCGGCGAGCGGGGCCTGGGCGAGCGCCACGCCCTGGAGCGGCTGCCAGGGCCGTCGCGTGGTGTCGACATGCGCCGCCAGATGCGTCCGCACGAAGCCGTCGATCAGCCCGCCCGGGGCGAACAGGCGGGCGGTGTCCTCGAGGCTCGCGTCGATCGGGCTGGTGCGCGCGAAGGGGAATCGGCCGCCGAGCGCCAGGCGGCAGAAGGGCAGGACCTCTGCCTGCCAGACCGCGTTGATCCGCTCGCGCAAGGCCCCCGTGGTGGCGCCTCCCACCGTCCGGGCGAGCCCGGCGAGCATCGGGCCCACGGGGGCCGGCAGCCGCGCGGCCTCCCTGGCGAGCTGGCCGGCGGCCAGTGGGCCGATCTCGGCGAGCTTGGCCCGCGGGTCGGGGGAGAGCAGCGCCTCCTGCAACCGAGCGCTCAGCGTCCCGAGCGCGGCGAGGGCGGCATCCAGTGCCGGCGGCGCGCCGTCCGCCCCCTCGACGAGCACCGCCAGCGCCGCGAAGCGCTGCTCGACCGGCGCTCCGGGCGGCTCGCCCGGCGTCTCGGCTTCCGGCCGCGACGCCCCGCCCACCAGCCTCGCGAGCCGGCCGACCTTGGCGGCCAGCGGCCCGAGCGCCTTGGCCGCGGCGGCCGCCGCCTTCGCCGGGTCGGTGCCTTGCGCGTCGGCTTCGGGGGGCGGTCGC
>JANWZN010000008.1 GCA_025054575.1 Geminicoccaceae bacterium | reverse complement strand
CCACTGGCGGATGTCGGCTCCTCGCTGCCGCCGCTTCCGCGGACTGCTCGCCAGAAAGCGAACCAACCGCAGCAGACACGGGCGCACGCGCGCGACCGTCCGCCCGCCGCGCACCGGCACGCGCAGCGGCGCGACCGGCTCGGGCACCGGCCGCGCGGGCAGGAGCGGCTGCTCCACCGGCGCCGGGCCGGCCGTCGCGGGTGCCAGGTCGAGCTGCGGCAGCGAACCGGAGAGCAGCGGCGCCACGGCGGGTGGCGCATCGGGCAGGAGGTAGAGGAGAAAGCCACCGGCGACGACGAAGCCCAACAGCGCCACCACGACCGCGAGCTCCTGCTCGCCCAGCACGAGCTCGTCGGCCGCGGCGGCGCAGAGGCTCGCGAGGTCGAGCTCGACCCCGGCCATGGCCGTGTAGTGCAGCCCCGCCACGGCGATCCCGAAGAGAAGCGCGCTGGGGGCGAGCGGCAGGCGGGTCTGCGGCCGGGCGAAGGGCAGGAGTGCCCCGGCCGAGACCACGATCCCGACCACCACCGAGGCGCCGACCAGAAGCGGGTCGTGGCCGACGCAGAAGACGCCGCGCAGAGCACTCATGCCGAGATAGTGCATGGTCGCGATGCCGAGCCCCATGGCGACCGCGGCGAGCGCGAGAAGCGAGGGGCCGGGCGGCACGGCGGCGGTGACGAACACCGCCGCCCCCACCACGAGCACGCAGACGAGGAAGGAGAGGAGCGTCGGCAGCACCGCGTAGCCGATCCCGGCCGGGAGGTCGGCCGCGAGCATGCCGACGAAGTGCATGGTCCAGATGCCGAGCCCGAGAGCACCCGCGGCCGCGGCGAGCAGGAGCCGGCGCCGTCCGCCCTTGGCGGTGCGCGAGGAGCGCGCGAAGCCGAAGCCGAGATAGCCGCCGAGTGCCGCCAGCAGGATCGAAAGGAGCACGAGCCCGGGGTCGTAGCGCATGCCTCCCGCTCCGTTCTTCTCGTTCGCCAAGCCCTACGATCCATCCACCGAGGCCGATCATCAAGAGCCGGCGCGAGGCCGGGCCAGCGCCCGGCCGGTCGGTTCCGCCATCTCGCGGTGCGGCTTGTCCCGTCTCGGGCCCGGCGATATCCGGCAGAGGTCCCGTCGGCAGCGGGCGGGGGAGGGGGAGGCGGCGATGGCGGAAGCGAGAAAGGTCATCATCACCTGCGCGGTGACCGGGGCGATCCACACGCCCTCGATGTCGCCGCATCTGCCGGTAACCCCGCAGGAGATCGCCGATGCCGCGGTGGGTGCGGCCGAGGCCGGGGCGGCGATCGTCCATCTGCACGCCCGCGACCCGCTGACCGGCAAGCCGGACCAGAGCCCCGAGGCGTTCGCCCGCTTCCTGCCACTCATCAAGCAGCGGTGCGACGTCGTCGTGAACCTCACCACGGGCGGCGGGCTCGGCATGACGGTCGAGCAGCGGGTAGCACCGGCCGCCACCTTCAAGCCCGAGGTCGCGAGCCTCAACATGGGCTCGATGAACTTCGGGATCTTCCCGATGCTCGGCCGCTTCAAGGAGTTCAAGCACGACTGGGAGCGACCCTATCTCGAGAACAGCAGAGACCACGTCTTCAAGAACACGTTCAAGGACATCGAGTACATCTTGAAGAATTGCGCCGGGAACGGCACGCGCTTCGAGTTCGAGTGCTACGACACCGCACATCTCTACAATTTGGCACACTTCCTGGATCGCAAGCTGGTCGAACCACCCCTCTTCGTGCAGACCGTGTTCGGCATTTTGGGCGGGATCGGCACGCATCCCGAGGACGTGCTGCACATGAAGCGCACCGCCGACCGGTTGTTCGGCGACGCCTATCGCTGGTCGGTGCTGGGCGCCGGCCGCGCGCAGATGCCGATCGCCGCGATGGCGGCAGCGATGGGCGGCAACGTCCGGGTGGGGCTCGAGGATTCCTTGTGGATCGGGCCCGGGAGGCTCGCCACCAGCAACGCCGAACAGGTCCGGAAAGTGCGTCAGATCCTCGAGGGCCTCGGTCTCGAGATCGCGAGCCCGGCCGAGGCCAGGGCGATCCTCGCCTTGAAGGGCGGCGACCAGGTCGCGTTCTGAGGGCAGTACGAGGCCGGCCGGGGGCTGCTCACCACAAAGCGAGGACGGGCTCCGGTGCGGTAACGAGGTCGCGTACGAGCTCGGTCGGGTCGGGCAGCTGCGGGAGCCGGCCTCGAGCAAGGAGATCCTCCACGGCGAACGTGCCGTCGGCGAACTCGAGGACCTCGACATCGAAAAGCACGTCGCGGCCGTCGCGGCCGTCGCGCGGATCGAGGTCGCGGACGATGAGCTTGCGGGCCGATCCTGTGATCGCGTAGCCGATCGAGCTGCCGGCAAAGAACGCGCGATCGTTCCCCTCGCCGCCGACCAGTCGGTCGTCCGCCGTCCCGCCCACGAGCACGTCGTCGCCCGCTCGGCCGTCGAGGAAATCGCGACCGCCTCGACCCTCCAGCCGATTGTCGGCCTCGTTGCCGAGGAGCCGATCGGCGAGATCGGTGCCGATCGCGTGCTCGATAACCGTGCCCGGCGCGATCCAGAGCGTGATCTTCTGGGGTGGGCCGCCCGTGTCGGCCGGCGGCCCGACCGCGCTGCCGGCACCGGGGGCGAGGTCGAACCGGGCGCCGCGGGAGAGACCCGAAAGGTCGATCGTGTCCTCTCCGCCCCGGTCGTAGAGCGTTCGCCAGATCCGATCGCCATCGGCGAACGCGTAGCGATCGTCGCCCGTCCGCGTGCTCGGCTCGTCGCCATAGAGAGACTGGGCGGCGGCGATGTCGCCCGGCATCGGTGTGCTCGGGAAGTCCTCACCTTCGTAAGGGCGCGCGAGCGACGCGCCCGGATAAGCGCGATAGCTCATGATCGTGAAGCCGAGATGGTCCTCGCTGCGCGGCAGGAGCGCACCGGTTCCGTCCCGCTCGTGCGGGTGCTTGAGGCCGAGCGCGTGGCCGATCTCGTGGATCAGCACGAAGAACCCGTAGCCACCCGGGTCGAGGCTCGCCGGGCCGCTCGGAAAACTCGGGCCGATCCAAACGTCACCGGCGGCTGCGCTGCTGTCGGGGTAATAGGCCTGGGCGACGCCTGCGGCGAGACTCGAAGCGAAGCGAAGATCGGCCGGGCCGGTTCGTTCGTCGGTCTCGACGAATTCCACGCCGCAGACCTCGGCCCAGCGGGCGAGTGCCTCGCGCACGGCGGCGCGCTGCGCCGCATCGAGCGGAGCGAAACCGGAGCGCGGCTCGTCGAAGGCGGAATAGACCGCAGGGTAGACGCCAGCGCTGTCGGGAAAGGAGAAGGTCAGGGTGACCGGCCGGCCGGGGTTCTCCACCCAGCTCCTGCCGGAGAGGAGGCCGTCGATGCGGCGCGGGTCGGCCGCCTGCTCCGCACCGACCATCAAGCCGAGGTCCGGGTCGTGATCAGCATGCCGCCCCGAGCACGTCGCCCTGCGTATCGGTCCACCCCCGACGCTCGATATGCCGGGTCCACGCTGCCGCCGGCAAGAGCCGGGTCGGCGTTAACCTCCGGTCAAGCTCGCTGCGGCATCGTGTCGGCCGGCGAAGGTACCGGCTCGGCAGTCGCATCCGGCACTCGGATCCGCTACGGGACGAGAGCGCGATGGCACGCGATCGGGGAAGCGAGGGCAGGTGACAATCGAGCGCGCGCGGGCGGGGGGCGATCCGGCGGCGGCCGGCGGGCCGGTGATGGCGCAGCGGCTGCGCGCGGCGCTCAATTTCGCGATCGGCGCGGGCATGCTCGCGCTCGCCATCTGGGTGCTGCGGCGCTGGGCGGCGCATGTCAGCGTCGACGATCTGATGGCCGAGCTCGCGCAGATCGCGCCGACCAACGTCCTTTTGGCGATCCTGTTCAGCTTCGCGAGCTTCGTTGCGTTGTTCGGCTACGAATACTATGCTTGCCAGTTCATCGGCCGGCCGATCACCTGGGTCCGTGCCGGTATCATCTCGTTCATCACCCAATCGATCGCCCATGCCGTCGGCTTCGCGATTTTCGTGGGTGCTACCGTCCGCTACAAGCTCTACAGCAGCATCGGCTTGAACCTGTTCGAAGTGGCCAAGATCCAGGTCTTCTTCACGGTCACCTTCGGCCTCGGCTGTCTCGTGCTCGGCGGCGGCACCCTCTTGATCGAGCCCTACGTCTTGGGCCGCGCGACCGGGCTCGACGAGACCTGGTGGCGCCTCCTCGGCCTGTCGCTCCTGGCGATCGTCGCCGCCGTGTTGATCTGGGGCACCTGGTTCCACCGGCCGATCCGAGTCGGCGGCCAGGTCTTCGTGCTTCCCTCGGCCCGTATCACGCTCCTCCAGATCGCCCTCGGCGTCACCGATCTCGCCTTCGTCGCGGGCGCGCTCCACGTGCTGTTGCCGGCCGACCTCGGGCTCGACTATTTCGAAACGCTCGGGGTGTTCGTGGCCGCGATCACGCTCGGCCTGATCAGCCACGTGCCGGGCAGCCTCGGCGTCTTCGAGTCCGCCGTGCTCGTGCTGGTCGATCCGCAACCCGAGCAAACCGCGGCGGTGATCGGCGCCCTCATCATGTTCCGTGCCTGTTATTACATGCTACCGCTTCTGCTCGGCGCGACCCTGTTCGGCGTGCTCGAGGCGCGGCGCTGGCTGGCGGCGGCACGGCCGGCGAGCGAGGGCCGCAGCTGAGCGCCCGGTCCAGTAGCCTCGGCCGATGATCCCGGTCGGGGACGAGAACCCGGCGCACCGGCCGCCGCTCGTCACGGCGAGCCTCGTCGTTTTCTGTATCCTCGTGTTCGTGGGGCAGCTCGCCCTGCCGGGTGGGCTCGAGCGCAGCGTCTGGCGGTTCGGGCTCGTGCCGGCGGTGCTGACCGGGGAGGCCCGGCTGCCGCCGGGGCTTCGCGCCGCCCCGGCCTCGCTGACCCTCCTCACCTCGATGTTCCTGCACGGCGGCGTGCTGCACCTGGTCGGTAACCTCTTGTACTTGTGGGTATTCGGCAACAATGTCGAGGATCGGCTCGGCCATCTGCGCTACCTGCTCTTCTACCTCGCAGCGGGGTTGGCGGCCGCCGCCCTGCAGGTCGCGCTCGAGCCCGGCTCGCGGCTGCCGATGGTGGGGGCGAGCGGTGCGGTCTCGGGGGTGCTCGGGGCTTATGTCGTGCTCTGGCCCCACGCCCGGGTCCTGATCTTGTTGCCCTTTCTCCCCTTCTTCCTGCCGCGGATCCGCGCCGGCTGGCTGCTCGGTTGCTGGTTCGCGATGCAGCTTCTGGGCGCGCTCGCCGGGCCGAGCGAGCTCGGCGGGGTCGCCTTCTGGGCGCATGTCGGCGGGTTCCTTTTCGGCGTGGCGATCGGTCTCGGCTGTCGCGCGCGGCCGGTTCCCGGGGGGCCGTGGGGACCCCGGCGGCGCGGGTGAAGCCAAGACCGTTAAAATTCTTTCGAGTTTTGCTCGGTTTTCCCAAGTAATCTCTCTCGAATCGAAATCGAAAGTTGTTGCGCGGCGGTCAAGGGCAAATTAACCATCCTCGCGACAGCAACATCCCGAGCCGGCCGTTGGATCGCACCGAGATCCCGGCGCCGGACCGATCGAGGGAGAACGACGATGGCCGTGTCGACCCGCTCGCTGCATGCTCTCCTGGCTCGCACCGACAACGACAATCTTCCGGTTCGTGGCTTCCTCGACGGTCGGCCGACCGTCCTGCCGTTCCCGAGTCGGCACAAGACGCTCGATCTCGACTACCCGCATCTCGCCACCCGCTTCGAACCCGAGACCGGGATCTTGTGGGCGCGGATGAAGCACCGCGAGCGGGCCTGCTACACGCCCGAGATCATGCGCGACATGCGCGACTTCCAGCTGCACCTGCGCGATCTCTACGCCGGTGCTTCCCTCGACGACTGCCCGATCCGCTGGCTGGTGTGGAGCTCGGACGCGCCCAAGGCGTGGAGCCTCGGTGGCGACCTGCAGACCTTCACCCGCATGATCCGTGCCGGCGACGAAGCGGGCCTGCGCGCCTACGCCCATCTCGCGATCGACATCCTGCACGACAACCTGATCTGCATGGACCTGCCGATCCTGACCGTGGCGCTGGTGACGGGCGATGCGATCGGCGGCGGCTTCGAGGCGATGCTCACCGACGATCTCGTGATCGCCGAGCGGGGTGCGAAATTCGGCCTGCCCGAGATCCTCTTCAACCTGTTCCCCGGGATGGGCGCCTACAGCTTCTTGAAGCGCAAGGTCGGTCCGGGCCTCGCCCGCGAGCTGATCGAGGACGGCCTCACCCGCAGCGCCGAGGAGATGAAAGAGCTCGGGCTCGTCGACATCGTCTGCGAACCGGGCGAGGCGGCGGCGACGCTGCGTGCGCATGTGGCCGATCAGGCGGCCCGCTTCCGCACCCTCAAGACGCTGCGCCAGGTCCGCCAGCGGGTCGATCCGGTGAGCAAGCGCGAGCTCGTCGACGTGGTCGATCTCTGGGTCGATCTGGCGATGCGGCTCTCGGATGCCGATCTGCGGCGGATGGACTGCCTGGCACGGGTGCAAGAGCGCAAGCGCACACCGGTCTGAACGCCCCGGACCCCCGGATCGGGTGCCGCGGCGGCCCGGCGGGCCGCCGCGGTCGCGTTCACCGAGCCGCGGCGCCGCCCCGCTGCGCGTCGGGCGACGCGAAGGCCGTCGTGCAGCAAGGCGGGCCCCGCCTCCCCACCCCGCGTCGCGACGCGAGCAGCCCGAGGCGCGCCTCGCTCAAGATCCGGTGCCGGCCGCCGCTTCGGCGGCGAGATGCGCCCGCAGCGCCGTCTCGAGCTTGGCGAACTCCTGCTCGAGGCGCGCCAGTTCCGATCGTCCCCGCATCACGAGCGCGGCATCGTCGAGCTCGCGCCAGGACAGGCACAAATCGAACAGGGCTTTGCCGCCGACATGGGCAGCGCTCGAGCGGAGCGCGTGCGCCTGGTCGCGGAACGCGCGCGCATCGCCCGAAGCGAGCGCCTGCTCGAGCCGGCCGATGGTCTCGCGGGCGTCGGCCAGGAAGTCCTCGATCAGCTCGGCCAGGAACCCCTGCCCGTCGTCGAGCTGGGCCAACGCGCGCAACCGAGCGGGGTCGAGAACCGGCGCGACGTCGGAAGTCTCCGTCGCCGGCGTGGTGCCGCCCGCTGCTGGCGGCTCGGCCGCCCGCTCGCCGGACCCGACGGTCACGCGATCGATCGTAGCGAGCAACTCGACCGTGTCGACCGGCTTGGTGAGATAGCCGCTGAAGCCGATCTGTCGGCACGCCTCGCGGGTCTGCGGCGTCGCATCGGCGCTCAGCGCGAGGATCGGCGGCAGCTCCGAGGGATCGCGCAGGAACCGCAGCATCTTGACCGCTTCGGTGCCGCTCAGGCCCGGCATCCCGATATCCATCAAGACGACATCGAAACGCTCGCGCTCGAGCCGCTCGATCGCGGCTTGCCCGTCGTCGGCCAGCACGACCCGATGTCCGGCGCGCTCGAGAATGGCCTTGATCACCCGCTGGTTGGTCCGGTTGTCCTCGGCCACCAGGATTCGGGCACTGCGAGCCGCCCTCTGGCGCGGCAAGGACGCAGCACCGGCGAGGCCGCCGTCGGCCGGGGCGAGCGCCGCGCGCAGGCAGGCCCGGAGCCGATCCGGCTCCACCTCGGCCGGGAGATCGGCCAGGGTGAGCGGAGAAAAAGATCGCTCGCCGCAGCCGATCGCGATCACGTCGACTGGTTCTTTGAGCGTCTCGACCGTTTCGACGAGGGTCGCGATGTCGGTCCGCGCCGGATCGGCGAGCACGACCTTGGCGCCGGCGGTGCGTTCGATCGCGGCGACCGCCGCGCCGATCGATCGGACGCGGACAACGCTCGGACCCGATGCCCGGATCTGCTCGGCGAGCTCCTCGGACTCGGCCAGGACGACCGCGGTGCCGAACAGCGGCGGTTCCTCCGCCGATGCCGCAGAATCGAGCTCGAACGGCACCTCCACCCAGAAGCACGAGCCGCGGCCGGGCTCGCTCGCGACACCGATCCGACCGTCCATGAGCGCCACCAGGTCACGGGCGATCGCGAGGCCGAGGCCGGTCCCGCCATAGATCCGGTGGGTCGCCGGATCGGCCTGGATGAACCGTTCGAAGATCGCTTGCTGGCGGTCGACCGGGATGCCGATGCCGGTGTCCCGGACCTCGAAACGGATCGACGTCCGACCGTCGGCGGTGGAGATCGGGCGAACGTCGAGGACGATGCCGCCCTCCTGGGTGAACTTGACGGCGTTGGCGAGCAGGTTCAGCAGCACCTGATGCAGCGGCTGGACCGCGCCGACGAGCCGGAAGGGGGTCTCGGGGGCGATCCGCAGGCGCAGATAGAGGTGCTTCTCGACGGTTTGCGGCCGCACCAGCGAGCGCAAGAGCGCGAGCCGGGCATGCAGATCGAACGGCACGCGCTCGACCGCGTAGCGCCGTTCCTCGAGGCGAGCCAGGTCGAGGATCTCGTTGACCAGCGCGAGCTGGGTCCGCGCCGCACTGCGCACGGTTCCGACCATGCTCGCCTGCTCGGCATCGAGACGGGTGTCGGCCAACAGATCCGACATGCCGATGATGGCGTTGAGCGGCGTCCGCAACTCGTGGCTCATCATCGCGAGAAAGCGGCTCTTGGCCCGGCTCGCCTCCTCCGCGCGGACGATCGCGGCGTTGAGCTTGCCCAACAAGACCGAGAAGTAGGCCGGAAGGATGACGAGCGCGAGCAACAGGGCGACGTCGAGCGCCGGAACCGTCCGCCATTCCTGGTTGAGGGTGATCACCAGCGCGAACAGGACGAGCGAGGTGCCGGCCGCGGCGAACAGATAGGGTTTGCCGAAGCGGAACCCGTGGCCGAGGATCACCCAGAGCAGGATCGGATAGAACAAGGCGGTGGCGAAGCCGCCTACGAACATCACGGCGTTGAGCCCGACCGTGTCGATCAGCATGCCGACGATCCGGCGGGCCGGCAGCGCTTCGGGACGGAGCAGGATGTGCCCGAAGAGCGCCAAGGCCAGCAGCAGGCTCGCACCGCTGATCGCCAGCCCCTCGCCGACGATGCGCGCGCGATCGGGCAGATCGGCCGGTAAGAGCAGGACGTAGCCGGCGATGAAGAGCGCGAACAGGATCCGGATCACCGCCTGCTCGTGCTCGCTGTCCGGCCGGCCGTGCAAGCGCTGCCGGCAGCGCTGGATCAAACGCCCGAGCGGGCGCTCGGCTGGCCGTGCAGGCCCGCCGGCGCGGGCGGGCCGGCCGGGCAGCGCGGGCTCGCTCATCGAGCCTCGCGCTCCGCCACCACGCCGGCCCAGGCGCCCTCCAGCATCCGCCGCTCGAATTCGGCGGCACTCAAGGGCGGGCTGATGAAGTCGCCTTGCGCCTCGTTGCAGCCGAGTGCGACCAGGCGGTTCAACTGACCCGGCGTTTCGACCCCTTCGGCGATCACGGTGAGGCCGAGGCTGTGGCCGAGGTTGATGATGGCGCGGACGATGACCTCGTCGTTGACGCTCTGCTCGAGGTTCTGGACGAAGGACTGGTCGATCTTGAGGCGGCGAACCGGCAGCCGCTTGACGTAGGACAGCGAGGAGTAGCCGGTACCGAAATCGTCGAGCGAGAGCGAGACACCGAGCTGGTGCAGGTAGCGCAGGCTGGCCGAGGCGGTCTGGCTGTTCTCGATGATCGCGTTCTCGGTCAGCTCGACGTCGAGCTGCTGGGGCGACAGGCCGCTCTCCTTGAGCACGCGCTCGATCAGGAGTTCCACACCGCGTTCGCGGAACTGCACGGGCGAGAGGTTGACCGAGAGCTGCAGCCGGCCGAGACCGGCGTCGTTCCAGCGACGATGCTGGGAACAGGCGGTCTGCAGCACCCAGGCGGTCAACGGCGCGATCAGCCCGATCTCCTCGGCGAGGCGGATGAACTCGCCCGGCCGCAAGAGCCCGCGATGCGGGTGGTTCCAGCGGACCAGCGCCTCGATTCCGACGATCCGCCGTGAGGCGAGGTCCATCTGGGGTTGATAGTGGACCAGGAACTGCTCGGCCGCGAGGGCCTGGCGCAGCTCGCGCTCGAGCGTCACCGCCCGGCGCGCGGCGAGGTTCATCTCGCGGGCGAAGAACCGATAGGCATCGCGGCCCGAGGCCTTGGCCCGATACATCGCCAGATCGGCGTTGCGGAGCAGGGTCTCGGCGGTGCGGCCGTCGGTCGGATAGAGCGTCACCCCGATACTGGCCGAGAGATGGATCTCCTGCCCATCGGCGTGGAACGGTTCGGCGAAGGCTTCGTTGAGCCGGCGACAGAGCTCCGCTGCGTCTTCGGCACGCTTGAGCTCGCCCTGCAGGATCACGAGCTCGTCGCTGCGCAGCCGGGCGATGCGATCGCTCTCGCGCAGTCGGCCCGCTATCCGCTGCGCCACGGCCCGCAACAGCTTGTCGCCCGCCGCCTCGCCGAAGGCTTCGTTGACGCCCTTGAAGCGATCGAGGTCGAGATGCAAGACGGCCAGGAGCTCGCCCTGCCGGCGGGCGCGCGCGATCGCCTGCTCGAGGCGCTCGCGGAACCAGGGCAGGGTCTCGAGGCCGGTCAAGGGATCGTGCCGGCCCGCCTCGCTGCCGGCGGTCTCGGCGAGCTTGAGTTCGGAGATGTCGAGCGCCACGGTCACGACCCGCTCGCCGCCGTGCCGCTCGCAAAGCGGCGCTTTGGTCACGGCGAGCCAGCGCAGGCCCGCGGGTCCGACCATCGTGTCGTAGCGCGGCGCGAGCAGCGGCTGGCCGCTCTCGCGAACCTTCTCGTCGAGCACGCGGTGACGGGTGGCGAAGTCTTCGCCGTGGATCTCGAGGAGCGTGCGGCCGATCACCTGCTCGCGCTCGACACCGAACAGGGTCTCGTAGGCGCGATTGACGAAGGTCAGCCGACCTTGCGGATCGCTCGTGCAGATCGCGACCGGCAACTGGTCCAGCAGGCTCGTGCCGGTATCCGCTTCCCGCCAGGGTGCGCCGGTTTCGGCCAGGGCTCGCTCGAGCTCCGCCGCGCGGCGCGCGAGCAAGAGGCGCTGGCGGCGCAACGCCAAAAGGTTGCGGGCGCGGGCTCGAAACTCGAGATGATCGACCGGGCTCAACAGGAAATCGGTGGCACCGGCCTCGAGGGCCCGGTAGCAGAAGTCGCGATCCTCGTAGACCGTGACCACCACGACCGGCACGTCGGCGAGGCTCTCGGTCGCGCGGATGGCGGCGATGAGGGTGGCGCCGTCCATCTCCGGCATGTTGTAATCGGTGATGACGAGGTCCGGCTGGAGATCGCTCGTCATCCGCGCGAGCGCCTCCTTGGCACTCGCGAAGGCGTGCACCTGGAGACCCTCCTCGACCGAGCGCGCGAGACGGGTCAGGATGTTCCGGCCGGTGACGCGGTCGTCGATGACGACGATCGTGGCCATGGGGTGGTCGCCCGTTCGCTGAGGGCCGGAGCGCGGGGCGCGCGTGTCCCGCCTTCCACCGGGAGGTTAGAAGCTCCGCGAGCAGATATCAAGGATGAGGTGAAAATTTGGCTAAAATGCGACCGATCGCAGCCCAACCACGGGTTCGGGCGGCCGACCGGCGGCCCCGCAAGGTGTGCTATGCGGCTGCCCAAGTCACTGAGTCCGAAGGCAAAAATCGTCACCGCCGAAGCCGCCCGCGGGCCCGCCTCGGTGGCGCGCTCGAGCCGCCCGGATCCGCCCGCAGCGTCGCAGCCGACCGTCGAGCTCGGGTGGTCCTCGCGCGAAAGTTGATCAAACGCGAGGCTCGCCCGACCCGGGTTGAGCGGCCGGCGCGATGAGCCGCGAGCATCCCGACCGGCCGCTCGTGGGGGTGGGCGCGGTCGTCTGGCGCGGAGAGCGGGTCCTCCTGATCCGGCGCGGCAAGCCGCCGCGCGCCGGTCAGTGGTCGCTGCCCGGCGGGGCTCAGGAATTGGGCGAGACGGTGATCGAGGCGGCTCGCCGGGAGGTCCGCGAGGAGACCGGGCTCGAGCTCGCGCGGGTCGAGCTGTTGACCGTGGTGGACTCGATCGAGCGCGATGCGGACGGTCGTGTCCGTCGGCATTACACGCTGGTCGACGTCACGGCCGAGGCCGGACCGGGCGAGGCGCGGGCCGGCGACGACGCGGCGGCGGTCGCTTGGTTCACGCTCGAGGAGCTCGCGGGGCTCGGTCTCTGGGAGGAAACGCTGCGCGTGATCCGGCTGGCCGCCGCACGCCGCCGGTCGCAGGCTACCGAGTGAGCGGGGCGATCTCGGCCCGGGCGTCACCGTTCGTTCGGGCGCGAGCTCGAGCGAATCGAATCCGCCGGCGGGCGGCGGGAGGCCAGACAGCCGGTCGGCCGGTCGCGGACGCCCTCATTCGTCCTTGCCGTCGGTGGCCAGCACGCGAGCGAGGTTGCAGAGCGCCTCTTGATGCTTGCGGCTCGGGATGTTGGCGAAGTTGCGCGCGAGCTCGAGCAGCATCCGCTGTTGCGGCATCAGCTCGGTCGGCCGCGGCTTGGTCTTCTGTTCGGGATCGGCGTCCTCGAAGAAGTAGCCGATGTCGACCCCGAGCGCTTGCGCGATCTGGTAGAGCCGGCCGGCCGAGATGCGGTTGATGCCGGTTTCGTACTTGTGGGCCTGCTGGTAGGTGACGCCGATCAGCTCGGCCATCTGCTGCTGGGTCAGGCCCAGCATGATCCGTCGCTGCCGGATCCGCAGGCTCACGTAATGGTCGACGTCGAGTGCCCGGCTGCGGCCGCCGGCACCGCGACCGACCACCTTGCTGGCGAGCTGGTTCATGAGGCGTGGTCTCCGAGGGCTGGGGGCATGTCGTTGGCGACCGGCTCGTTCCCGATCGGATTTCGCTAAAATACCGAGCAATTTTTAAACTTCCAGAGAAAAGAGATTTTCTCGTCAACCTGAACAGGTCGGCTCTACTCCGCCGTGCTCGCCACCAGGGCCTCCGCGGCGACCACGCCCACCACCCTGCGCGCCGCCACGAGGCTCGCGCCCGCGAGAGTCGGCGCGTTCCAGGCGGCGAGATCGAAGACCTCCGGGCGAGCCCCCGGCAACAGCCGACGCAACAGATTGCGGCCGTCCGCCAGCTCCGCCACCACGTCGCGGCCCAAGAGCTCGTCGAGCCGGGTTTCGGCGGTTGCCAGCACGAGCAGCACCTGGCCGGTCCGGTAGGCCGGCGCCATCGTCTCGTCTTCGACCCGCCAGCCGATCAGCTGGTCGTCGCGCAGAGAGGCGGTGCCGAGCTCGGCCGGTTCGGCGAGCCCGCCCGGCCCGATCCGACCTGCGAGTGCGATCGCGCTGCGCCGCGGATGCCGGCCGAACAGGAGATATTCGGCCGAGGTGTCGAGCGCCCGCGCGAGCCGTTCGACGATGTCGGGCGGTGGTGCGTACTCGTCGCGCTCCCAGGGGCCGATAGCCGTCTGGTGACGCCCGACGAGCCGCGCCAGTTCGGCCTGGCGCAACCCTTTGGCGAGCCGCAGCGAACGCAACCGCCGGCCGAACGAGGAGCCGTGTCCGATCACCCGCGATCTCCCCTGATCAGCTAGTTCAGAGACTGTCTCATAGGCCCTAAGAGCGCAGCTCGTCTACCGGGGAGGGGGAAGAAGGTCTTGCCTGCGCGCCGCCTCGCGCTCGGCGCGATCGGGATCGAGCCGCACCGTTCGGCCCTCGGCCCAGAGCCGCGCGAGATCGCGATAGTGCGGCGAGAAGGGATGACCGACCTGGCCCGTGGCCGCGATCGCCTCGCTCGTCCGACCGGCGAGATCGGCCACGAGCCGCAGACCCGCCGCGTGATGCACGGGGAACGGACCGCCGGGGCCGACCGCCCGATAGCCGGCCACCGCGAGTGTGGTGGCATCGCCACCGATCGGGATCGCGATCGAGAGGAGCGGGCCCAGGATCGGCAGCTCGCCCAGCGGGCGATGCGGCATGACCGCCGGATGCTCGAAGCCCCAGCGCCAACCGCGCCAATCGCCGCCGAGACGGCCGGCGAGGGCGGCGTACGCCTCGCCCAGGGCCTCCGCGACGATGTCCTCGCAGCGCTCGCGGGCCGCTGTCCGGACGTCGTCGCACCAGACGGGACGATCGCGCAGCAGCCGGGCGAGCAGCCCGTGGCGCGGGCCCGAGACCTCCGCGGCGAGGGGGCCGAGCTCGTCCGCAAGCAGCCGGTGCCCGAGCGCCTCGCGCCAAGCCGCGAACAGGAGCGGCTCGGGCCGGTCGAGCCGCATGGTGCCGTCCCAGGCCTCGAGCGCGGCCACGATCTCGGGGAGCGGGGTGGGGACCGGCGCGGACGACTGTGCGAGCGGCAACACGACCGGCAACAGCGTCCGCGCCGCCCCCGAGAGGAGGTCGAGCTGGATCGCAGCTGCTCCTTCCTGGTCGAAGGCGCGCGGCTCGGCCAGGAGCTGCGCGAGCCGTCGGGCTCGCAACGGACCGTCCCACTCGCTCGTGATCAGGTAGGGGTAGTCGGGGCCGACGACGCGGTTGTTGGCGTTGAAGAGCACACCGGCGGGCGGATCGACCGACCGCGGCAGGGCCTCGGCGGGAACGAAGCCGAGCCAGTCCGCGCGCCCGTCGCGCGCCTCGATCGGCAGGCTGCCGTCGTGGTCGCGGCGGATCGGCACGCGGCCCGCGACGGCGAGCCCGATGCGTCCGCTCCGGTCGCCGACGACGACGTTCTGGACCGGGCTCGCGAACAGGGAGAGGGCATCGAGCAGCTCGTCGACGTCGCGCGCCCGACCCATCGCCTCGGCCGCGGCGAGCGTCCGGTCGTCGGTCCGCAGCCCGATCCATTGCAAGGCCAGGAGCTCGTCGGGTGGTGCCACCTCGCCAGCCCGCACGATGTCGGAGACGATCGGCCCGAAGCGCGTCTCACGGACCAAAAGACGCTCGGCCTCGCGGCCCCGCACGGCGATCGTCTCGATCCGCTCGACGAACGGCTCGCTCCCGCCCGCGACCAGATAGCGCCCGGGATCGGCCGGATCGGGCCGGATCCGGACCAGGTCCTCGCTGTCGGCACCGGTCGTCGTGAGGCCCCAGGCGAGCTGCTCGTTGCGGCCGATGACGACCGCCGGCAGGCCCGGGATGGTGCCGCCAGCTAGCAGCAGCCCGGGCGCCTCGAGCACGGCCAGGTACCAGACGCCGGGGACGCGCAGCGGCAGGTGCGGATCGCTCGCCAGCAGTGCTGCGCCGGACGCGGTCCGCGAGCCCGCGAGGACGAACGCGTTCGAGCCGAGCCCGATCGATTGCGGGTCGGGCAGGACCTCGACCAGGCCCTCGAGCAGTGCCGCAGGCGGCAGGTCGGCACGCGCGATGCTGACGGGCCCGTCCGAGTCCTCCTCCGACAGCAGGTCGGCCAGCCGCTCGGGGGGCAGGATGTGGGCCAGCCGGGCGCGCAACAGCTCGCGGCGCCAGGAGCCCGCGACCTCGAGCGCCATCAGCCGATGGACGAGGAGTGTGTCGGCCGCTCGCCACGGCTCGGGGCGCACGCCCAGCACGAGGAGCTCGGGTGGCAGAACGCGGGCGCGAGCGAAGGCGGCGCTCACGCCCTCGGCATAAGCGTCGAGCTTGGCCCGTTCCTCGGGGCTGTAGGCGGCGAGCCCCGTCTCGGCGACCTGCGCGAGCCCCAGGGTGCGGAAGAAGCGATCGAAGCCGAGCCCGGCCTCGCCGACCAGCTCGGCCAGCCGGCCACGTCCGATCCGCCGCGTGATCTCGAGTTGGACCAGCCGGTCGGTGCCGTGGACGAAGCCGAGCGCGCGCCAGAGATCGCGCTCGCTCGTGGCCCGGATCGTCGGGATCGCATGCGCGTCGCGCAGGATCACGACCGGCCCGTCGAGACCGGAAAGGACGATCTCGCCCTCGTGCTCGGGCAGGGACGCCCACGACAACCCGACGATCGCACCGACGGCGACGAGCACCAGCGCAGCGAACGCGAGGGCGATGCGCGCCACGATCCGGCGCATGCCCGCTGGCCTTCAACCCCGCACGCCGGCAGCCGCCGACGCAGCCGCCGTGGGGACCCGGGTGGTCGACCGGTCCAACCCGGCCCCGCTCACGGGCGAGGGGAGGATCGCCGCCGGACCTTCCGTCCCGACTTGCTCGGCTGCCGCCTCGGACCCGCGTCCGAGCGTCCACGGGCCGGTGCACGACCCGCCCGGATCGAACGTTATGCACGCTCGCTCCATGCCCCGATCTCCGGCGAACCGCCCCGAGCCGCGCCCGACGTCGACCGACGAGCAGGCGGACCGGGCCCGAGCGCCACACCGCCCAGTGGCACTTCGGGAGAGGAGTATTAGAAAAGAACGGTCTGGTCGATCTCGCGCACGACCGATGGGAGGCTCACCTCGAGGAGCAGCACTTGCTGGATCGGAGCCTCGGTGCCGTCGAGGTCGATCAGCACCGCATTGCCGAGGTCGATGAAGCGCACCGCGGCGCGATCGCCACCGAACCCGCGAAAGTCGAGCACGTCCCTGCCGGGCTCGAAGTCGAGCACGCTATCGGCACCGCTGTCGCGCCCGAACCGGAAGACGTCGCGCCCACGGACGACCGTCGGCGCCGGACCGGCGTCGATCACGTCGCCGCAGAGCTGGTCGTCGCCGGGGCCGCCGTCGATCACGTCGTCACCACAGATCACCACACCCTCGGCGACGGCCACGTCGCCGACCAAGAAGTCGTTGCCGCTCCCGCCGACCACGCGATCCCGGCCGCAGACGACGCCCTCGCTCGCGCGCAAGGCGTCGCCCACGAGGAAGTCGAAGCCCGAGCCACCGAACAGCCGGTCGTTGCCGCCGCGGCTCGTCCCGCTCATGAGCTGAGAGTCGCCGTAGAGCTCGTCGCCGCCGCCCCCGCCTCGCAGCACGTCGTCACCGCCGCGCGCTCGGCCGTCGAGGACCTCGCCGTCGCCGACCAAGAGATCGAACAGGGCGCCGCCGTGCAGGCGATCGTCGCCGCCGCGGCTCTGCTCGTCGAGGAACCGAGCGTCGCCGAACAAGAAATCGAAGCCCTCGCCACCCGACAGGCGATCGTGCCCGCCGCGGGCGGTGCCGGCCAGGGTCTGGGCGTCGCCGGCGGCGAGGTCGTCGTCGGGACCGAGCCGGATCTGGTCCGATCCGCCGCGTCCGCGGCCCCGCACGAGATGCGCGTCGCCGAGGGCGAAATCCGAGCCCGGGCCGGTCAGGATCCGGTCGCCCGCGGCGCGGCCGACGCCCTCGACGATCCAGGCGTCGCCGATCACGAGATCGTCGCCTTCGAGGGCCTCGACCCGGTCGCGGCCACCACGCCCGCCGGCGAGCGTTCGCCCGTTGTCGGGGAAGGCGCTGCGGTTGCCGCCGCTGAACGGATCGCCCAGGATCTGATCGTCGTCGGCCGTACCGAGCAACCGCTCCACGCTGCCACCTCGCGGTCCGCGATCGCGCCCTTCACCGATGATGATCGCCATGCTTCGGATATCGATCCGCTGTCTATCGACGATAGCTTGGAGTAGGCCGAGATCGGGCGGAAGGTATCGCCGCCTGCGGTAAGGCGCCACACTCGTCAGTGCGAACCGAGCGTACTTCGTTCACCATCGAGGTGACCGAGTTCGGCTATCGCGCTCGGTGGGGCGCAGGCGGGTTCCCGTCAGCGGATCTCGAGATCGGCGCGCCGATCGGCGTAGCGACAATAGCCCTCGTAGGACCGACCACGCCGGCGCAGATCCAGGGTCATGCGGATCGTGTCGCCGACCCGACGGACGTCGCTCGTACCCCGCACCTCGTAGCCGCGATCGACCGCCTCCTCGCGGCAGGCCTCACGGGCGCGCGCGAACCGCTCGCCGTCCGCCTCGCCGACGCGGGACATGCTGAGGCGCACCCGCCTGGTGCTGCGGTCGTAGGTGCACGACCCGGTGTAGTCCTGGCCGTCGCGGCGCGCGTTCATGTTGACCAGGACCGTGTCGCCGATGCCGGTCGACGAGGCCTCGGCCGAGATCTCGCGGAAGCCCTCGGCGCGCGCCTCGGCGCGGCACTCCTCCTCGGCGCGGTCGGCAGCGCGCGGCGGCACGGTCGTGCAGGCGGCGAGCCCGAGCCCGGAAAGAGCGACGACGCCGAGGGCGAGAAACCTCGAGCCGGTGCTGCCCATGACGGGACGTCCCCCTTGTTCCGGACCACCCAGCCTCACCCTTATTCGTCTCGCCGCGCGCATGCAACGGCACCTAGATTGGTGCGCGACGCGGTGTCCGAGATACGCCCTTGGGCGCGTGGTTGCGGGACAACATCGCGCAAAGGTTGAATTCGCGCCGAACGATCTGCATGCTCCGGACCGTTGACCCGGGAAGCCCGTCGGGCGAGGAGAAGAGCATGGTCAGCGCGCGGCACGTCGTCTGTCCGGCTTGCAACGCGGTCAACCGTGTGCCCGGCGATCGCCCCGCCGAGGCCGCCAAGTGCGGCCGCTGCGGCGGGCGGCTGTTCCTCGGCCGGCCGATCGAGCTCACGCGCGACACGTTCGAAGTCCAAACCGCTCGCTCCGATCTGCCGGTGCTCGTCGATTTCTGGGCCGCCTGGTGCGGTCCGTGCCGCATGATGGCGCCGGTCCTCGAGCAGGCGGCACAGCGGCTCGAGCCGCGCGCTCGGATCGCCAAGCTCGACATCGACGCGGCACCCGACCTCGCCGCCCGGTTCGCGGTCGCTTCGGTGCCGACGCTGATCCTGTTCGACAACGGCCGCGAGATCGCGCGCACGAGCGGGGCGATGCCGCTGCAGACGCTCGCGGCGTGGCTGGAGCGTGCGCTCGCGGGGCGAGCATGACGAGCCCGGTGCGGTCCGCCGAGCGCGCCCCGCTCGCGCAACGGCTCGAGCGGGTGGATATCCTCTCCGGGCTCGGCGAGCGGGGCCTCGCGGCCTTGCTGCCCATGATCCGAGTCCGCCACTACGAGAGCGAGCAGACGATCGTCGGTCGGCTCGATCCCGGCCGCGACGTCTTCTTCGTCCTCTCGGGCAAGGTCCGGGTCACCACCTTCGCCGAGAGCGGCCGCGAGGTCGCCTTTCGCGATCTCGGACCGGGCAGCTCGTTCGGCGAGATCGCGGCGATCGACGGCGAGCCGCGCTCGGCGGACGTCGTGGCCCTCGAGGATTCGCTTTTGGGCTCGATGACGGCGCAGGAGTTCTGGGCGCTGCTCCAGCGCGAGCCGGCGGTGATGAAGGCCACGCTCGTCAAGCTCGCCCGGCTCGTGCGGGCGCTGAGCCAGCGGGTGCACGAGTTCGCCTCGCCCGTCCCGGCCCGGATCTGTGCCGAATATCTGCGGCTCGCGCGGCTCGCGGCGACACCGGGCGCGCCATTGCGGATCGCGCCGCCGCCCAAGCACGCCGACATCGCCGCCACCGTGGTGACGCATCGCGAAGCGGTCTCGCGCGTGCAGAGCGAGCTCGCGCGCCGCGGTGTCTTGGCCAAGGGCCGAGGCGAGCTCGTGATCAAGGACCCGGCGGCCCTCGAACGCTACGCTCAGGGCGTCGAGCGGCTGCTCGATTGAGCCGGCTCAGCCGCTGGTCGGGTAGCAACCGGCGACCCGACCCGCGAGCGTCACGAGCGCGTGAACGGTGGCGATGGTCGGGGTCGGCACCTCCACGAGCCGCGCGAGCTCGAGCACGGCCGTGACGAGAGCGTCGATCTCCATCGGCCGGCCGCGTTCGAGGTCCTGCAACATCGAGGTCTTGTGCGCCCCGACCGCGGCCGCGCCCTCGATTCGTTTGTCGACGTCGATCGCGAAGCGGACCCCGAGCTTTTCGGCGACCGCCTGCGCTTCGACCATCATGGCGCGTGCCACCGCACGCGTGCCGAGATCGGCGCAGATCCTATCGAGCGTTGCGCGGGTGAGGGCGCTGATCGGATTGAAGGCGAGGTTGCCCCAGAGCTTGATCCAGATCTCGTCGCGGATCTTGGGGCGCACCGGGGCCTTGAGCCCGGCCGCGACGAGCGTCCGGGAGAGCGCCTCGACCCGCGCCGTTCGCTCGCCAGTGGGCTCGCCGAGCGAGAAGCGGTCGCCCTCGACCAGGGTCACGACGCCGGGCTCGTGCACCTCGGCCGCCGGATAGACGACGCAGCCGATCGCGCGCCTCGGCTCGAGCCGCGCCCAGATCGTCCCGCCCGGATCGACGCTCTCGAGCCGTCGATCGCGCCAGGGGCCCTCCAAGCCGTAGAAATACCACCAGGGAACGCCGTTCACCGCCCAGACGATCGCGGTTTCGGGGCCGAGCAGCGGTTCGATCGCCGGCACCGCGGCCGGGATCTGATGCGCCTTCAAGGTGACGATGACGTACTCCTGTGGGCCGAGCTCACGCGAATCCGCGCTCGCCTTGGGCCGGGTCACGGTCTGCCGCTCGCCCTCGACCAGCACGAGCCCGTTGCGGCGGATGGCGTCCAGATGCGCGCCGCGGGCCACGACCGCGACCTCGTTCTCTTCCCGGCTCGCGAGCTTGGCGGCGAGATAGCCGCCGATCGCGCCCGCGCCGAACACGCAGATCCGCATCAGGCGAGCCCCAGCCGCTGGGCGAGACCGATCCGCTGCAGCTTGCCGGTCGCGCCTTTGGGGATCTCGGCCAGGATCACGATCTTCCGCGGCACCTTGAAATCGGCCAGGCGTGTGGCGGCGAAGGCGCGGATCTCCTGCTCGCTGGCGCTCGTCCCCTCGCGCAGGACGACCGCCGCCCCGACCTCTTCGCCGAGCTTCTCGTGCGGGATGGCGAAGGTGACGCACTGGGCCACCGCCGGGTGGTCCATCAGCACCTCGTCGACCTCGAGCGGGCTCACCTTCTCGCCGCCGCGGTTGATGATCTCCTTGAGACGACCGGTGATCCGCAGATAGCCGTCAGCATCGAAGCGACCCTGATCGCCGGTCCGGAACCAGCGCCGTCCCTCGGCCTCGAAGAACGATTTGGCGTTGGCTTCCGGATTGGCTTCGTAGCCGCGCGTGACGTTCGGGCCCGAGATCACGACCTCGCCTTCGACATCGCCTTCGAGCAGGACGGGGGCCGAGGGATCGGCGATCCGCACGAGCGGGCCGGCCGGCACACCCACCGATCCGGGCTTGCGCGGCCGCGGCGGCAGCGGGTTGCTGGTCATCTGGTGCGACGCCTCGGTCATCCCGTAGCTCTCGATCACCGGGCAGCCGAACACCTCCTCGAGCGCCCGCATCACCTGCGGCGGCAGCGAGGCCGAACTCGAGCGGATCAAGCGCAAGCGCGTGCGCGCGAGGATCTCCGGGTTGCGTTCGGCGCGCGCGAGGATCGCCTGGTGCATGGTCGGCACCGCCGTGTACCAGCTGGGCTGCGCCTCCTCGAGCCAGGAGAAAAAGCGCAGCGCGTTGAAGCCGGGCGTGCAGAACACCGACCCTCCGGCCGCGAGCGAAGACAGGACGGCCGCGACCAGCCCGTGGATGTGGAACAAGGGCATGATGTTGAGGCAACGATCGGCGGGTGACAGCGCCAGTGCGGTGCCGATGTGGCGCGCCGAGGCCGCGAGGTTGGCGTGGCTCAAGGGCACGAGCTTGGGTCGGCTCGTCGTGCCCGAGGTGTGGAGGAGGAGGGCGGTCGCCTCGGGCGCGGGCGTGGCATCGGTCGGCTGCGCGGCGCCGAGCGAGAATCGGCCGGCCTCGGCGCCCGCCGGAACCAAAAGGCGCAAGAGCTGCAAGCCCCGCCGTTCGGCGACGGTCACCGCCGGGCCCCGCTCCTCGGCCGTGACCAGGACCGCCTTCGCTTTCAGGTCTTCGAGATAGAAGTCGAGCTCCTCTTCCCGATAGGCCGGGTTCAAGGGCGCGGTCGCGGCCGCGCAAGCCACGGTGAGGAAGGAGGTCGCAGCCTCCGGTCCGTTCGGCAGAACGATCGCGACCCGGTCCTCCGGGCCGATTCCACGGGCTCGAAGGGCTCCGGCGACCTCGCGGACGAGCGCGCGCAGCCCGGCGAAGCAGAGCGGTGGTCGGTCGGGTGCGAGGACGGCCGGATCGCCGTCCCGGCCGGTCGCCAAGAGATCGAGAAGGGTCGAGGGTGCCGTCGCTGCCATGGAGCCTCCGCTCGCGCTTGCGCGTCCTCAAGCAGGTTCCCGCCGGGCTCGGCAAGACTATCTTGCGGGAGTGCGGTCGAGCCGGTGGCCGATCGCGGTCGCTTTGCAGCGAGGAGAAGGATCATGCGCCGTCGCACCCTGCTCGGCACGCTACCCACGCTCGCGGTGTTCGGCAGCTTCGCCACGTCCTGCGGCGGGATGCAGGTCGGGGTGGGTGCGAGCGCGCTCGCCGCCGAGGGTCGCGAGCTCTTGCGGATCGACGGGATGGAACTCGAGCTCGCGCGGCTCGCGGGCCCGCTCGAACATCCCTGGGGGCTGGCGTTCCTGCCGGACGGCGGCGCGCTGGTCACCGAACGACCCGGGCGCCTGCGGCTGGTCGACCGGTCGGGGCGGCTCGATCCCCGCCCGATCGAGGGCGTGCCGCAGGTCTGGGCCCGTGGCCAGGGCGGGCTGCTCGACGTCGCGCTCGCTCCCGACTTCGCGGCGAGCCGCCTCGTCTACCTCGCTTACGCGGCACCGGTCGGCAACGGTGCCGCGACCCGGGTGGCACGCGGCCGCTTGGACGGCCACCGGCTCGCCGACCTCCAGGTGATCCTGACCGCCGATCCGCCGGGCACCGGCGGCCGTCACTTCGGCTCGCGGCTGGTCTTCGGCCGTGACGGCAAGCTCTACGTGTCGACGGGGGATCGCGGCGAGATGGATCGTGCGCAAAAGCTCGACGATCTCGCCGGCACCATCATCCGGATCGAGCCGGACGGTGGCGTGCCGAGCGACAATCCGTTCGTCGGGCGGGCCGGCGTGCGGCCCGAGATCTGGGCCTACGGCATCCGCAACGCGCAAGGCATGGCGCTCAACCCGTGGACCGGCGAGCTCTGGGAGCACGAGCACGGGGCGCGCGGTGGCGACGAGATCAATGTCATCGAGAAGGGGGCCAATTACGGTTGGCCGCTCGTGACCCACGGTGTCGACTATTCCGGGCTGCCGATCGGTCGCGGCAAGACGATGCCCGGCGTGACGGACCCGATCTGGGTCTGGACCCCATCGATCGCGCCTTCGGGTATGGCGTTCTACGACGCCGATGCCATCCCGGGCTGGAAGGGCAGCCTGTTCGTCGGTGCGCTCGCCGGGCAGATGCTCGTGCGGCTCGAGCTCGACGGCCGCAAGGTGGTCCGCGAGCATCGCCTGCTGCAGGGCGATGTCGGCCGCATCCGCGACGTGCGCGTCGGCCCCGACGGTGCCCTCTACCTCCTGGACGATACCGCGCGCGCCGCCGTCTGGCGGCTGGGACCGCCGCTTGCGACGCGCAGCTGACCCCGCCTCGGGGCCGGCCCTTGCGCGGCTCAAGCCGCGCGGTGCTCGGCCCAGCGCTCGATCAGCTCCAAGAGCTCGCGCTCCATCGGCAGCTCGATCAGCACGCGGACGAGCTGGTCGCCCTGCCGACCCGTGCGCGGGTCTTTGATGCCTTTGCCCTTGAGCCGGAGCATCTTGCCCGAGCTCGTACGCGGCGGGACGGTCAGCGCCACCTCGCCGTCGAGGGTGGGCACGCGCACCTTCCCGCCTTTGACCGCGACGGCGAGCGGGACGAGCTGGTCGATCACGACGTCGAGCCCCTCGCGGCGAAAGAGCGGGTGCGGTGCGACCTTGACTTCGACCAGCGCGTCGCCGGGACCGGCCGGACCGGGCTGGCCCTTGCCCTTGAGCCGCAGCACGGTGCCCTCGCTCGTGCCGGCCGGGATCGTGAGGTCGACCGCGCTTCCGTCGGGCAGCACGACCCGCCGGGTGCCGCCGCGCGCGGCCGTGAGGAAATCGACCTCGGTCGTGACCTTGACGTCTTCGCCCGTGCCGCCGGCGAAGCCGCCGGCGAACGGACCGGCCCCGGCGAACCCGCCCGCGAAGGGGCCGCCGCGGCCGGCCCGGCGTCGAGCGCCGCCGAAGAGATCGCCCAAGATCTCCTCGAAATTGATCCCGCCCGGCCCGCCGAACTCGAACCGCGCACCGCCCGCGCCGGCTCCGGGGTGGAAGCCGCCCTGGGCGAAGGCACGCTCGCGGCCCTGCTCGTCGATTTCGCCGCGATCGTAGCGCGCCCGCTTGGTCTTGTCGGACAGGATCTCGTAGGCCGCCGAGATCCGCTTGAACTTTTCCTCGGCCTTCTTGTCGCCGGGGTGGAGGTCGGGATGGCAGGTCTTCGCGAGCCGGCGGAACGCCTTCGCGATCTCCTCCTCGCTCGCGGTCCGCGAGACGCCGAGCTCGTCGTAGAGCGAGCGGCTCATGATCAGATCTCCGAACGGCCGGAGGGGCGGCGACCGTGGCCGCCGCCCCCATGCCTCTCACGAGCCTCGGACGGGATCAAGCGCCCCGGGGGTCAGGCCGCCTTGGCGACCGAAGCCGTCTCGACCGAAATCGGGACGATCCGCGGCTTCAAGGCCTCGGGCAGCTCGCGGGCGAGCTCGATCGAGAGAATGCCGTTCTCGAGCTTCGCACCCTTGACCTCGACATGCTCGGCCAAGGCGAAACGGCGCTCGAAGGCCTGGCGAACGATGCCGCGCTGCAGATAGCGAACCTCGCCCTTCTCGGCCGCGGGCTCGCCTTTGACCGTGAGCACGCCGTTCTCGACCGAGATGGTGAGCTCCTCCTGCTTCCAGCCGGGCACGGCGAGCTGAATCGCGTAACGATCGGTGCCGGTTTCAAGGATGTCGTGCGCCGGACCGGTGTCGACCGCAGCCACGCTCGAGACGAGCCGGCTCGCCAGGCGGTCGAAGTCACGCACGGTGCGGTAGAAAGGGCGGAGATCGATCGTCGTCATCTGATCCTCCATTGAGCGATCGCGACGGGTTCGGCGCTCCACGATGGACACGCCACTTCACTCTACGGGCGGACCCGATTTCGGCATCCACCCGGCGCTTGAGATGGGGAAGAGCGCAGCCCGTTCAAGAGGTCTCCCGCCGGCCCGGCGAATCGTCTAGAGCGGAGGCCGCCGGGGGAGGGGAGGCCATGCCGCTCTTGTTGGGTGCGATCGCCGACGATTTCACGGGTGCGACCGATCTCTGCAACATGCTGGTCCGGAACGGCATGCGGACGGTCCAGCTGATCGGGGTGCCGCGCGGCGACCTCGAGCTCGACGAGGTCGATGCGATCACGATCGCCCTCAAATCGCGAACGGTGCCGGCCAAAGAGGCGGTGGCCCTCTCCCTCGAAGCGCTCGAATGGCTGCAGCGGCAGCGTGCCCGGCAGGTTTTCTTCAAATATTGCTCGACCTTCGACAGCACCCCCGAGGGCAATATCGGCCCGGTCGGCGACGCGCTCGCCGACCGGGTGGACGCCGCTATCGCCATCGCCTGCCCGGCCTTCCCCGAGACCGGCCGGACCATCTACATGGGCCACCTCTTCGTGGGCGATCGCCTCCTTTCCGAGACCCACATGGCCCACCACCCGCTCACACCCATGACGGATCCGGACCTCGTCCGGGTGCTCGGCCGGCAAACGCCGCGAAAGGTGGGGTTGGTGGCCTGGCCGAGCGTCCGCCGCGGCGCCGCCTTCATCCGCGACCGCCTCACCGCCCTGCGCCACGAGGGCTTCCGCTGGGCGATCGTCGACTGCCTCGAGGACGCGGACCTGCTCGCGATCGGCGAGGCCGTGGCCGATCACCCGTTGGTCACCGGCGGTTCCGGCGTCGCCATGGGCCTGCCCGCCAACTTCCGCCGCCAGGGCCTTTTGCCCGAGCGCGGGGCCGAGGCCGCAGCTCTGCCCCCGGTACCCGGTCCCGCGCTCGTGCTGGCCGGCTCCTGCTCGGCCGCCACCCTCGGCCAGATCGAGGCTTTTCGCGAACACCGTCCGGCGCGACGGCTCGATCCGCTCGCCTTGGCGAAAGGCGAGGAGGTGCGCGAGGTGATCGCCTGGGCGCGAGAGCATCTGCCGACGGGACCCGTGTTGATCTACGCGAGCGCGCCGCCCGAAGAGGTCCGCCGCGTGCAAGAACGGTTGGGCCGCGATCGTGCCGGCGCGGTCGTCGAGGAGGCGATGGCCGCGATCGCCCGCGAGCTCGTGGCATCGGGCGTGCGCCGGCTCGTGGTGGCGGGCGGCGAGACCAGTGGTGCGGTCGTCAAGGCTCTCGCGATCGAGGGGCTCGCGATCGGCCCACAGATCGATCCCGGCGTGCCGGCCACGGTGACGATCGGCCGAGGACCGCGCCTCGCGCTCGCCTTGAAAAGCGGCAATTTCGGCCGACGCGACTTTTTCCTGCGCGCGCTCGAGGCGATGCCGTGAGCGAGCAGGCGCGGCTGCGCGAGGCCATCTGCCGGATCGGCCGCTCGCTGTTCGAACGCGGTCTCACTTTCGGCAGTTCCGGCAATCTCTCGGTCCGTCTGAGCGACGGCGGCTTCCTCGCGACGCCGACCAACGTCGCCCTTGGCGATCTCGACCCCGCCCGGCTCGCTCGTCTCGACGAGTCCGGTCGGCCGGTCGACGGCGATCCGCCGACCAAGGAGGTGCCGATGCACCTCGGCATGTACCGGGCCCGGCCCACGGCCGGCGCGGTCGTGCACCTGCACTCCACCTGGTCGGTCGCGGTGAGCCTCCTGGACGGGCTCGATCCGGAGGAGCCGATCCCGCCCTTGACGGCCTACTATGTCATGCGGGTCGGCCGGCTGAAGCTCTTGCCCTACATTCCGCCGGGCGATCCGGCGCTCGGGAGCGCGGTCGAGGCGGTAGCCGACCGTCACCACGCGGTCCTGCTCGCCAATCACGGGCCGGTGGTCGCGGGATCCTCGCTCGAGGCCGCCGCTTACGCGATCGAGGAGCTCGAGGAGACCGCCAAGCTCTTCGTCCATCTCCAGGGCCGACCGATCCGGCCCTTGAGCGCCGAGCAGGTCGCGGAGCTGCGCCGCCGGTTCCCCGGCTGATCCGCGCATGCTAGCGTCCCCGTCATGGCGACCAGTCTCGAAGACCTGCCGATGACCGTGGCCGAGTTCCTCCGCTTCGAGGGGGAGTCCGACCGGCGCTACGAGCTCGTCGACGGCCGCATCCGCATGATGGCGGCCGGCAGCAACGACCACGGCACGATCGCGGGCAATTGTTGGGGCGAGATCGACCGTCGGATCGAGCGTCGTCCTCCCTGCCGGGTCCAAGTCGAGGGCGGCGTCCAGGTGAGTGACGACACCTTCTATGTCGCCGACGTCGTTATGACCTGCAGGCCCTCGCGCGAGCAGACGGTCCGCGATCCGCTCTTGATCGTCGAGGTGCTTTCGCCCGGCACGCGCGCCCAGGACAAGGGCAGGAAGCTCGACGACTACAAGGCTCTGCCCTCGGTCGCCGAGATCTGGCTCGTCGATTCCGAACGGCGCTGCGTCCAGGTCTGGTGGCGCGAGGTCGACGGCTGGTCGGCCCGCGACTTCCTGGGTGCCGCCGGCTTCGAGAGCCGGGTGCTCGAGGACCGCATCGCCCTCGACCGGCTCTACCGCAACACCGAGCTCTGAGCGCCGCCGGTCTCGCGGCCCGGCTCACCGCCTGCGGTACGGCGCGAACCAGCCGAGTCCGTCCTCGGTCCGGCCCTTCGGCCGGTACTCGCAGCCGACCCAGCTCGCATAGCCGACCCGATCGAGGACGTCGAAGAGATACGGATAGTAGATCTCGCCGACGTCGGGCTCGTGCCGCTCGGGCACGCCCGCGATCTGCACGTGGGCGGTGATGTCGGCATAGGCCTCGATGTGACGGGCGAGATCGCCCTCCATGATCTGGCAGTGATAGAGGTCGAGCTGGAGCTTGAGGTTGGGCTCGCCCACCGCCTCGACGATCCGCCGCGCCTGGGCCTGGTAATTCAGGAAATAGCCCGGGATGTCGCGCGTGTTGATCGGCTCGATCACGAGCGTGATCCCGGCTTCGCCGCAGCGCCGGGCGGCATAGCGTAGATTGTCGACATAGACCGCCTCGTGGCGGGCCCGGTCGGCCGCTTCCGGCAAAAGCCCCGCCATGCAGTGCAGCGTCCGGCAGCCTGTGGCCTCGGCGTAGCGCAGCGCCGTCTCGACGCCGTCGCGGAACTCCGCCTCGCGCCCCGGCAGCGAGGCGATCCCCCGCTCGCCCCGGGCGAAATCGCCGGGCGGCAGGTTGAACAGCGCCTGGACGAGCCCGTGCCGCTCGAGCTCCGCCGCGATCGCCTCCCTCGGGTGCTCGTAGGGGAAGAGGAACTCGACCGCCTCGAAGCCCGCCGCCGCGGCGCGCGCGAAGCGCTCCAGGAACGGCGCATCGGTGAACATCATCGAGAGATTGGCGGCGAAGCGCGGCACGGCCCTTCCTCCCTGAAGTTTCCGCGCGGCGCCTTAAGCGCTCGAGGCGGGCGAGGCAACCACCGCTCGCGCGTCGCGCGGCCCCGCGTCGCGCGGCCCGCAGCGTTCAGCTCCGCGGCGGCAGACCACCCGCACGGACGAGGAACGTCACGACCTCCTGGAGGCCCTCGCCGGTCTTGAGGTTGGTCATGACGAAGGGCCGTTCGCCGCGCATGCGCCGGGCGTCGGCCGCCATGACCTCGAGCCGGGCACCGACGTGCGGGGCGAGGTCGATCTTGTTGACGACCAGAAGATCCGAGCGGGTGATACCCGGTCCGCCCTTCCGCGGGATCTTTTCGCCCTCGGCCACGTCGATCACGTAGATCGTGAGGTCGGCGAGCTCGGGGCTGAAGGTGGCGGCCAGATTGTCGCCGCCCGATTCGATCAGCAAGAGCTCGAGGCCGGGGAAGCGCCGGCGCATCTCCGCCACGGCGGCGAGATTGATCGAGGCGTCCTCGCGAATGGCGGTGTGCGGGCAGCCGCCCGTCTCCACGCCCAAGATCCGCTCGGCCGGCAGGGCCCCGGCCTCGGTCAGGATCCGCTGGTCCTCTTTGGTGTAGATGTCGTTGGTGATGACCGCCATGTCGTAGCGGTCGCGCAGCGCCTTGCAGAGCGCTTCGCAGAGCGCCGTCTTGCCGGATCCGACGGGGCCGCCGATGCCGACGCGCAGAGGTCCGTGGGGGCTCACGAGCGGAACAACCTCGTATACTGCGTTTCGTGGGCCAAGGAGCACCAGTCGAGCACGAGGCTCGCGGTGCCGAGTTCGTCGAGCCCGGCCCGTTCGGCCCGCAGCGCGGTCCGCCGGACGGCGGGTTCGAGCGCAGCGAGCAGGCGCTGGCCCGCGGTCTGGCCGAGCGGGATCAGCCGCAGCCCGGCCGAGACCAGGTTGGCGACGACCGCCTGGAGGAAAGCCGCCACGGTGGCCGGGACGGGAACGCCGTGGGCCGCCGCGACCGCGCCCACCGCGACCGGATAGGCGAGCGGTGGCGGCGCGTCCGGTTCGGCCAGGAGCGTCCCGATCCGGCCAGCCGGGTCCGGCCAGGCAGCGAGGCAGGTGCGAGCGAAGGCGGCACCCTGGGCCGTGGTCTCGAGCAGGAGCTCGGCCGTGGCGGGCAGGGCGGCCGCCAGTTCGCGCAGCTCGGCGAACCCAGCGCGGTCGTCGGCCTCGACCAGGGCGTGCGCGCGGGCCAGAAGGATCGCGTCCTGGCCGAGCGTGCCGTGGCCGAGCAGGTCGTCGAGCCAGGCGAGAACCCCCGCCTCGTCGGCGACGAGGCCCGCCTCGACCGCCCGTTCGAGCCCGTGGCTGTAGGAGAAGGCCCCCACCGGAAAGCCCGGCGAGAGCCAGGTCATGAGCCGGTAGAGCGCCCCCTCATCCATGATCGTGGGCGTGACGATCGTGCGCGTGCGGGCCGTGTTCGTGCGCGTGGCCGTGCCCATAGGCCCCGTGCTCCGGATCGAACGCCGCCTGCTTATGCTCGAGCCGCGCGCCCAGGCGCGCCAACATCTCCTCGAGGACGTGGTCGGGGCGGATCCGCAGCCGGTCGGACAGGATCTGGGCCGGCGTGTGGCGATTGCCGAGATGCCAGGCGAGTCGGGCGAGCGTGCGCGGGTCGCTGGCGACCACCTCGACCACGGGCTCGGCCGCGGCGCGCACGAGCAGTCGGCGGCCATCCTCGAGGACGAGCCGGTCGCCCTCGTGCAGGTGACGGGCCTCGGGCAGATCGAGGAGGACGGTCTCACCCGTATCGGTGCGGATGGTGAGCCGGCGTCGATGGCGGTCGTCGTAAGGAAGCGTCACGCTGCCCGCGACCTCGCCCGCCCTCTCGACCGCGACCGCCCGCAGCATGCCCCGTCCCTCGTCCCTCAATAGAGAAAATAGCGCTGCGCCATGGGCAAAACCGTGGCCGGCTCGCAGGTGAGGAGTACGCCGTCGGCGCGCACCTCGTAGGTCTCGGGGTCCACCTCGATCACGGGCGTGGCGTCGTTCAGGATCATCGAGCGCTTGGAGATCGCCCGGGTGTGGCGCACCGCCTCGAGCGGCCGGGCGAGGCCCCAGCGCCGCCCGACCCCGGCGGCCACCGCCGCAGCGCTCGTGAAATGCACCGCCACCTGCTCGCAGGCCCGGCCGAAGGCGCCGAACATCGGCCGCATGTGCACGGGCTGCGGGGTGGGGATGGAGGCGTTGGGGTCTCCCATGGGGGCCGCCACGATCACCCCGGCCTTGATCACCATCTCGGGCTTCACGCCGAAGAAGGCGGGCCGCCAGAGGACGAGATCGGCCATCTTGCCGACCTCGACCGAGCCCACGAGATGGGCGACTCCCTGCGCGATGGCCGGGTTGATCGTGTACTTGGCGACGTAGCGGCGGCAGCGGAGATTGTCGTTGTCGCCTTTCTCCTCGCTCAGGCGGCCGCGCTGGACCTTCATCTTGTGCGCGGTCTGCCAGGTCCGCAGGATCACCTCGCCGACCCGGCCCATGGCCTGGCTGTCGGAGGACATCATCGAGATGGCGCCGAGATCGTGCAGGATGTCCTCCGCGGCGATCGTCTCCTTGCGGATCCGGCTCTCGGCGAAGGCCACGTCCTCCGGGATCGAGGGGTCGAGGTGGTGGCAGACCATGAGCATGTCGAGATGCTCGTCCACCGTGTTGATCGTATAGGGCCGGGTCGGATTGGTCGAGGAGGGTAGCACGTTCTCCAGCCCGCAGACCTTGATGATGTCCGGGGCGTGCCCGCCGCCCGCGCCTTCGGTGTGGAAGGCGTGGATCGTGCGGCCCTTGAAGGCGGCGATCGTGTTCTCGACGAAGCCCGACTCGTTCAAGGTGTCGGTGTGGATCGCGACCTGCACGTCGTAGCGCTCGGCCACCTCGAGGCAGCAGTCGATCGCCGCCGGGGTCGTCCCCCAGTCCTCGTGCAGCTTGAAGCCGCAGGCCCCGCCCTCGACCTGCTCGACGAGCCCCTGCGGCAGGCTGGCGTTGCCCTTGCCCAAAAGGCCGAAGTTCAACGGGAAGGCCTCGAGCGCCTGGAGCATCCGGCCGATGTGCCAGGGGCCAGGCGTGCAGGTCGTGGCGGTCGTGCCGGCGGCCGGCCCGGTGCCGCCACCGAAGAGCGTGGTGAGCCCCGAATGGAGCGCCTCCTCGCAGATCTGCGGGCAGATGAAATGGATGTGCGCGTCGATCCCGCCCGCGGTGAGGATGCGGCCTTCGCCGGCGATCGCCTCGGTGCCGGGGCCGATCACGATGTCGACACCGGGCTGGGTGTCCGGGTTGCCGGCCTTGCCGATGCCGACGATGCGGCCGTCCTTGATGCCGACATCGGCCTTCACGATGCCCCAGTGATCCAGGATCACGGCGTTCGTGATGACGGTGTCCACGGCCCCTTCGCTGCGGCCGCGCTGGCTCTGGCCCATGCCGTCGCGGATCACCTTGCCGCCGCCGAACTTGACCTCCTCGCCATAGATCGTGTGGTCGCGCTCGATCTCGATCCAGAGCTCGGTGTCGGCGAGACGGATCCGGTCGCCGACGGTGGGCCCGAACATCGAGGCATAGGCGGGGCGGGCGATGCGGTAGGGCACGGTTTCGGGTCTCCGGCGGCTTCAGGGGTCGAGCGGACCCGAGATCTTCGCGTTGAAACCGTAGACGCGGCGGGCTCCGGCATAGGGCACGAGGGTCACCTCGCGGCGCTGGCCGGGCTCGAAGCGCACGGCCGTGCCGGCCGGGATGTCGAGCCGCATGCCGCGTGCCTTTTCGCGGTCGAAGAGGAGGGCCGAGTTGGTCTCGTAGAAGTGGTAGTGGGAGCCGACCTGGACCGGTCGGTCGCCGGTGTTGGCGACCTCGAGGGTGACGGTCGGCCGGCCGGCGTTGAGCTCGAGCTCGCCCTCGGCCGTGCGGATCTCGCCCGGGATCATCGCGACCTCAGCGGATCGGTTGGTGGACGGTCACGAGCTTGGTGCCGTCCGGGAAGGTGGCCTCGACCTGGACCTCGTGGATCATCTCGGCCACCCCCTCCATCACCTGCTCGCGCCCGACCACTTCCGCACCGAGCTGCATGAGCTCGGCCACCGACTTGCCGTCGCGAGCACCCTCCAGCACGGCATCGGTGATGAGCGCCACGGCTTCGGGATGGTTGAGCTTGACGCCGCGCTCGAGCCGCCGGCGCGCCACCATGGCGGCGACGGCGACGAGCAGCTTGTCCTTCTCGCGGGGCGTGAGATGCATGCCTCCTCCTCGCACGCAGAGGCGGGTTTGCCGCGTCGTCCCTGCCGCGGCCTCTAGCTGCAAGAAGGCGGCCATGGCGAGGGGGAGAATGATCCCGGCGCGGCCGCGACGGTGCGGTGCCGAGCACTCGGACGGCCTCTGCCCGATTTTCGGGCACGCTGCCCGCCTTCGCCTCAGCAGCGCCAGACCCGCGGCACGCCGGCGGCGACACCGAAGCGGGCGAGCAAGAGCTCGAGCGCGGGTAGGAGTGCACGGCGCAGCGCGAAGCCGTCGGCCGCCAGCAGCCGCGCGAGCAGCACGGGCCCCCGCAGCCCAGCCGCCGCGCGAGCGGGGGCGTCGACCAGCCGGGCACGCACCGCCTCCAGTAGAGCCACATCGACGCCCGGTCCGAGCGCCAGGAGGGTGGCGAAGGCCTTCGCCCCGCCGAGGAGGGCGGGCCGGTCGGCGAGGGCCGCGATCGGGCCTTCGAGGCGAAACGGGTCGGTCAGCAGGAGCGTTCCCTCCCGCCGGAGGAGCCGTCGGTCGACGAGACGACCCTCGCGGACGCGTTCGCCGCGCTCGGTGCGGCCGAGCACCACGGCCTCGACCAGGACGAGCCGGGCATCTGCGGCCGCGTCGACCTCGAGCCTCCGGTCGAGTCGGGCGCCGTCGAACAGGATCGTCTCCTGCGGCAGCCAGAGCAGCGTGCCGCCCGCGCGCACCTCGAGCCGGGTCCGCAGCAACGCGTCGGGCCCGGTCGAGCGGTAGACCTTCTCGGCTGCCTGGCCGACCGCGAGGAGGGCGGCGCCGTCCTCGACCAGGATGCGCTGCTCGAGCTGGTCGCCACCCGCGAGGCCGCCCGCGGTGTTGAGGAGCACGCACTCGAGCGGTCCCCTCGCTGCCGGGCGCGGAAAGCGCGCCTTGGTCGAGCCCGACTCGCGGTGCAGGACGAGCCGCGTGGTGCCGGCGCGCAGCCCGACGGCGAGCTCGAGCCGGCCAGTGGCGCGCTGCAGCGCGGGCGGCGCCGCCGCCGCCGAGGCAACGGCCGGGCCTGGGCTCAGCTCCGGGCGCAGATCGGGCCGTAGCATTCCGGCCGTCGGTGAAGCGCGAAGTTGAATCGGTGAAGCGCGAAGTTGAAGATGTGATCTTTGATCTCGCGACAACGGTCGAGATCGGCCCGCGCCACCACCACCTCGTCCTCGAACGTGCTGCACATCGCGACGATCTCGCCCGTGGGCGCCACGATGCAGCTCTGGCCGATCATCAGGCAACCCTCCTCGACGCCGCATTTAGCGCTGGCCGCCACCCAGATGCCGTTCTGATAGGCGCCCGCCTGGAGCACGAGATGGTTGTGGAAGTTTTGCAAGTGATCCTGTTGCGGCACGGGGGGTAGTGTTGCGGGGTGTTGTAGACGACCATCACGAGCTCAACCCCCTGCAAGCCGAGCACCCGCCAGGCCTCGGGCCACCGTCGGTCGTTGCAGATCAGGATCCCCATCCGGCCACCCATCGCCTGGACGGTCGGGAAGCCCAGATCGCCCGGCTCGAAATGGCGCTTCTCCAGGTGTTGGAACGGCCGCCAGGGCTCCGGCTCGCGATGACCCGGGAGATGGACCTTGCGGTATTTGAGGACGATGCGACCCGACGCGTCGACCAAGATCGCGGTGTTGAACCGGCGGCCCTCGCTCGTGCGCTCGGCGTAGCCGAGGTGGAACCCGCAACCGAGTCCGGCCGCCAGCTCGAACAGCGGGCGCGTCGCGGCGTTCGGCATCTCGGCCTCGAAGAAGGCGTCGAGCTCGGCCTCGTCATCGAAATGCCAGCGCTGGAAGAACGTAGTGAGCGCGAGTTCGGGGAACACGACGAGCCGGGCGCCGCGGCCGTGCGCCTCATGCAAGAGTGCGATCAGCCGGGCGACCACCCGCTCGCGGCTCTCGGCGCGGGCGATCGGCCCGAGCTGGGCGACGGCGAGGGTGATCGTGCGGCTCATGGCGGCCTCCTTCCGCGCGCGGCCAGGACCTGTTCGGGCGCCCGCCCGACCGGCGTGCGCCCGACTTCGCCATCCGTTGCACCTTCCGTGCCGAAGCGAGCGCGCCGGTTTCGGCTCCGAGCCCGCGTCGGGCGGCGCGCGCGACCGAGCCGGCGCACCGGCTTGGGCGCGTAGCCCGGCCGCCTGCGGATCGTCGCCCGCGCCCGCTCGAACTACCCCGCGTCGAGTACCGCCCGGGCGGCCGGGCCGGCACGCGCGCGGATCCGCGGATTGCGCCGGCGCGCTGCGGTCCCCTTGCGAAAGGCGGAGGCAGAAACGGCATCAGCGGGGGCCCGCGCGGGGCCGTTCCTCCCGCACCGGCCCGGTCGTGGCAAGCGCGGTGGCGTAAATCGTGCGTTAACCACCGATGCGCTAGACGTCCTGCGTCGCCGGCACCGGTTGACCGGCGTCGCGTCGGGCGGCAGCCTCCTCGCCCCGGTGGGCGGGGGCGCCCCCCGGCTCGTCGGGGTGAGGGTTGGGTGGTGGTCGAGGCGGGCAGTCTCTCGGTCGGCGCGTTGCGGGAAGCGATCCTGCACAAGCTGACCTATGCGGTGGGCAAGGATGCGCGCAACGCGCGCGTCCACGACTGGTACGTGGCGACGGCGTTGGCGGTGCGCGATCGGATCGTCGACCGCTGGATGACGACCACGCGCCGCGTCTACGCTACCGGCGAAAAGCGGGTCTATTATCTCTCGCTCGAGTTCCTGATCGGCCGTTTGCTCGACGACAATCTCTCGAACCTCGGGCTTCTGGAAACGGCGCGGACCGCACTCGCCGGGCTCGGGGTCGGTTTCGACGAGATCCGCGAATGCGAGCCCGACGCGGCGTTGGGCAATGGCGGCCTCGGTCGGCTCGCCGCCTGCTTCGTCGAGAGCATGGCCACACTCGGCATCGCCGGCTTCGGCTACGGCATCCGCTACGATCACGGGCTGTTCCGCCAGATGATCGTCGACGGTCGCCAGGTCGAACTGCCCGAGGATTGGCTCTCCTTCGGCAATCCTTGGGAATTCGAGCGACCGGAGGTGGCATACGAGATCGGCTTCGGGGGTGCGGTCGAAACGCCCGGCGGCCCGGCCGCCCCGGCGCGTTGGCTGCCGGCCCGCAAGGTCGTGGCGGTCGCCTACGATACGCCCATTCTGGGTTGGCGCGGACAGTCGGCCAACACGCTCCGGCTCTGGTCGGCGCGCGCCGCGGAGCCCATGCGGCTCGACGTGTTCAACCGCGGCGGCCATCTCGACGCGTTCGCCGATCAGCTCGCGGCGCAGGCGATCTCGCGGGTTCTCTACCCCGACGACAGCACCGAGCGCGGCCTCGAACTGCGCCTGCAACAGGAATATTTCTTCACCTCGGCCTCGCTGCAGGACCTCTTGCGCCGCCACCTCGCGCAGTTCGGCAGCCCCGACTCGCTGCCCGAGAAGGCGGTGATCCAGCTCAACGACACCCATCCGGCGCTGGCCGTCCCCGAACTGGTGCGACTGTTGGTCGACGAGCACGGGCTCGACTTCGAGCGAGCCTTCGCGCTCGCGCGCGCCACGATCCGCTACACCAACCACACGCTCCTGCCGGAAGCGTTGGAGACCTGGCCCGTGGGCCTCTTGGGCCGGCTCCTGCCGCGCCACCTCCAGATCGTCTACGAGATCAACGCCCGTCACCTCGCGGCCGTGCGCGCCCGCCCGGATGCCGACGATCATCTGCTGGGCGCCGTCTCGTTGATCGACGAGCGCGACGGCCGGCGGGTTCGCATGGGGCATCTGGCCTTCGTCGGCTCGGCGGTGACCAACGGCGTCTCGCGCCTGCACGGGCAGCTCGTTCGCGAGACCCTGTTCCGCGACCTCGACCGCGTCCTGCCCGGCAGGATCACCCACGTCACCAACGGCGTCACGCTGCGGCGCTGGGTCGAGCAGTGCAACCCCGGCCTCGCCGGGCTCTTGAGCGAGACGGTCGGCGCGGGTTGGCAGGCGGACGGTTCGCGTCTCGAGCGGTTGCGGCCGCTGGCCGAGGATGCCGGCTTCCGCGAGCGGCTGGCACGGATCCGCCGGGCCAACAAAGAGCGGCTCACCCGGCGCGTTGCACGCGAACTCGGCGTGCGGATCGATCCCGACGCGCTGTTCGACGTCCACGTCAAGCGGATCCACGAATACAAGCGGCAGCTCTTGAACGTTCTCGAGACCGTGGCCCTCTGGCAGAGCATGCGGGCCGATCCCGCCGGCGATTGGCCGCCAAGGGTCAAGCTCTTCGCCGGCAAGGCGGCGGCCAGCTACCATCGGGCCAAGCTGATCATCCAGTTGATCCACGATGTCGGCCGGGCGATCGCCGCCGATCCACTTGTGTCCGGCCGCCTCGCGGTCGTCTTCCTACCCAATTACAATGTGAGCGTGGCCGAGCTCGTGATGCCCGCGGCCGATCTCTCCGAGCAGATCTCGACCGCCGGCATGGAGGCCTCGGGCACCGGCAACATGAAGCTCGCGCTGAACGGTGCCTTGACGATCGGCACCTACGACGGTGCGACGATCGAGATCGCCGAGCGGGTCGGGCCGGAGCATCTCTTCCTCTTCGGCCTCGACGCGGCCGGGGTGGCCGCGCGCCGCGCCCGCGGTCTCGACAGTGCTGCGGAGCTGGCGGCGAGCCCGCGCTTGGCCGCCGCCCTCGATCTTCTCGCGCAAGGCGTGCTGTCGCCCGAGGAACCGCGCCGCTATCGCGAGCTCGTCGAGGCGCTGCGCCATCACGACTGGTTCCTGGTCTGCGCCGACTTCGAAGCCTATTGGCAGGCACAACGCGCGGTCGACGCACTCTGGCACCGCCCGTCCGAGTGGTGGCGCAAGGCGGTCCTCAACATCGCGGGGGCCGGTTGGTTCAGCGCCGATCGGGCCATCCTCGACTATCGCGACCGCATCTGGAGCGACCGACCGACTGCTTAGCGCGGGACGGCCGAATTTTTGCTTGCGCCTTGCACACGATCGCGACCGCCGTGACATGTCCGCAACGAAAAAGGACGAGGGTCGACGCCGGCGGGGCGCGTCAGGGTGCAGGAGGAGACATGCCGAGCACGGCATTGGTCCGCCAAGCGATGGCCTACGTCCTCGCGGGTGGCCGCGGGTCGCGCCTGTTCGAGCTCACCGACAAGCGTGCCAAGCCCGCGGTCTACTTCGGCGGCAAGACCCGGATCATCGACTTCGCTTTGTCCAACGCGCTCAATTCGGGCATTCGCCGCTTCGCGGTCGCCACGCAGTACAAGGCGCACAGCCTGATCCGACACCTGCAGAACGGCTGGAACTTCTTCCGTCCCGAACGCAACGAGAGCTTCGACGTGCTGCCGGCGAGCCAGCGCGTCGACGAGCATCACTGGTATCGCGGTACAGCCGACGCCGTCTTCCAGAACATCGACATCATCGAGAGCTACGGCCCCGACTACATCATCGTTCTGGCGGGAGATCACATCTACAAGATGGATTACGGCATGATGCTCCGCCAGCACGTCGATACGCGCGCCGACGTCACGGTCGGCTGCATCGAGGTGGCGCGCACCGAAGCCACGGGCTTCGGCGTCATGCGCGTGGACGAACAGGATCGCATCCTCGACTTCGTCGAGAAGCCTTCTGATCCGCCCGGCCTGCCCGACCGGCCGGACCGCGCGCTCGCCAGCATGGGCATCTACGTCTTCGCGACCGAGGTACTCTTCGAACGTCTGCGCGCCGACGCCGCCGATCCGAACTCCAGCCACGATTTCGGCAAGGACATCATCCCGGCCATGGTGCGCGACGGCAACGCCCGGGCGCATCGCTTCACCCGCTCCTGCGTGCGCTCGCGCGCCGAGACCGAGCCCTATTGGCGCGACGTCGGCACGCTCGACGCCTATTGGGAGGCCAACATCGACCTCACCGACACGGTCCCCGCGCTCGACATCTACGACAAGAGCTGGCCTATCTGGACCTACGCCGAGATCACCCCGCCCGCCAAGTTCGTCCACAATGTCGAGGGGCGCCGCGGCCAGGCGTTCAGCTCGCTCGTGTCGGGCGGCTGCATCATCTCCGGCGCCACGCTCGAACGCTCGCTCCTGTTCACGGGCGTGCACGTCCATTCCTGGGCCCGGCTCGAGCGCGCGGTCGTGCTGCCCTATGTCGACATAGGCCGGCACGCCCGGCTCAAGGACGTGATCGTCGACCGCGGCGTGCGCATCCCGCCGGGCCTCGTGGTGGGCGAGGACCCGGAGGAGGACGCCCGCCGCTTCCGCCGCACCGAGCGCGGTGTGTGCCTGATCACCCAGCCGATGATCGACCGGGTCGCGGGCTGAGCGCTTGCCTCGCCTGCGCGAAGGGGCGCCGGAGCCGCCCGGCCTCGCCCGCCGGCGCGCCGGCGTGAACGTCGCGATCCCCGCACCCGAGGCCGAGCGGGTCGAGCTCTGCCTCTTCTCCGCCGACGGCGGCCGCGAGCTCGAGCGGATCGCGCTGCCCGAGCGCACCCACGGCGTCTGGCACGGTCTCCTTCCCGAGCTTCCCGAGGGCACGCTCTACGGCCTTCGCGCCTACGGGCCCTACGCCCCCGAGCGCGGCCTGCGCTTCAACCCGCACAAGCTCCTGGTCGACCCCTGGGCGCGGGCGCTCGACCGGCCCTTCCGCCTGGCCCGCTCGCTCTTCGCCTATCGGCCGGACGATCCCCGTGCCGACCTCTCCTTCGACCCGACCGACAGCGCCGCCGACGTCCCCAAGGCGCGCCTGATCGCACCGCGCGCCGCCCGCGGGCCGCGGCCGGGCACGCCCTGGCGCACGACCGTGCTGTACGAGCTGCACGTCAAGGGCTTCACGAAGCTGCATCCGGAGGTGCCGCCGGCGATTCGCGGCACGCTCGCCGGCCTCGCGCACCCGGCCGCCCTCGATCATCTGGTCCGCCTCGGCGTCACGGCGGTGGAGCTCATGCCGGTCACGGCGGCGATCGACGAGCCGCACCTCGTGCGCAAGGGCCTCGTCAACTATTGGGGCTACAGCCCGGCCGCTTTCATGGCGGTCGATCCGCGCCGGCTCGCCTCGGGCGAGCCGGACGAGCTCGCCTCGGCGATCGAGGTGCTCCATGCGGCCGGGCTCGAGGTGATCCTCGATCTCGTTCTCAACCACACGGGCGAGGGCGACGAGCTCGGTCCCACCGTCTCGCTGCGCGGCCTCGACAACCGCACCTATTACCGGCTGCGCCCCCACGAGCCGCGGCGCTACGAAGATCCGACCGGCTGCGGCAATGCGCTCGCCGTCGACCGGCCCGTGGTCCTGCGTCTGGTCATGGACGCGCTGCGCCATTGGGCCGGGCTCGGGATCGACGGCGTGCGCCTCGACCTCGCTGTCACGCTCGCCCGCACACCTGCGGGCTTCGCCGCCGACTCGCCGTTCCTCGTCGCACTGCGCCAGGATCCCGCGCTCGCCGGCCTCAAGCTCATCGTCGAGCCCTGGGACGTCGGCCCCGGTGGCTGGCGGCTCGGCGCCTTCCCGCCAGGTGTGGCGGAGTGGAACGACCGCTTCCGCGACGAGGTCCGCCGCTTCTGGCGGGGCGATGCCGGCCTTTTGGGCGCGCTCGCCACGCGGCTCGCCGGCTCCGCCGACCATTTCGCCCACGCCGACCGCCGGCCCTGGGCGAGCGTCAACTTCGTGGTAGCGCACGACGGGTTCACGCTCGCCGACCTCGTCGCCTACGCCCGCCGTCACAACGAGGCCAATGGCGAGCAGGGCCGCGACGGTCGCGCCGACGAGCCCTCCTGGAACCACGGCGTGGAGGGGCCGAGCGGCGATCCCACGATCGAGACCGCCCGCCGCGCCGACATGCGGGCGCTCCTCGCTCTCCTGCTGTTCGCCCGCGGCACGCCCATGCTCGCCATGGGCGACGAGCTGGCGCGGAGCCAGGGCGGCAACAACAACGCCTACTGCCAGGACGACCCGACCTCGTGGCTGGATTGGACCCTGGACGAGAACCGCGAAGCGCTCCTCGCCACGGTCCGCCGGCTCGTGGCCCTGCGCCGCGCGCATCGCGCCCTGCACGACGATCGCTTCCTGACCGGCGGGCCGGCCGGCGGGCCCTTGCCCGACGTCACCTGGCGTCGGGCCGACGGCGCGCCGATGACCGAGGCCGACTGGCACGATCCCGACCGCCGCCATCTCCTGGTCGATCTCTGCCTCGAGGGCGAACAGGGGGACGGCGCGGCGGGGGGCGGCGAAGAGGGGCCGGATCGCGTGCTGCTCGTGGTCAACCGGGAAGAGCGGCCGCTCGCGGTCGATCTCCCGCCCCCGCTCCTGCGCTGGTGGCTCGTGCTCGACACCGCGCGCGAGGAGCCGCCGGCGCCGCTCCTCCAGAGCGAAACTCGCCTGGTCTGCCCGGCCCGCGCCGTTCTCCTGCTCGAGGACCGGGCTCAGCCGACCCTGGCAGCATGGCAGCCGCGGCCGACCGCGCAGAGCCGGCCCTGGGCGTCGACCACCTCGACATCCGCGAGCGCCACGGTCCGGCCGAGCTTTTTGAGCGTCGCGGTCGCCCTGAGCCGGTCGCCCAGCGCCGGCCGCAGATAATCGACCCGCAGATCGATCGTCGGCACGCCGCCGCCGAGCCCCAGGGCGACCGCCATGTCGCCCGCGATGTCGATCAAGGCGGCGATCGCCCCGCCGTGGAACTGGCCGCTGCCGGCTGCCCGCTCGAGTTCCGGCCGGAGCGCGAGCGAGGCCACCACCCTCCCGGCCGCGGCGTCGACCGCCTCGACCCGCACCCCGAGCCCGGCGATGTAGGGCGAGACCAGGAACAACGCCTCGAGCGCCGCGGCGTCGAGCGGCGCCCCGGCCGCAGGCGGGGTTGCCAGGTCGCCGCTCACGGCACCAGCACCAGCTTGCCGAAGAAGCGCCGCTCGATCAGCGCGCGGACCGCGTCCGCCGTCTCGGCGAGCGGCCGGACGCTGTCGATCACGGGCCGGAGCTCGCCGGCCGCGGCCATCGCGTAGACCCGCGCCTGGTCCTCCATGGTCCAGCCGTTCGAGCCGACGATCGAGAGCTCGTAGGTCCAGATGTAGCGGGCGTCGTTCGGCGTGGCATAGCCGGCGGTCGCCCCGCAGACCAGCATCCGCCCGCCCGGGGCGAGGCATTTGAGGCTCTCCACCCAGGTCTCGCCACCGATATAATTGACCACGACCTCGATGCCGCCGCCGCCGGTCATCCGCGGCTTGCCGTAGAGCCGCCAGATCACCTCGCGGAAGTTCTCGCGGCTCGTGTCGATGACCCGGTCGGCGCCGAGCGCCTCGAGGCGCTCGAGCTTCCAGGGCGCGCTGCCGCAGGCGATCACCTCGGCCCCCGCCCGCTTGGCGAGCTGCACGCAGGCGGTGCCGACCCCGCCCGTGGCCCCCAGGATCAGTACCCGCTCGCCGGCGCGCACCGCACCGCGGGTGGTCATCATCCGAAGCGCTGTTCCGTAGGCGATCGGCAGGGCCGCCGCCCGCTCGAAGTCGAGCCCGTCGGGCAGGCGGACCAGGCGGTCGGCCGGAACCCGGACGAGCTCGCAGCAGGTGCCGGGTCGGGTCTCGCCGGTCATGCCCTCCCCCGGCACGAAGGGGTGGAAGCCGACCCGGTCGCCGACGCGAAAGCCCTCGACCCGCTCGCCCACGGCCACGATCTCGCCGCAGCCGTCGCCGCCCGGGATCATCGGCAACGGCGTCTTGAGGGCCGTGGTTTTGCCGAGGATCATCGGCTCGAAACCGTTGAGCGCCGCAGCGCCAATCCGGATCACCACGTCCGAGGGCCCGCAGACCGGGTCGGGCACGGTCTCGAGGCGCAGCTGCTCGGGCCCGCCATGGGCGTGGAACCGGATCGCCTGCATGCCTGTCCTCCGCGACCGCGGCCTTCGATCGTCGCCCCGACGGGTTTTCGAGCCCGCCGCGAGCCGCTTAGATGGTCGGGCGCGCGCGAGGAAGGGATCGGGTGGAACGCAGCCCTGCCGCCACCGGCAATCTCGCTTATTGGCTTTCGCCGTGGGCAGCGCGGGAGCCCGAGCGGGTCGCGCTGATCGATCTGGCCGAAGGCGAGCGGGTGCTGACCTACAGCGCCCTCGACGAGCGGATCGACCGGGTGGCGGGGCTCCTACGCGACGCCGGGATCGGCCCGGGCGAGCGGGTGCTCGTGGCGATCGGCAACCGCGCCGAGTTCATCGAGGCGATGTTCGGGGCGATGCGGGCGGGTGCCGTCCCCGTTCCCCTCAACACGCGTCTGGGTGCGACCCAGCTCGCCCACTGCATCGCCGATGCCGAGCCCGCGGGGGCGATCCTCGAGCCCGCCGCCGCCCCCGCCGTCCTCGGGTTGCTCGAAGACCGGCCGCTTCGGCTGCGTCTCGCCCTGGGCGAGCCGCCACCGG
>JANWZN010000089.1 GCA_025054575.1 Geminicoccaceae bacterium | reverse complement strand
TGCCGGCCCGGCCCGAGTTCTACGATTTCGAGCTCGGGGCACCCCCGGGCAGCCTCGAGAGCCAACCGCTGCGCCAGGTCGCCTACGTGGTCTTCGACTGCGAGACGACCGGCCTTGAGGTCGAGCACGACGATCTGCTCCAGCTCGCCGCGGTCCGGGTCGTCAACGGCCGGGTACTGCACGGCGAGGTGTTCGATTGCCTGTGCGATCCGGGCCGGCCGATCCCGGAAGCATCGATCCGCTTCCACGGCATCACCGCCGAGATGATCAAGGGCAAACCGCCACCCGAACTCGTCCTCGCCCGCTTCGCGCGGTTCGCCGAGGGCTCGGTGCTGGTCGCCCACAACGCCGCCTTCGACCTCTCGTTTTTGCGCAAATACGAGCGACGCGCCGGCGTCCGCCTCGACCAGCCGGTCCTCGATACGCTCCTGGTGGCCGCCTTCCTCCAGGACCAGGAGGGCGATCAGAGCCTCGATGGTGTCGCCGCCCGGCTCGGGATCGCGATCCGCGGCCGCCATACGGCACTCGGCGACAGCCTCGCCACCGCCGAGATCCTGGTGCGCCTCATCGGGATGCTGGAGGTGCGCGGCATCGTCACGCTCGGCGAGGCGATCCGGGCGAGCCGCTCGATGGTCGAGATCCGCCGCCAGCGGGCGCGGCCGGAGGAGGCCCACGGCCGTGCTCGACCCTAGGCTCGCGCGGCTCGCCGCACTCGCCCTGGCGGGCCTCGTGCTGCTGAGCTTTCCGGTCCTGGCGCTGGTCGATCGCTGGCGGGTCGGCGGCGTGCCGCTCTTGCCGTTCTACCTCTTCCTGGTCTGGGGCAGCGTGATCGGCCTCGCCGCTTGGCTCATCGAGCGGCGCGAGCGGGGCGAGCGATGAGCGGGGTCGCGCTCGTCGCGATTTTGATCTCGCTTCTCTATCTGGCGCTCCTCTTCGCGCTCGCTTCCTGGGGCGACCGGCGCGCCGAGCGCGGCCGGAGCGTCATCGCCAATCCCTATGTCTACACGCTCTCGCTCGCCGTTTACTGCACCGCGTGGACCTATTTCGGCAGCGTCGGCGTCGCCGCCGGCCAGGGCGTCGGGTTCTTGCCGGTCTATCTGGGCCCGACCCTCCTGGCGCTGCTCTTCATGGGGCCGGTCCGCAAGATCCTCCTGATCGCCAAGGCCTACGGCATCACCAGCATCGCCGACTTCGCCTCGGCCCGCTACGGCAAGAGCGGGCTCGTGGCCGGGCTCGTGACGATCGTCGCCCTGGTCGGCTCCATCCCCTACATCTCCTTGCAGCTCAAGGCGGTCGCGACCGGCATCGAACTTCTCTTGGCGCACGACGGGGCGAGCGCGCGGGCGGCACTCGGGGCCGACACGGCGATCCTCGTGGCGCTCGTGCTGGCCGCCTTCAGCATCCTCTTCGGCACCCGGCACATCGACGCGACCGAGCACCACCAGGGCATGGTGCTAGCGATCGCCTTCGAGAGCATCGTCAAGCTCGTCTGCTTTCTGGCCGTGGGCCTGTTCGTCACCTGGACGCTCTTCGGCGGCCCCGCCGCGCTCTTGGCCCGCACGATCGAAGCCGGGCTCGTCGAGCGTCTGAGCTTCGCCACGACGCGCCTCTCTTATGCCGACTGGCTGCTCTTGACCTTTCTTTCGGCTTGCGCGGTCTTGCTGCTGCCGCGCCAGTTCCAGGTCGTCGTGATCGAGAACCTCGACATCGGCCATCTGCGCCGCGCGAGCTGGCTCTTCCCGCTCTACCTGTTCGTGATCAACCTGTTCGTCTTGCCGATTGCACTCGCCGGGCTGATCTCGGGCTTCTCGGTCGCCGAGGCCGACAGCTTCGTCTTGCGCTTGCCGCTCGTCCACGGCCAGGATTGGCTCGCGATCCTGGCGTTCTTGGGCGGGCTTTCGGCCGCAACAGCCATGGTCATCGTCGAGACCGTGGCCGTTTCGACGATGATTTCCAACGATCTCGTGATGCCGCTCCTGCTGCGCGTCCGGGCTCTGGGTCTGGCGCAACGGCCGGATCTGACGGGGCTCATCTTGGGCGTGCGCCGGGCCGGGATCCTGCTCGCGATCGTCGGCGGCTACCTCTTCTTCCATACGGTCGGCGAGGCGATGGGGCTCGTCAGCATCGGCTACATCGCCTTCGCGGGCGTCGCCCAGTTCGCCCCGCTCCTCTTCCTCGGCATCAGCTGGAAAGGGGCGAACCGCAACGGTGCCGTGGCCGGGCTCTCGGCCGGCTTCGCGATCTGGCTCTACACCCTCGTCCTGCCCTCCTTCGTGACCGCTGGCGTCCTGCCGGAGAGCCTCGTGCGCGAAGGCCCGTTCGGCCTCGATTTCTTGCGGCCGACCGCGCTCTTCGGGCTCGCGGGTCTCAATCCCGTGGCCCACTGCACGCTGTGGAGTCTCGCGATCAACACGCTCCTGCTCGTGCTCGTGAGCCTCTTGACCCGGGCCTCCGATCTCGAGCGGCTGCAGGCGATCCTGTTCGTCGATGTCGAGCAGAGCCGGCGTACGCCGCGGCTGTGGCGCGGCGAGGCCCAAGTGGGCGCGCTCGAGCAGCTGTTGGTTCGCTTCCTGGGCCGGCCGGCGGCGGATGCGATTCTGCGGGCCGAGGCGGCGCGGCGGGGTCGGCCGCTCGCACCCGAGGAGCCGGCCGATGCGGCGCTCGTCGAGCGCGCCGAACGGCAGCTCGCGCGGGCGATCGGTGCCGCCTCGGCGCGTGCGGTGGTCGCCTCTACGGTCCGCGGAGAGACCATCGGCCCCGATGCGCTCATGGAGATTCTCGACGAGACCCAAAAAGTTCTCGAATACAGCCGCAGACTCGAGCAGAAGTCGATGGAGCTAGAGGCCGCAACCGCCGAATTGCGCAAGGCGAACGAGCGTCTCCAGGAGCTCGATCGGCTCAAGGACGACTTCCTGGCGACCGTGAGCCACGAGCTCAGGACGCCGTTGACCTCGATCCGATCCTTCTCCGAGATCTTGTTGGACAATCCCGATCTCGGTCCCGACGAGCGCGCCCATTTCCTTGCGATCATCACGAGCGAATCCGAGCGGCTGACCCGGCTCATCAACGACGTGCTCGATCTCTCGAAGATCGAATCCGGCCGGATGGACTGGCAGATCGGCCCGGCCGATCTCGCCGGGCTCGTCCGCGAGGCGGTCCGTGCCGCCCAGGGCCTGGTCGCCGAGAAGGGGATCGCGCTCGAGCTCGTGCTGCCGGACCAGCCGGCGCCGATCACCTGCGATCGCGACCGGATCGTCCAGGTCGTCCTCAACCTGCTGTCCAATGCCTGCAAGTTCGTGCCGCAGCCGGGCGGCCGGGTGCGGGTCGAGCTCCAGCGCAAGGGCTCGCTGTTCGAGGTTCGGGTCGAGGACAACGGGCCCGGCGTGCCGGCGGCCGCGCGCGAGACGGTATTCGAGAAGTTCCACCAGCTGAGCGGGGACCTCAACACCCAGAAGCCGACCGGAACCGGCCTCGGGCTCACGATCTCCAAGCAGATCGTCGAGCGGTTCGGCGGCCGAATCTGGGTCGAGGATTCGAGCCTCGGCGGGGCCGCGCTCTGCTTCACGCTGCCGGTGGCGGAGAGCCCGGCAGCGGTGCTCGCCGCCGCCTGATCAGGCGGCCCCTCGGCGAGGGCTTCGTCGGCCGGGTGCGGGTCGAGCTCCAGCGCAAGGGCTCGCTGTTCGAGGTTCGGGTCGAGGACAACGGCCCCGGCGTGCCGGCGGCGGTGCCCGAGACGGTGTTCGAGAAGTTCCACCAGCCGAGCCGAGACCTCGACACCCAGAAGCCGACCGGAACCGGCCTCGGGTCCCCGATCTCCGAGCAGATCGTCGAACGGTTCGGCGGCCGGAGCCGGGTCGCGCGTTCGAGCTTCGGCGGGGCTGCCCTCTGCTTCACGCTGCCAGCGGCCGAGAGCCCGGCAGCGGCGCTCGCCGCGGCTCGATCAGGCGGCAGGCTCGAGCCGCCGGCGCATCTCCGCGAGCAGCCCGTCGATGCCCGAGCGGCCGACGATCTCGGCCGCCTCCGATCGCTGGGTCACGACCATGCTGACCCCTTCGGCCACGATGTCGATCAGCACGAGCCGGCCGCCCAGGTCGCGGACCCGCCAGTCGACCGCGATCGGCTCGGCCCCGGGGCGCCGGATCCGGGTCGCGACCATGGTGTCGCGATCGTCGACCGCCTGCGCCGCCAGCACCTCGTAGGTCTCGCCGCCATAAGTGTCGAGCCGATCGGCCATGGTCTTGAGCAACAGGCGGCGGAACAGGGTCACGAACTCGCGCCGCTGCGCCTCGCTCGCCTCGCGCCAATAGCGACCGAGCACCAACCGGGCGACCAGCCCGAGATCGGTGGCCTCGTCGAGGATCGAGGCCAGCCGCTCGAGGCGCGCGGTCCGGTCGAGACGGTTGTCGTTCAACACCGCGAGCACGCGCTGGCCGAGCGTGTCGATGAACCGGGCGGCCGGAACGGGTAGGGTCGCGGCGACGGCGCCCGGATGGACGCCGGCCAAGGCCGCCAGCGCGAGCAGCGCGAGGACGTCGCGGCGCGGCCGTCGCGGCCCGCGATCAATCGCCAGCGGCGCCGGCATTGTCGTTCTCCTCGCGAAAGATCGCCTCGTAGTTGCGCTCGCCCGCGGCCGGCCGGCCGTTGCGGATCTCGACGGCGCGTCGCTGGAGATAGGCCGAGCGGACGGTGGCATAGGGGTCGAGGCTGTTGCGCCGGACGTCCTGGACCACGGGGTCGAGGCGCTGGCGCGTGTCCACGGCCTCCCCGGCTGCTCGCGCGAGGCCGACCTCGCTGCCCGCGAGCTGGCCGATCGGGTCGATCGCGGCCGTGTCGACCACCCAGCCGGCGGCGTCCCGTACCGTCGAGGGGCCCAAGAGCGGCAGCATCAGGAACGCGCCGTCGCGCACGCCCCAGACCGCCAGGGTCTGACCGAAGTCTTCTCGGTGCTTCGGATAGCCGAACTCGCTCGCCAAATCGAACAGGCCGAAGATCCCGATGGTGCTGTTGATGAAAAGCCGGGCGAAGGTGTTTCCGGCGCGATCGGTCTCGCCCTGCAACAGGTCGTTGACGAAGGTCACCGGCGCGCGGAGATTGTCGAGGACGTTGCGTACACCGGTGCGGACCGGGCTCGGCAGCTCGCCATAGGCCTGCGCTACCGGGCCGAGCAACATCACGTCGACGAGCTCGTTGAGTCCGAAAATCGTCCGGTTGATCGGCTCCAGCGGATCGGCGACCTCGGCCGCCGCTGCCGGCAGCGGCGCCGCGAGCAGGGTCGAAAGGGCCACGCCGATCAACCGATTGTGCGACACGCTGGTTCGCATCACCCCTCGTTCCACCGCGGAGATCGGCGCGGTCACCGCGCCCGCGACTTAGGCCGCTCGGCCCGCAGCGGCAAGCCACCCGGGCCTGCACCACCCTGCGTACCGGACTGTGCCAGGCGGTCCCCGCGCCGCCTGCGCTGCGATCATGCCGATACAATGCTAACGAAAGGTTGAGGATCCGCCCGGCGCCGCTCGGAACGGGCGAGGAGTGCTGCCGCATGCGCGACACCACGGAGGGGCAGGGCGCGGTCTCGGAGGCGAGCCTGCGCGAGCGCCTGCGCCTGCTGCTGGGCACCGATTCGCTGCTCGCTCGCCGGTTCGACGCCGCGCTCGCGAGCCGGGACCCGGTCCGGGTCGAGGCCGCCTTCGACGCGCTCGCACTCTATCCGCCGGCGGTCCGCCGCGAGATGGAGGACGCGATCCTCGGCTGGCTGTTCGGCAGCGGCGCGCGGCTCGACTCCGCCGACCGCCCGGGGCCGTCCTCGCGACCGCATCGCAGTGGGTGAGCCGGGCGGACCGGGTCGGTCGCGGGACGGCTCCAGTTGACGGGCCGGGAGGATGCGCCTATCCGCGGGTCCTGCCGGATTTGCCCGGCTCAGGGAGGCGCGTCGCCGATGTCTGCGAAGATGCCGCCCGGTCGGCCGATCATGGCGATGCGCGGCAAGCTGTTCCGCGAGTATCTCACACAGCCGCTGCACATCACGCTGTTGGCCGGCCTGGTCCAGCTGTTCGGCACGTTCCGGCAGAAGGTGGCCTTCGATCTCGTGCGCCGCCGGCAGACCGCGTACGGCCTTCTGCAGGCCGCGGACTGGGCCAAGGAGCTCGGCTTGGAGGCGATTACCGCCATCGAGGTCGGGGTCGCATCGGGCGCGGGTCTCTGGAACCTGATCACGGTCGGGGAGCGGGTGACCCGCGAGACCGGCGTGCGCATCGAGGTCGTCGGCTTCGACAGCGGCACCGGTCTGCCGCCGCCGGTCGACCACCGCGACCATCCCGAGGTCTGGCAGGGTGGCGACTTCCCGATGGGCGACGCGGAGGCGTTGCGCCGCGCCTTGCCGGAGGGCGCCCGCTTGATCCTCGGCGACGTCGCCGAGACCGTCCCGCGCTTTCGCGACGAGCTGCGCGCCGAAGCACCGGTCGGCTATGTCATGGTCGATGTCGATTATTATTCCTCGACCAAGGCTTGCTTGCCTTTGTTGCTGGGGCCTCCAGAAGTGTATTTGCCAGTTACCATTGTATACTTCGACGACATCGGTGGTTTTCCAGGCGCGAACGACTGGTGCGGCGAGCGCTTGGCGATCCGCGAGTTCAACGACGAGCACCCGCTGCGCAAGATCCAGCGCGACGAGCACCTCCGCTACCGGCGTATCTACAAAGACTCCGACTGGATCGAGCGCATCTACCATTTGCACGTCCTCGACCACCCGATCCGGCAAGGCACGCGGCGAATCGCACGGCCGGCTTATACGGCCTGAGCCGCCTCGCCCGCTTGCGGGTCGATATAAAGAGATGTAGATATCTTTGGCCATGACCGAAGCCGTGCGCCCTCGCATCGGACCGTGCAACCTCGATCGCCTGCTCGACGGCCTGCGCGCCGTGGCCGAGCCGAGCCGGCTGCGGCTCCTCGCGATCTGCGCCGAAGGCGAGTGGACGGTGAGCGAGCTCGTCCAGGTCCTGGGTCAGAGTCAGCCGCGCGTCTCGCGCCATCTCCGGCTGCTGAGCGAGGCCGGCCTCTTGGAGCGGTTCCGCGAAGGCAGCTGGGTGTTTTATCGGCGCGCCGCACGCGGCGAGGGTGCCGCACTCGCCCGCGCGCTCACCGCCCTCCTGCCCGACGACGACCCGGTCTTGGCGCTCGACCGCGACCGCCTGGCGGTCGTTCGCGAGACCCGCCGAAACCAGATCGCCCGTTGGTTCGACGAGCGCGCGGCGGCCTGGGACAGCGAGCGCGATCTCGCCGTCGACGGCGGTCGGGTCGAAGCCGTCCTGCAACGACTGTTCGCGGCGCGCCGGCCGCGCAGCCTGCTCGACATCGGCACCGGAACCGGCCGCATCCTCGAGGTCCTGGCCCCTTACGTCGAGGAAGGTCTGGGCATCGACCTCTCGCGCGACATGTTGGCGGTCGCCCGCGACCGGCTCGACCGGGCCCGCTTGCGGCACTGCCAGGTTCGCCAGGCCGACATGTATCGTCTGCCGATACCCTCGGCGAGCTTCGCGGCGGCGACGCTGCATCAAGTGCTCCACTTCGCCGACGATCCGCTCCGCGTGCTGGCCGAGGCGCGCCGGGTCTTGGCACCGGGCGGCCTCTTGGTGGTCGTCGATCTCGCCGCGCACCACCGCGAAGATCTGCGCATCGAGCGCCGGCACCGTCGTCTCGGCTTCGCCGAGAGCGAGATGTCGGCCTGGTTCGCCGAGCTCGGGCTGGTCGAAGAGCCGCCGGTTCGCTTGTCCGGGCGGGAGCTCACGAGCGTGGTGTGGACCGCGAGGGTAGCCGGCGAGGCGGTGGCGTGCGCAGACCGCGAGCAGCAGAGGTTGGTGGCATGAGCGGGCAGGCGAGCACCTTGAGCAAGGCGCGCGCGGCCGGTTGGCTCGACGAGCCGTTGCCGCCGGTCCAGCTGTCGATCGAGGTGTTCCCACCGAAAGGGCCCGAGGCGGCGGCTCGGCTCTGGCAGAATCTGGAGCTCTTCGTCGCCGCCCGGCCACGTTTCGTTTCTGTCACCTGCGGGGCGGGCGGCAGCGGCGAGGTCGGCACCTATCCGTTGGCCGTGGCCATCCAGGAGCGGTTCGGTGTGCCGGTGGCGGCCCATCTGACCTGTGCCTCGGCGTCGCGCGCCGAGGTCGACGCCCTGCTCGCGCGTTACCGTGCGGCCGGGATCACGCGCATCGTGGCGCTGCGCGGCGACCCGCCCAAGGGCAGTGGTCCCTATCGGCCGCGGCCCGATGCCTACCCTTATGCGGTCGACCTGGTGCGCGCCATCGCGCGCGAGGGCGGGTTCGAGATCAGCGTGGCCGGCTATCCCGAGGTCCACCCCGAGGCTCCCTCGGCCGAGTTCGACCTCGACAATCTCAAGCGCAAGGTCGAGGCCGGGGCGGTCCGGATCATCACCCAATATTGCTTCGACACGGACCGGCTCCTCCGTTTTCGCGACGCGATCCACCGCGCCGGCATCGCGAGCGAGTTCGTGCCCGGCATCATGCCGATCCACAGCTTCGCCCAGATCCGCCGGTTCTCGGAAGCCTGCGGCGCTTCGATCCCGACCTGGCTCGCCGACTTGTTCGATGGCGTGGCGGAAGGTTCGGCCGTGCACGGCATGATCGCGGCCACGGTCGTGGCCGAGCAGGTGCGGCGGCTCGCCGCCGAAGGGATCGGCGCCCTCCACGTTTACGCCTTGAACCGCGCCGAGCTGCCGCTCGCCATCGTCCAGATCCTCAAAGCCGCCCGGACGGGCGCGGCGCGCTGAGCACGGACGATCCCGATGGCCGATCTGCTCGATCACGCGCGCGAGCGCCTCGTCCTGTTCGACGGCGGCATGGGCACCCAGATCCAGTCGGCGGGGCTGTCGCTCGACGATTTCTGGGGGCAGGAGAACTGCTCGGAGGTCCTCAATCTTTCGCGACCGGACCTGATCCGAGAGATCCATCGCCGCTATCTCCTGGCGGGCGCGGATGCGCTCGAGACCAACAGCTTCGGCGGCTCGCCGGTCACGCTCGGCGAGTTCGGACTTGCCGAGCGGGCGCTCGAGATCAATCGGCGTGCCGCCGAGCTCGCGTTCGAAGCGATCGACAGCCTGCCGCGCGACGGCCGCACCCGCTTCGTCGTCGGCGCGATCGGCCCTGGAACGCGGCTGCCGTCCTTGGGCCACATCGACTACCGCACGCTCGAAGCGGCCTTCGCCACGCAGGCCGAGGGGCTGCTCGCGGGCGGGGTCCACGCGCTGTTGATCGAGACCTGTCAGGATCCGCTCCAGATCAAGGCCGCGGTCAACGGCAGCCGGATGGCGATGGCGCGGCTCGGCCGATCCGTCCCGCTCCTGGTCCAGGTCACGGTCGAGACGACGGGTACGCTCCTGGTCGGCACCGACGTCGCCGCCGCAGCGGTGATCGTGGGTGCGCTCGACGTGCCCGTGCTCGGCCTCAATTGCGCGACCGGCCCCAAAGAGATGGCGGAGCACGTCCGCACCCTCGCGCGCAGCTGGCCGGGGCTGCTCTCGGTGCAGCCCAATGCCGGTCTGCCCGAGCTGCGCGACGGCAAGACGCACTATCCGCTGGGACCCGCCGAGCTCGCACGATGGCTCGAGCGGTTCGTGGTCGAGGACGGCTTGAACTTCGTGGGCGGCTGCTGCGGGACCAACGAGCAGCACATCGCGGCCCTCGATGCGATGCTGCGGCGACTTTCCGGGGACGGCTTCAGACCGCGGCCCAAGCCGCGCGAGCCGGCACCGGTGCCCTCGATCGCCTCGCTCTTCTCGGCCGTGCCGCTGCGCCAGGAAAACGCCTATCTCGACATCGGCGAGCGGTGCAACGCCAACGGCTCGAAGCGCTTCCGCGAGAATCAGGCGGCGGGCGCCTGGGACGCGTGCGTCGCCATGGGTCGCGAACAGATCCGCGAGGGCGCCAACGCGCTCGACGTCTGCACCGCCTATGTCGGTCGCGACGAAGTCGCCGACATGGTCGAGCTCGTGAGCCGGATGCGCGGGCAGATCGATGCCCCGCTCGTGATCGATTCGACCGAATTGCCGGTGATCGAGGCGGCGCTCGAGCTCTATGGCGGCAAGCCGGTCATCAACTCGATCAACTTCGAGGACGGCGAGGAGCCGGCCGCGGCACGCCTGCGGCTCGCTCGCAAGTTCGGCGCGGCCGTCATTGCGCTCACCATCGACGAGCAGGGGATGGCCAAGACGGCCGAGGACAAAGTACGGATCGCTCGGCGGCTGGTCGCCTTCGCCTGCGATCGCTTCGGACTGCCGCGCTCGGATCTGCTCATCGACCCGCTCACCTTCACGATCGCCACCGGCAACGAAGACGATCGCAAGCTGGGTGCTTGGACGCTCGAGGCGATCGAACGGATTTCCCGAGAATTTCCCGAGGTACAGATCATCCTCGGGCTCTCCAACATCAGCTTCGGACTCGCACCCGCGGCTCGCCACGTTCTCAACTCGGTGTTTCTCGACGAAGCCCGCAAGCGTGGTCTCACCGGTGCGATCGTGCACTCTTCGAAGATCGTGCCGTTGCACAAGATCGCCCAAGAAGAAGTCCGCGTCGCGCTCGATTTGATCTACGACCGACGAGAGACGGGCTACGATCCCTTGCAGGCCTTCATCGCGCTCTTCGCCGGCCGCAAAGCGGAAGCGGAGCGACGGGCCCGACCCGAGACGGTGGAAGAGCGCTTGAAACAGCGCATCGTCGACGGCGATCGGCAAGGCCTCGAGGCCGATCTCGAGGAGGCGCTGCAGCGTCACACGCCGCTCGCGATCATCAACGATCTGTTGCTCGACGGCATGAAAACGGTCGGCGAGCTGTTCGGTGCCGGCAAGATGCAACTGCCGTTCGTGTTGCAATCGGCCGAGACGATGAAGGCCGCGGTCGCCTACCTCGAGCCGCGGATGGAAAAGGTCGAGGGCCAGCACAAGGGCACGATCGTCCTGGCGACGGTCAAAGGCGACGTGCACGACATCGGCAAGAACTTGGTCGACATCATCTTGACGAACAACGGCTACAAGGTCGTCAATCTCGGCATCAAGCAGCCTTTGTCGAACATCCTCGAGGCAGCCGAAGTCCACAAAGCCGATGCAATCGGCATGTCGGGCCTGCTGGTCAAATCGACCGTGATCATGAAAGAGAATCTCGAGGAGATGGCCAGGAACGGGATCGAGATCCCGGTTCTCCTGGGTGGTGCGGCGCTCACTCGAGCGTTCGTCGAGGAGGACTGCTATCGGGCCTATCAGGGCCGACCCTTGGCCTATGCACGCGACGCGTTCGACGGCCTCGTGTTGATGGACAAGATCGTGAGCGGCACCTTCGCGGCTTATGTCGACGAACGCGCGGCCAAGGCCTCCGGTCGGGCACGGTCCGGCAAGAAGCCTCGCACCCTGGCGCACCTCGAGGGCTCGCAGCGGCTGCCGCAACGGCCCGTCGACCTCGAGGAGATTCGGCTGCGGCGCGAGGCCTTGACGCGAAACGTGCCGGTTCCGAACCCGCCGTTCTGGGGCTCGCGCATCATCGAGCGAGTCCCGGTCAAGGCGCTGTTGCCCTACCTCAACGAGGCGATGCTCTACCAGTTCCACTGGGGCTACGAGAAACAGGGCCGGCGTCTCGAGGAGTTTCTGGCGTGGGCCCAGAAGGAGCTGCGACCGATCCTGGCCGACCTCGTAGCGAGGGCCGAAGAGGAAGTCGTCTTCGAGCCGAAGGCCGCATACGGCTATTTCCCGGCAGCCGGTGACGGCAACGATATCGTGGTGTTCGAGCCGGGCAGCGAGCGCGAACTGGTTCGATTCCACTTGCCTCGTCAGGGGAAGGAAGGTGGGCTCTGCATCGCCGACTTCTTGCGCGATATTCGTGACGACGAGCGCGACGTGATCGCGCTGCAGGTCGTGACGGTCGGTCAGCGCGCTTCGGAAGTGGCGCGCGAATGGTTCGCCCAGAACCGCTATCAGGACTATGTCCGCTTGCACGGCCTCGGCGTCGAGCTCGCCGAGGCGCTCGCCGAATACGTCCACGCGCGAATCCGCGCCGAGCTCGGCTTCGGCCATCTCGATGCGCGCGACCTCCGTGCGCTGCTGAAGCAGGGTTATCGCGGCAGCCGCTACAGCTTCGGCTATCCGGCCTGCCCGAACCTGGCCGATCAAGCACCGCTCCTGGAACTGCTGGGTGCGGCGCGGATCGGGGTCGAACTCGGCGAAGAAGACCAGCTCTGGCCCGAGCAGAGCACCTCGGCGATCGTCCTCCATCATCCCCAGGCGCGCTACTTCAACGTCTGAGCAGATCGCGGGCGCGCCGCTCCGCCGAGGATGGCCCTGCGCTGCGACGCCGCGCGATGGTTGCGGCTGGCCCATCCCCTCACCCCGCGTGCCGCAGCCGTTCGGCGGCGACCAGGCGGCCGAAGCGAGCGGCCGGCATCGCCTTGCCGAACAGATAGCCCTGGCCGAGTTCGCAGCCCGCTGCTTGCAGGACGCGGAGCTGCTCGACGGTTTCGACCCCTTCCGCCACGGCGACGAGGCCGAGATTGTGGGCGAGTTCGATCGCCGTCCGCACCAGCACGCGTTGCGCCGGCGAGGCGCTCGCGGCGACGAACGATCGGTCGATTTTGAGCTCGTGGACCCGGAGCCGCTGCAAAAGTGCCAGCGACGAGTAGCCGGTCCCGAAATCGTCGATCGAGAGACGGACGCCTTGTTG
>JANWZN010000088.1 GCA_025054575.1 Geminicoccaceae bacterium | reverse complement strand
GGTCGTTGAGCCAGGCGACCGGCCGGCCCAAGAGCTCGGCGGCGCGCAGGAGCGGGGGATGCTCGGGGAAGGTCGAGGCCTTCATTCCGAAACTGCCGCCCACGTCCTCGGTCAGCACGCGGATGCGTTCGGGCTCGCAGCGCAGCACCGTGGCGAGCTGGGCGCGCAGCCCCATCACCCCCTGGCAGCCGGTGCGCAGGACGTAGCGGCCGTCTTCGAACGAGGCGATGGCACCGCGCGGCTCCATGGGATTGACCACGACCCGGTTGTTGACCACCCGCAGCCGCACGACCTTAGCGGCCCCGGCGATCGCGCGCTCGACCTCCTCCTGCGGCCCCCACCACCAGTCGACGGCGAGGTTGCCGGGCATCTCGGCGAAGAGCTGCGGTGCCTCGGGCCGGATCGCGGCTTCGAGATCGACCACCGCTGGCAGCGGCTCGATCTCGAGCCGGACGCGCTCGGCGGCGTCCAGGGCCTGCGCGCGCGTCTCCGCCACGACCATAGCGATCGGCTGGCCGGCCCAGCGCACCCGATCGGTGGCGAGCGCCGGGAAGGGCGGCACGATCATCGGCCGACCGTCGCGGGAGACGAGCGCGATCGCGCAGGGCAGGGGCCCGTAGCCCGCTTCTTCGAGGTCGCGGCCGGTGAGGACGAGGTGCACACCGGGTGCCGAGGCGGCCTCGCTCGTGTCGACCGCGCGCAGGATGCCGTGGGCGATCGGCGAGCGGACCACGACCGCGTGCAGCGTGCCGGGCAGCACCAGGTCGTCGGTGTAGCGGCCACCCCCGGTCAAGAGCCGAGGATCCTCGCGCCGCGGCACGGCCTGGGCGACGCCGAATTTCAAGCTCGTGCTGTGGATACCCATGCGCGACCTCGCGGGTGCCTCGACAACGCGCGCGCCCGGCACGCGCTCGACTCATTCCGCATAGAGGCTCGAGCCCCGTGTGCGAAGCCACCCCGCGGCATGGCCGCTGTTCGCGCGCTTCTCGGAAGAAGCCGGGCCGGTGCGCGGGCGATCGGCATCGGGTGCGGCCGTCGGCTGGCCGGCCGCACGGGCTCACGCGGCTGCGCGGGCGATCGCGATGCCGGTCTCGCGCTCGATCGCGCGCGCGACCGCGGCCATGTCGAGCTCGCCCAGCCCTTCCGCGAGCGCGGCGCGCAAGAGTTCGGCCGTGCGCCGGAAGAGCGGCAGGTCGAGCCCCGCCTCTTCGGCCATCGACGCGGCCAGGGCCGCGTCCTTGGCGGCGATCCGCAGCGTCGTGCCGGGCGCCGGTCGGGCCTCGCGCATGCGCGGCGCCTCGGCACGGAAGAGCGGGCTCGCAGCCCAGCCGCCGCCCGCGGCCACGACCGCGAGGAAGGCGTCGAGGTCGCCACCGTCGGCCGCGAGGAGCGCCATCGCTTCCGCGATCGCCGCGAGCTCGACGAGGGCGAGCGCGTTGTGGACGCACACGATCCGGCTCGCGGCACCCGGACCGCCCACGAGCCGGTGCTCCTGGCCGATCACCGGCAAGAGCGGGCGGACCCGTTCGATGTCGGCGGGCTCGCCCGAGACGAGGAGGAAGAGGTCGCTCGGGGGGCCTTCGTGCAAGCGCGGGAGGATCGGGCATTCGACGTGGCGGATGCCGCGGCCGGAAAGCGACGCGTGCAGGCGGCGCGCGTTCGCGGGCCGCACGGTCGAGAGGTCGAAGAGGAGGAGACCGGGGCGCGCGAGCGCGCCCGCCACCTTCTCGACCGCCTTCTCGCTCGGCAGGCAGGTGAGGACGATCCCGACCCGTCGTTCGAGCTCGGCCAGATCGCGGGCGATCGCGATCGAGCCCGCCCCGGCCAGGGCCTCGGCGGCGGCGCGGTCGCGCTCGAGCAGCACGAGCGGCCAGCCAGCGGCGGCCAGCCTGCGGGCGATCGGCGCGCCCGCAGCACCCAGGCCCAGAAATCCGATCGTCTCGCGTTCCATGCGCGCTTCCCGGGCAAGGCCGCGGCGATCGCCCCGCTCGCTGGTCGCCGCCGGCCGCTCTGCTATGCTTTCGTCGCGGAGGATGCCATGGCTCGCGATGCGGCGCAGCTCTACGAAGAGGATTTCTACGCCTGGACCAAGGAGCAGGCGGCGGCCTTGCGCCGGCTCGCGGCCGAGCGCTGGAACGGCCCGCTCGACCTCGAGCATTTGGCCGAGGAGGTGGAGGATTTGGGCAAGGAGCAGCGCAACGCCGTCCGCAGCCAGCTGCGCCGGATCATCGAACATCGGCTCAAGCTCGCCTTCTCACCGGCGCTCGCGCCCCGGCCGCTCTGGCGGGCCTCGTGCGTGGCCGCGCTCGCCGAGATCGAGGACCGATTGACGCCCACGATCCGCCGCGATCTGCGGGCACGACTGCCGATCCTCTACGCGCGCGGGCGCGAACTCGCTGCCCTCGGGCTCGAGGCGCATGGCGAGCGGGAGGCGGCGGCACGCATCCCAGAGCACTGCCCCTGGACGCTCGACGAGCTCCTGACACTGCCGCCCGAGGAGGGGCTCGACCGGGAACCGGGCGCGGCGCCGCCGCGTTGATCAGGAGGGAACGGGCTCGCGCCGGCCGCTGCGCGAGGAGCGCAGGATCGCTTCCACCAGATGCTGGACGGCGAGCGCCGAGCGGCCCGAGCACAGAGGCTCGCGGCCCTCGTCGATCGCATCGAGGACGTCGGCGATCACGGCGCGATGGGCGTCGTGTGGGAAGTCCATGAAGGCGGCTCCGGCGCCCGAGCGCTCGGGCTCGACCAGCCGTTCGACCGCGCCATCGGGCCGGCGCAAGGCGAGCCCGCCCCCCTCGAGCACGGCCGCTGCCTCGCTGCCGACGATCTCGACCCGCTCGGGGCCGCCCGGATAGCAGGCGGTGGTCGCGAACAGGCTGCCCGCGAGGCCGCTCTCGAAGAGGAGGCCCGCTGTGGCGAAGTCCTCGCTCTCCATGCGGTGCAGCCGTGTGGTGGTGGCGAGGCCCGCGACCTCGCGCACGGGGCCCAGGAGATGGAGGGCGAGGTCGAGGGTGTGAATGGCCTGGGTCAACAGCACGCCACCGCCGTCGCGCACGAACGTGCCGCGGCCGGGCTCGTCGTAATAGGACTGCGGCCGCCACCAGGGGATCCGGATCTCGACGAAGCCGAGCTCCCCGAGCCGGCCCTCCTGCAAGAGCTCGCGCAACCGCACGCTCGCGGGACGCATCCGCATCTGCAGCATGACCGCGAGCCGCACGCGAGCGGCTTCGCAGACCCGGACGATCCGCAGGGCCGCACTCGCCGTCCGCTCGAGCGGCTTTTCGCACAAGACGTGCTTGCCCGCAGCCGCGAGCCGGCGGACGAAGCCTTCGCGGGCGTCCGGGGGCGTCAACAAAAGCGCCAGATCGATCGAGGGGTCGGCCAAGAGGGCGTCGAGATCCTCGGCCACCCGCACGCCCGGGAACCGCTCGGCAAAGGCCGTGCGACGGGCGGCACTGCGGCTCCAGGCGGCGGCGATCTCGACTCGATCGGCGAGCTCGAGGAGGCTCTCGAGATGCGGCGCCATGGCGGCGCCGAGGCCGATCACGAGCACACGATGGCGCAAGGGTGCACTCCGATTGGCTGCGAGCACTCGGCCCGACACCGCGCCGGCCGGCCGACAAGCCGCTTGCGCCCGCGGGCGGCTTGCGGTTCCAAGGTGCCGATCGGACCGGGAGCCGCCATGCTGCGCCTCTACCACGTGCCGCTTTGCCCCTATTCGCGCAAGATCCGGGTGGCGTTGCGCGAAAAGCAGCTCGTCTTCGAGCTCGTCGAGGTGCAGCCCTGGGCGATGGAGGACTGGTTCTTGGCGCTCAACCCGGCGGCGGAAGCCCCGGTCCTGGTCGACGGCGAGCGGGTGGTCTGCGACAGCCGGGCGATCGAGGAATATCTCGAAGAGGCCTATCCGCAGACCACGCTGTTCGGTCGCTCGATCGGCGAGCGGGCCGAGACCCGCCGGCTCGTGGCCTGGTTCGACAGCAAGTTCGCCCGCGAGGTCAGCGATCCCTTGTGGCGGGAGAAGATCGTCAAGCGCTGGAAGCGGGCCGGGTTCCCCTCCTCCGACGCGGTCCGCCGGGGTGCGGAGGCGATCCGGCTGCACCTGGCCTACATCGACTGGCTCTGGCAGGAGCGCAAATGGCTCGCGGGCGATGCCATGACGATGGCCGACATCGCCGCCGCGGCCCATCTCTCGGTGCTCGACTATCTGGGCGACGTGCCCTGGAAGGAGGCGCCCGGGGCGCGCGAATGGTACGCCAAGATGAAGTCGCGGCCCTCCTTCCGCCCGATCCTCATGGACCGGATCGTGGGCCTGAACCCGCCCGAGCATTACGACGATCCCGACTTCTGAAGCGGCGGGGTGTGGGGTGCGCGAGGCGGCGGCCACGCTCGATTCAGTCGCCGACCGGCGGGCGGGCGATCGGCTGTTGGCCGAACTGCGGGTGCGGGCGCTCAAACTCGGCCTGCTCCCGCCCCGGGTGTGCGAGCCCGCGCTGCCGGCCGAGGTCGGCCAGCGCTTGCGCGCGTTCCTCGAGGCGGGGATGCAGGGCGAGATGGACTGGCTCGCCCGCGATCCCGAGATCAGGAGCGACCCCTCCCGGCTCTGGCCGCAGGCGCGCTCGGCCCTTCTGAGCGGGATCTCCTACGCACCGCCCGGGGATCCGCTGCCCGAGCTCGCGCTTCGCGATCGCGGCTACATCAGCGTCTATGCGCGGAACCGCGACTATCACGAGGTTCTCAAAGGCCGGCTCAAGGAGCTCGCGGGCCTGCTCGCCGCCCGGACCGGCGAGGCGGTCAAGGTCTTCGTCGATACCGCACCTTTGATGGAGAAGCCCTTGGCGCAGCGGGCCGGGCTCGGCTGGCAGGGCAAGCACACCAACCTCGTGAGCCGCAGCCACGGCTCCTGGCTGTTTCTGGGCGCGATCTTGACCACGGCGCTCTTGCCGCGCGATCCGGGCGAGCCGGACCATTGCGGCCGTTGCCGGCGCTGCCTCGAGGTCTGCCCCACGGGCGCCTTCCCGGCACCCTACCGGCTCGATGCCCGGCGCTGCATCAGCTACCTCACGATCGAGCACGCGGGCCCGATCCCGCGCCCGCTGCGGCCGCTCCTCGGCAACCGGATCTACGGCTGCGACGACTGCCTCGCGGTCTGCCCTTGGAACAAGTTCGCAGCCGCGGCGCGCGAGCTCGCCTTGCTGCCGCGGCCGGAGCTCGTGGCCCCCTCCTTGGCCGAGCTCGCCCGGCTCGAGGATGCGGGCTTCCGGCGCCTCTTTTCGGGCTCGCCCATCAAGCGGATCGGCCGCGAGCGGTTCGTGCGCAACGTTCTGGTCGCGATCGGCACCAGCGGCGAGCCGGGCTGGCTGCCGGTGGTCGCGGAGCGGCTCGTCGTTGCTTCACCGCTCGTGCGCGGGGCGGCGGTCTGGGCGCTCTCCCGGCTCGCCGCGCCGGCCCGCTTCGCCTCCTTGCGGGCGGTGCACGCGCCGGCCGAGACGGAGCCGAGCGTGCGCGAGGAGTGGGCGGCGGCTCACAAATGATCGCCGAGCCGGTCGATCACGAACTTGCCGTCCTCGAAATGGCCGAACAGGCGCTTGCCGGTGCCGGTCCAGGCGTCGGCTTCGTGCGTCGAAGGGGGCACGGGGTTTCCTTTCAGGCGCTTGACGTCGAGGCTCTTCGGATTGACCCGGCCGTCGGTGGCGGCCCAGCGGGCGAGCGCGTCGAGCTGGCGGTTGAGCTTGGCGAGATCGTCGGGGCCGAGCTGCGCGGCGTCTCGCCGGAAGGCGTCGGCGAAGACGAGCTCGGGCACGGCCGGCGGCTGCAGGCGCTCGCGATAGAGCTTCTCGCTCGCTTGCGCGAGGAGGGCCGTGCCCCAGGCCGATAGGCAGGCCTCCTCGCCGTCGGTGAAGACGAGGCTCTCGGGCAGACCCGCGACTTCGGCCACCGGCAACGATTCCGCCGCCTTGAGCCGGCGCAGGAGGGCCAGGTGCGGAGCGATCGCGGCCACCGCGTCCCACTGCACGGGCAGGCGCGGGATGCGCAACAATTCGTGCGCGTTCTCGAACAGGAAGACGCTCTCCCAGCCCTGCAGCATCGCCAACGACTGGAGGAAGGCGTTCACGCTCTTGAACCCGCCCGTGAGGTTCAAGAGCACGCGCTTTCCCTGCGTCCAGTCGAGGAGCTGGAGGGTGAGATCGGACAGTGCCGTGCGAAAGGTCGCGAGCCGGTCGGTGCGCAGATCGGGGACGCTCGCGATCGCGGCATTGCCGTCACGGGCCTCGATCCACTCGCGCACCATCTCGGCCGTCGCGGCCCCTTGCGCGGTGTCGGTGGCGATCAGGAGATGCTGATCGTCCGTGGCGAAGGCCTCGCGCTCCAGCACGTCGGGGATGGCCAGAAGGCCGTTGAGCTCGGCGCTCAGCCGCTTGGCTTCCGGGATCCCGGCCCGGGCGAGGCGCTCGCGGCAGGCCGCGATCAGCCGCTCCAGCTGCTCCTTGTCGGCCGGATCGAGATCGCGGGCGCGCAGATTGGCGGTCCGCCGCAGCAGCGGCAGGAGCGATTTGTCGGCGCTGTTGGTGGCACTGTTGGTCAACAGGCTCGTGCCGACGGTCGAGACGATCAGGCGCGGCATGGGGTCGTTGTTCCACCCTCGTTGCGCGCTAGATGAACGCGCAAGCGGCGTTGTCGACAAGAGGGTGTCGACGCCGCCACGGGAGCGACGCAGCTGATCCTGCTCTGCTTCGGCTACGGCTACACCGCCCGGGTTCTCGCCGGGCGGTTGCGCGCACGTGGCTGGGAGATCCGCGGCACGACCCGGAGCCCGGACCGAGCGCTCGCGCTCGAGGGCGAGGGGGTCCGGCCTTTTCTCTTCGAGCGGGGCCGACCCTTGCCGGCCGAGGCCTTCGCGGGTGTGACCCACGTCTTGGTCTCGATCCCGCCCGACGAGCAGGGCGACCCGGTCCTCGATCGGCACGGCCGCGATCTGCGCCGGCTGGCCGGGCTCGCCTGGGTCGGTTGGCTCGGGACGACCGGGGTCTACGGCGATCGCGGCGGCGGCTGGGTCGAGGAGGACACCCCGCTCGATCCGAGCACGGCCCGCACCGACCGGCGGGCGCGGGCGGAGGCCGCCTGGCAGGCATCGGGCCTGCCCGTGCATCTCTTCCGGCTGGCCGGGATCTACGGGCCGGGCCGCAACGCGATCCTTCAGCTGCTCGACGGCACCGCCCGACGGATCGTCAAGCCGGGCCAGGTCTTCTCGCGGATCCACGTCGAGGACATCGCGAGCACGCTCGAGGCCTCGATGGCGCGGCCGAACCCGGGCCGGGTCTACAATGTCTGCGACGACGAGCCGGCACCACCGCAGGACGTCGTGGCCTTCGCGGCCGAGCTCCTGGGCGTGCCGCCGCCGCCCGAGGAGCCGTTCGAGACGGCCGCGCTCTCGCCCGTGGCGCGGAGCTTCTATCGCGACAATCGGCGCGTGCGGAACGAGCGGATCAAGGCCGAGCTCGGGGTCCGCTTGGCCTATCCGAGCTATCGTGAGGGTTTGCGCGCTCTCTTACCGATCGAAACCGGGGCGCGCACTCGCTCCTAGTGCTGGACGCCGCGGCGAGGCGGCGTCAATCTCGGCCGCGGACAGCTCGCTTCGGAGGCAGGCATGACGTCGACCCGCACGCTGGCCGCAGCGGCCGTGGCGCTCGTTCTGGCCGCCGGCACCGCCGCGGCCCGCGATCTCACGATCACCTCGTGGGGCGGTGCCTATCAGGCGGCCCAGCGCCAGCTCTATTTCGAGCCGTTCCAGAAAGAGACCGGCATCAAGCTGGTCGAGGACACCTGGGACGGCGGCATCGGTGTGCTGCGCACCAAGGCGCAGGGGACGCCGGTGTGGGACTTGGTCCAGGTCGAGACCGACGAGCTCGAGATGGGCTGCGAGGAGGGCATCCTCGAGCCGCTCGACTGGGCGGCCCTCGGCGGCAAGGACAAGTTCCTGCCCGCAGCCGTTCACGAATGCGGCGTGGGTGCCATCGTCTGGGCCACCATCCTCGCCTATGACGGAGGCAAGTTCCCGACCGGCGGCCCGCGCTCCTGGGCCGATTTCTTCGACACCCAGAAGTTCCCGGGCAAGCGGGGGCTGCGCAAAGGCCCGCGCCAGGCGCTGGAGTTCGCGACGATGGCGCAAGGCGTCCCGCCCGCCAAGGTCTACGAGGCGCTCAGAGCGCCGGGTGGGGTCGACAAGGCCTTCGCCAAGCTCGACAGCATCAAGAAGGATCTGATCTTCTGGGAGGCCGGCGCGCAGCCGCCGCAGCTTCTGGCTTCGGGCGAAGTGGTCATGACATCGGCCTACAACGGCCGCATCACGGCTGCCAACCGTCAGGACAAGCGCAACTTCAAGATCGCTTGGGACGCGGGCTTCGTCTACCAGATCGATTCGTGGGTGATCCTCAAGAACTCGCCCAAGAAGGCCGAGGCCTTCAAGTTCGTCCAGTACGTCACGCGGCCCGAGAACCAGGCGAAGCTGCCGGCCCTCATTCCCTACGGACCCACCCATGTCGACGGCGGCAAGCTCGTGCCGGCCGAATTCGCGGTCGAGATCCCGTCCTCGCCGCAGAACCTGCCGCACGGCCTGTTCTTCGACGCGAGCTTCTGGGTCGAGAACCTCGAGAAGCTGAACGAACGGTTCAACGCCTGGGCGGCGCAGCGGTGAGGGCGACGTCCGGCGGCTGAGGCAGGGCGACCGCGGTCCCGCCGCGGTCGCCCGCGTCCACGCGGCGAGCCATGGCCACCACCGCCGTCGCCGAGCTGCGCCGTGCCCTGCGACGGGCCGAGCGGCGCAAGAATCTGGGCGGGCTCGTGCTCGCTCTGCCGCTCACGGCGTTTCTGGTCGTGTTCTTCTTGCTGCCGATCCTGGGCATGCTCGCCAAGGCGGTCGACAACCACGAGCTCGCCACCGCCATGCCGCGGAGCGCCGAAGTGCTGCGGTCTTGGCGCGGGCTCGGCCCGCCGCCCGAGCCCGTGGTCGCGATCGTCGCGAGCGAACTGCGCGAGGCGCATGTGCGCCGGCAGTCGGCCTTGGTCGCCCAGCGGCTCAACCGCGAGCAGGCGGGCTGGCGCAACCTGATCCTCTCGACCGCCCGCCGGCTGCCCGAAAGCCCGCAGGGCAGCTGGCTCGAGACGCTCGTAGCGCTCGATCCGCAATGGGGCGAGCCCGCGATCTGGGCCGGACTCAGGCGGGCGGCACAGCCCTGGACCGACATCTTCCTTTTGGCCGCCGTCGACCTGCAGCGCGACGACCACGACGCGATCGTGCGGGTGCCGCCGGACCAGGCGATCTACCTCGACATCCTGGTGCGGACCTTCTGGATCAGCGGGCTCGTCACCTTGTTTTGCCTGATCTTGGGCTACCCGCTCGCTTATCTGTTGGCGAGCCTGCCCGAGCGTTGGGCCAACCCGCTGCTCATTCTCGTGCTGCTGCCGTTCTGGACCTCGCTTCTGGTCCGCACCGCCGCCTGGATCGTGCTCTTGCAGCGCGAAGGTGTCGTCAACGACTTCCTCCTGCGCGCCGGGCTGTTGGCCGAGCCCGTCGCCCTCGTGTTCAACCGCACGGGCGTGCTCGTCGCCATGACGCACGTGCTCCTGCCCTTCATGGTGTTGCCGCTCTACAGCGTCATGCGCGGCATCCCGCTCTCGCTCACGCGCGCCGCCCTTTCGCTCGGGGCGACGCCGTTTTCGGCCTTTCGCAAGGTCTATCTACCGCTCTCGATGCCGGGGGTGGCGGCCGGTTGTCTGTTGGTCTTCATCCTCGCCCTCGGTTATTACATCACGCCGGCCCTGGTGGGCGGGGCGGCGGATCAGATGATCAGCTATTTCGTGGCGTTCTTCACCCTGCAGACGGCCAATTGGGGGATGGCGGCGGCCCTCGCGACGCTCCTCTTGCTCGCGACACTCCTGCTCTACTGGCTCTATGCCCGGCTCGTGGGCATCGAGCGGCTGCGGCTCGGCTGAGCGATGCTGGGCTCCGGTATCCTCGGGCGGACGAGCCTCTGGCTCTATTGCCTGCTCGTCTTCGCCTTTCTCGTCCTGCCGATCTTCGTGATCGTCCCGCTCTCCTTCTCGGCCGGGGCGTTTTTGCACTTTCCGCTGCCGGGCTTGAGCCTGCGCTGGTACGAACGGCTGGTCGAGCACGAGATCTGGCGGGTCACCCTCAAGAACAGCTTGATCGTGGGGGCGATCGCGACCGTGCTCGCGACCGGCCTCGGCACGCTCGCGGCGATGGGCCTCGCGCGAGCGCGCTTTCCCGGCAAGGGCCTGTTGATGGCGTTGATGCTGGCACCGATGATCGTGCCGGTCATCATCGTCGCCATCGGCGCCTATTTCTTCTACCGGCCGCTCGGCCTGACCGGCAGCCTCTGGGGGCTCGCGATCGCGCACGCGGTCTTGGGTGCGCCCTTCGTGCTCGTGACCGTGTCGGCGACCCTGGGCGCGCTCGATCCGAGCCTCGTGCGCGCGGCGCAGGGTCTCGGGGCATCGCCCTGGGTGGCGTTCCGCAAGGTGACCCTGCCGATCATCGCGCCGGGCGTGGTGAGCGGGGCGCTGTTCGCCTTCGTCGCCAGCTTCGACGAGGTGGTCGTGGCCTTGTTCCTGACCGGTCCGGCCCAGCGCACCCTCCCGCGCCAGATGTTCGACGGTATTCGCGAGGAGATCAGCCCCGAAATCCTGGCGGCGGCGACCGTGCTCGTGGCGCTTGCCGTGGCGCTCTTGGTGGTGGCCGAGCTGTTGCGCCGGCGCAGCGCCCGCTTGCGGGGGCTCGCGCCGTGAAGGTCCTGCTCGTCCACGCCCATCCCGAGCCGCGCTCGTTCTGTGCGGCGATGAAGGATCGGGCGGCCGCGGTGCTGCGCGCCGGTGGGCACGAGGTCGTGATCTCCGATCTCTACGCGATGCGCTTCGATCCGGTGGCGAAAGCGGACGATTTCGCGAGCCGACGCGATCCGGAGTACCTCGTCTACGCCCTCGAGCAGCGCCATGCCTTCGAAACTGGCACGCTAGCACCCGATATCGCAGCCGAAGTCGAGAAAGTCCTCGCCGCCGACCTCTTGATCTTGTCCTTCCCTTTGTTCTGGTTCTCGGTGCCGGCGATCCTCAAGGGCTGGATCGATCGGGTCTTCCTCTCCGGTCTTTTTTACGGAGGTCGGCGCTTCTACGATCGCGGCGGGCTGGTCGGCAAAAGGGCCCTCTGTCTGATCACCGCCGGGGCGCGCTCGTCGATGCTCGCCGAAGGCGGCATCCACGGGCCGCTCGAGGGCATGCTGCGCCACCTGCTCCAGGGCACGCTCGGCTATGTCGGCTACCGCGTGCCGCGGCCCTTCGTGGCCTGGCACGTGCCCTATGTCGATCGTGCTACCAGAGAGGGTTATCTCGCCGCGCTCGAGCGCTATCTGAGCGAGGTGGCGACGCTCGAGCCCTTGCCGATGCCCTCGCTCGACCGGTTCGACGCCGCGATGCGACCGATCCCGAGCGGCAATAGAGAAGGCTAGGCGCCGACCCTCCGTTTCGCCCCACGCTCCGTTTCACGAAGTCTTTACCGAACGCGCCTAGCGTGGTGTCGACCGAGGAGGACAACCCCTTGCCGCACCACGATCCGCTCGCCGCTCTGGCGCTCCAGCTGCTCTTCGCCTTGGGCGGCCCCGTCGTCTCGGCCGAGCCCGTGCCGCCCGCGACGCGATCGGAGGAGCCGGCCGCCGGGCGGCCGGTTCGGGCCGGCAGCGGCGCGACGCTCGGCTCGGCCGTCGGGCCGGATCCCCCCGCCGCCCACGCCGGACCGGGGCCGCCGCGCGCGGAGGAGCGGGCCGGGCCGTCGGCTCAATAGACGTCTTGGCCGCCGTTCACCGGGATCTCGGCCCCGGTGATGTAGGAGGCTCCTTCGCTGCAGAGGAAATAGATGATCGAGGCCACTTCATCGGGCGAGCCCAACCGTCGCAGCGGGATCCGCTCGACCAGCTGCTCGGTGCCGGGCGAGAGGATCGCGGTGTTGATCTCGCCCGGGCAGACCGCGTTCACGCGAATGCCGAGATGGGCGAGATCGGCCGCGAGCTCGCGGGTGAGCGCGGTCAAGGCGGCCTTGCTCGTCGCATAGGCGGAGCCGGCGAAGGGATGCACCCGACTGCCTGCGATCGAGGTCAAATTGACGATCGAGCCCTGGCTCTTGGCCAGCAAGGGCGCGCAAGCCCGGCTGAAATAGACGGGTGCGAAAAAGTTGATCGCGAAGGTCTTCTCCCAGACCTCCATCGTCCCGTCGAGACAGCCGAGGCGCTTGCCGCCCTCGGCTTTGGGCGAGTAGCCGGCATTGTTGACGAGCGCGTGGAGCTGCTGCCCGTCGAGGATGTGCTCGAGCTGGGCCACGGCTTCCGACAGACGATGCGTCTCGGCGAGATCGATCGTGATGTGGGCGTGCCGCTCGTTGCGCGGGCATTGCGGCGGCACCTCGTCGCGCGAGCAGGTGATCGCCCGCCAGCCCTGACGGACGAAATAGGCCGCCGTGGCGTGCCCGATCCCGCGGCTCGCCCCGGTGATGAAGACGTTCTTGCGCTCGCCCATGGCCGCCCCCGCGCCTACCGTCGCCGCCAAGATGGGAGAGCACGAACGGACGAGCAAGCCGCACCCGCCGCCGGCCGCGCCGATCGACCGTCGGAAGGGCCGTCGTCGCATGGGGGCCGTCGGCGCGGTAGGGACGTTCGTGCTCGCCGCGCCGGCCGGCCGCCGGAGGGCCCGTCGCGACCGGTCGCCCCGGCCGCTGCCGGGCGGCCCCACGCGGTGGCAGCACCCGCCTCCTCGTGGCGGCGCCCGGTCGATCGGGCCTTGGCGCCGACGCCATCGGCTGGGCGCATGGCGGTCGGGCGGCGGGAAGGGTCGTCCGCGGCACGG
>JANWZN010000087.1 GCA_025054575.1 Geminicoccaceae bacterium | reverse complement strand
TCCATGGCGTCGGTTCGGGGGCAGGCCCATTTGAGGCCGACCACGTTGGGCACCCGCTCGACCAGCCGTTCGACCAGGCGGAAGGAGACCGGCGCGCTCGTCCAGAAGGTATTGTAGACGACGATGCCGACATCGGCCGCATCGGCCGCGGCACAGACGTGCTCGAAGAAGTCCTCTTCGGTGTGCTGGAAATAGAAGGGGCAGCTCACCTGGATGTAGCGGCAGCCGATCTCGGCCGCGGCGCGAGCGAGCCTTCGCACCTCGGCCGTGCTGGTGGTCTGCGCCCCCATGGCGACCGGCACGCGGCCTCGCGCCGCTTCGACCACGGCCTCGGCCACGCGCAGACGTTCCTCGAAGCTCATCGTCGAGAAATCGCCCGCCGCCCCGCCGGCCAGGAAGGTGGCGTAGCGGCGGTCGAGCCCGTGGTCGATCAGCCAGCCGACGTGCCGGCGGACGGCGGCGAGATCGAGCTCGAGGTCGGGATCGCGGAACATGGTCGGGATCGTGACGTAGCATCCCTCGAGATCCCGGAGCGCTTCTGCGCGATCCATGCCCCGATCCCGCCCTCGCCGGAGCGGCCCGCGCCGCTCCTTCCCGACGCTTGCAGGCTCGCACGGGGCGGGGGTGCGGACTTGACCCTTCGCGCCGCCGAGTTGATCGTTCGCGGCGGGAGGTCGTCCGATCCCGTGCCCGAGCCGCCACCCGATCCCGTGCCCGAGCCGCCACCCGATCCCGTGCCCGAGCCGCCACCCGATCCCGTGCCCGACTCGGCGCGCGGCCCCGAGCCCGACTCCGCGCGCGGCCCCGCGCCCGACGCCCCGAGCGAGGCCGCGCCCGAGCAGGTGGGGTTCCTGCTGCTGCCGCAGTTCCCGATCTACGCCCTCATCCTCGCCCTCGAGACCTTGCGGATCGCCAACCAGAACGCCGGGCGGCGGCTGTTCTCGACCCATCTCTTCACGGTCGACGGCCGGCCGGTGCGGGCGACCAACGGCATGGAGCTCCAGCCCGACCGCGGCATCCGCGAGGTGCCCTTCTTTCCCACCGTGTTCGTCTTCGCCGGCAACGAGCCCCTGCCGCACCTGACCCGACCGGTGCTCGGGTGGCTGCGGCGGCTCGCCCGGCACGGGGCGCAGCTCGGCGCGGTCGACACGGGCGCGTTCGCGCTGGCCGAGGCGGGGCTCTTGGAAGGCGTGCGGGTGACGCTGCACTGGGAGGCGATCCCGCTCTTCCGCGAGCGCTACCCCAACCTCGAGGTCGTGGAGCAGCTCTGGGTGGTCGAGCGCGGCCGGACGAGCTGTGCCGGCGGCATCGCGACCTTGGACATGATGCTCGAATTCGTGCGGCGGAAGGCGGGCGCGGAGCTCGCCGAGGTGGTCCGGGCGGGGCTCGTGCACAAGCGCGCCCGGCTCGGCCACGAGCCGCAGCGGCCGCCGCTCCCGGCCGTGCCGGGGCCGCTCGACCCGCGGCTCGAGGCGGCGGTGCGCTTGATCGAGCGCCATCTCGACCAGCCGCTGCCGCCCGCCGAGATCGCCCGCCGGGCGGGGCTCTCGCTGCGCCAGCTCCAGCGGCTCGCACGAGCCCGGCTCGGCGAGAGCCCGGCCGCGCTCTCGCTGCGGCTGCGGCTGCTCGCGGCCCGCAACCACCTGTTCTACGGCGATCTCTCGATCCAGGAGATCGCGGTCGCCACGGGTTTCGGCTCGCCCTCGGTGTTCTCGCGCTGCTTCAAGGCCCGCTTCGGGCTCTCGCCGCGCAGCTTCCGCCGCCAGTTCTCGGGCGAACGGCTCGAGCGCTTCCGCCCCGAAGTCCGCCAACGGCTCGCCCTCCCGGCCCCCGACGATTGAGGGCCGTTGCCGGCCGCCGCGAGCGCCGAGCAAAGGACGGGTTCAGAGCGCGATCGCGAGATTCTTGAGGCGCAGATAGTTGAACAGGCCGGGCAGGCCGCGCTCGCGGCCGAAGCCCGAAGCCTTGACCCCGCCCACCGGTGCCTGCTGGCCGCCCAGATACCAGCCGTTGACCCAGACCGAGCCCGCCTCGAGAGCGCGCGCGAGGCGCAGGGCGCGGGCGAGATCGCGGGTGAAGACACCGGCGACCAGGCCGTAGGCGCCGGCATTGGCGAGAGCGACCGCCTCGCTCTCGCTCGCGAAGGGCTCGATCGTGACGACGGGTGCGAAGACTTCCTCGCGCGCGAGGCGGCAATCGGGCGGCACGCGGCGCAGGACCGTGGGCTCGAGGAAGAAGCCGCGCGCGGGCACGGCCGGCGGGCGGCCGCCCGTGAGGATCTGGGCGCCGCCGGCGTGCGCCTCGGCCAGCCAATCGAGCACCCGGGCGCGCTGGGCGGCCGAGATCAAGGGGCCGAGATCGGGGTCGTCGAGGCCGGGGCCGAGGCGGAGCGCGCGGGCGCGGGCCACGAGCCGGGCGGTCACGTCCTCGACCGAGGGCGCTTCGACCAGGAGCCGGGAGGCGGCCGAGCAGACCTGGCCCGCATTCTCGAAGCAGGCGGGGACGAGCGTGGCCTCGAGCCGGTCGAGATCGGCGTCGGCGAAGACCAGGAGCGGGTTCTTGCCGCCGAGCTCGAGGACGACCGGAACCGCCCGTTCGGCCGCGAGCGCCATGACCCGCCGGCCGGTCGCCACCGAGCCCGTGAAGGTGATGCCGGCCACGCCCGGATGGCGGCAGAGGGCCTCGCCCGCGACCTCGCCCGTGCCGGGGACGACGGCGACCACTCCTTCGGGGATGCCGGCAGGGGCCAGCAGCTCGGCCAGGGCGAGCGCGGAGAGCGGCGTCTCTTCGGCCGGCTTGACCACGGCCGTGCAGCCGGCGGCGAGGGCCGGAGCGAGCGAGCGCGCGAGCATGCCCAGAGGAAAATTCCAGGGGAGGATGTGGGCGGTGACCCCGAGCGGCTCGAGCAGGGTCGCATCGAAGAGGGAGGGCCCGAGCGGGATCGTCGCGCCCTCGAGCTTGTCGGCCGCCCCGGCGTTGTAGCGGAAGGTCTTCACCACACCCGCGAGGTCGTCGCGGGCCTCGCGAAGCGGCTTGCCGGTGTTGCGCGATTCGAGCCGAGCGAGCGCCTCGGAAGCGGCCTCGATCCGCTCGGCGAGCGCCAGGAGGCGGCGGCCGCGCTCGGCCGGGGCGAGCGTCCCCCAGGGCCCGCCGAGCGCGCGCCGCGCCGCGTCGACCGCGCGGTCGACATCGGCCGGTCCGGCGGCCTCGACCTCGGCCAGGAGCTCCTCGGTGGCGGGATCGAGGACTCGGAGCCGCTCGCCGCTCGTGGCGGGAACGAAGCGGCCGTCGACGAAGAGCTCGGTGCGCAAGGCTGGGGTCTCCGGCGCGCGCTCAGCCCTTCACCCCGCCCATGGCGATGCCGCGGATGAAGTGGCGTTGGGTGAGGAGGAAGAGGAGCACGGAGGGGATGCACAGGAGCGTCGCGGCGGCCATCGCCACGGCATAGCCCTCGAGCTGGGTGTGGGTGCCGACGACGGGAGCGAAGGCGGCCATGCCCACGGGCATGGTCTTCATCGATTCGTCGAAGGTGATGAGCAAGGGCCACAGGAAATTGTTCCAGTTGAGGGTGAAGAGGATCACCGAGACGGCGATCAGGGGTGCCCGGGCGAGCGGCAGGGCGATGGTGAAGAAGATGCGCAAACGCCCGGCACCGTCGGCGATCGCCGCCTCTTCGAGTTCCTTGGGGAACGACAAGAAGAACTGGCGGAAGACGTAGACCGCCAGGACGTTGCCGATCTGCGGCAGGATCAAGGCGGCATAAGAGCTGGCGAGCCCGGCTTTGATGAAGGCCAAGAGGAGCGGCACGACCGCGATCTCGGAAGGGATCATGAGGACGGCCAAGAACAGGGCGAAGAGCAGGCGCTTGCCGGGAAAGGCGAGGCGCGCGAGGGCGTAGCCCGCCATCGCCCCGAACAGGACCGAGGCCGCGGTCGCGATCGTCGCCTGGACGAGGCTGTTGAAGGCCCAGCGCAGCACCGGATAGCGGAAGACGCGGGCATAGTTCTCGAAGGTGATCTCGCGCGGGATCCACTCGATCGCCGCGGTCATGACCTGGGCCGGCGGCTTCAAGGAGGTCGTGACCATCCAGGCGAAGGGGGCGACCCACAGGATCGCGAGCACGAGGCCCGCGAGCCAGATCGGCAGGGTGCGCGGCCCGAGCCGGCGGCCGCCGGGCGCGAAACCGTCAGCCCGCGCCACGGGCGCGCTCCGCGAGCAGCAGGCGATGGAGGATGGTGATCGCGAGGATTGCGAGGAACAGGAGGACGGAGACGGCCGAGGCGTAGCCCAGGCGGAACTGCACGATCGCGGTCTGGTAGATGTAGTGGATGACCGATTGCGAGGAGCCGTGCGGGGCGCCGTTGGTCATCACGTAGACCTGGCTGAAGATCCGCATGGACGCGATCACCTGGAGCGTGACGACCATGCTCAAGGTGGGTCGCAGATGCGGCAGGGTGACGTGCCAGAAGCGACGCAAGGGCCCCGCGCCGTCGATGGCGGCCGCCTCGTGCAGCTCCTCGGGCACGTCCTGCAGCGCCGCCAAGAACAGGATGAAGGCGAGGCCGAGGTCCCACCAGATCGAGGCGAGCGCGACGCCGATCAAGGACCAGTCGCCCGAGGTGAGCCAGGGCACCGGGGCGATGCCGAAGAGCCCGAGATACTGGTTGACGAGGCCGAAGCGGGTATCGAGCAGCCAGACCCAGACGAGGCCGATCACGGTGGCCGGCACGACGTTGGGGGTGAAGAAGAAGGTGCGGGCGAGGCCCGCGAGCGGCCAGCGGCGGTCGACCAGCAGCGCCGTGAGCAGCCCGAGCACGACCACGCCCGGAACGATGATCGCGGCGTACCAGAACGTGTTGAGAAAGGCGTTGGCGACCCAGGGATCGGCCAGCGCCCGCTCGAAATTGGCGGTGCCGACCCAGACCGGGTCGCCGATGATGCCCCATTCGGTGAAGGCGAGGACGATGCCGAAGAGCAGCGGGGCCAGGTTGAAGAGCAGGAAGGGGAGGGTGAAGAAGGCGACCAGGAACCAGCCGGCCCAGGCGTCGCGCGCCCGGCGGCCGCCGTCGCCGCCCTTCACCGCTCCTCCCGCCGCCCGCGGCTCAGCCGGCGTCGAGCGCCTTCTGCCAATGCTCGGCGATGCGGGCCATCGCCTCTTCGGGCTTGCTCTTGCCGGCCCAGACCTGCTCGAGCGTCTTGGCGAGCACGTTGCCGCCCGAATAGATGGTGAAGTCGGGGCCCGCCTCGACCGGGATCTCGCCCTCGGTGGCGAAGCTCATGCCCTCGATGAAGGCGCCGCGCACCTTCCAGTCGTGGCCCGCGGTCTTGTAGTCGGGTCGGGCGAGAATGGACTTGCGGGGCGAGGCGCCGCGGCCCACCGTCGTCCACAGGAAGCTGTTGTCGGAGAGCCATTTGACGGCCGCCATGGTGGCCTCGTAGCGGCCCGGATCGGCCTGCTTGTAGAGCTCGAGGCCGCCCATCTCGAAATAGGTCACCCGCTTCTCGCCGATCTTCGGGAAGAGATGGGCGGAGAAATCGAGCTTCTGCTGGGTGTAGCCGTTCAAGGTCCAGGGCCCGGTCCAGAACACCGTGCCCTGGCCCGTGCCGAAGGCCTTGTAACGGTCGGTGATCTCGCGGGTGGCGACCTGGTGCTTGTCGAACAGATCGAGCACCCACTCCATGGCCTTGATGCCGGCCTGCGGGTTGACCGCCGCCTTCTTGAGGTCGCTCGAGGCGCGCTGGAAGCCCATCTGGGCGGCGACGATCCCCCAGGTCACGGTCGGGTGCACGCCCGAGCCGGTCATGAGGATGCCCGAGCGGACGACCTTGCCGCCCTCCTTCTTGGTCGTCGCCTTGGCGAGTTCGAGGAGCCCCGCCCCGTCCTCGGGGAAGCGGCCCGGATCGAGCCCAGCCTCTTTGAGGTGCGCATCGTTGACGAGCGGCTGCAGGCTCATGAGGTCCATGGGCACCATGGCGAGCGCGTTGCCGTATTTGGGATAACGCGCCTGCTGGAGCGCGAAGGCGTCGAAATCGGCGAGATCGAGCCCGACCTTCTTGGCGAGATCGTCCAGGGGCACGATCACCCCGTCCTTGACGAGCTTGGCGCGCATGCCGGCCGTGCCCCAGCCGAAATCGGGGGCGCGACCGGTGACGACCGCCGCCAGCACCTTGGTGACGAACTGCTCCTCGGGCACGAGCTCCATCTTGATGCGCACACCTTTGCCCTCGTGCGCGCGGTTGAAGGCGTCGATCGACTGCTGCCAGATCTCGCCGTCGGAGGCGGCGAGCCAGGACCAGTGGACGATCTCGATCGTCCGTTGCGCCCGCGGGGCGCGGCCGTGGAACAGGAACGGTGCGGCCGCGGCGGTCGCGACCCCGCTCAACAGACTGCGCCGGCTCCACCTCCAGCTCGTGCGCATGGAGCACCTCCCTCGTTTCTTCGTGCGGCGATCGGAGGCCGCCTCTCCCGATCGGACTATCGAACGGGGACGGCCGGGCGACGTCACCCGAGGCGACACGAACGTGACCGAGCGCGACGCGCCGGCCGGCTCCTGCGCTCGATCCCTCGATGTCGCGCGCGGTCCGATCGGTGACGCGCGCGGTCACATCGCGGCGCCGGCCGCGTGCCACTCGATCGACCGGAGGAACGAGCCGCCGCGGGGAGGGCCGAGCCGTGCCGCGCATCGTCGACGTGACCCATCACGACGTCTTCCGGCACCCGGAGCACTGCGTGAACCAAGTGGCCGCCCGCCGGGTGGCGAGCGGCGAGATCGTGGCCGTGTTCAACGAGGAGCGATTTCCCTTTCACCACGACAGCGGGCAGACGCTGCTCGCCCGCTCGGCCGACGGCGGCCTGACCTGGTCGCCGCCGGAGGTGGTGCTGCCCTGGAGCGAGACCGAGGGGAACTGGGACTGCGGCTTCTGCGAGCTCGCCGACGGTACCTGGCTCGTCAACCTCACGATCACGGGCTTCTTCAAGCGCGGCATCAAGCCCGAGGGTGTGTCCTGGTCGGCGCATCCGCTCACCACGGAATGGGGCGATTGGACCTGGGCCTACAAGCTGCAGGGCTGGCTCGGCACCTATGTGCTGCGCTCGACCGACCGAGGGCGGAGCTGGAGCCGGCCCATTCCGGTCAACGTCCGGCCGATGAAGCACGGCGGCTGCCGCCTCGGCTGCTGGCAGCTGCCCGATGGCGCCATCCTCATGGGCCTCTACGGCCGCATCCGCGGCTACGAGGAAGAGGGCGAGGGCGAGAGCACGCGCTCGGCGTTGGTGCGCTCCGACGACGGCGGCTTCAATTGGGAATATTACGCGACGCTCGCCTACGATCCGGCCTCGATCGTCGACTTCGAGGAGCCGGCGCTCCTGCGGCTGCGCGACGGGCGGCTCGTGTGCACCATGCGCACCCACGTCAACCCTTCGGGCGACGCCAAGAACCTGGTCGTCACCGTCTCCGAGGACGACGGCTTCTCCTGGAGCCCGCCGCGCTGGACCAACATCTGGGGCTATCCCTCGGAGATGATCCCGCTCGCGGACGGCCGCTACTTCATGATCTACGGCTATCGACGGCCGCCTTACGGGGTGCGGGGCTGCGTCTCCGAGGACGGGATCACCTGGGACAAGAAGAACGAGGTCGTGATCCGCGAGGGGGGCGTGCCCGGCCGGGCGGCCGCGGAGAAGCCCGGCTCCTCGCGGATGAGCCCCTGGAGCGGCAAGAGCGCCTCGGGCGCCGTCGACTGGCACCATCCCGGGGTCTATCAGCACATCGGCTATCCCTCGGTGGTCCAGCTCGAGGACGGCACGCTCCTCGCCCTCTACCACGAATGGAGCGAGGACGAGCGGCCGCTCCAATACGTGCGCTGCACCCGCTTCCGCCTCGCCGATTGAGCCCGAAGCGGTGGTGACGAAGGCCGAACTCCTGGGCGAGGTCACCGTCCATCGCGATCCGGCGAGCTATTGCGCCCATCCGCACCTCGTCCGCCACGGCGGCGAGTTGCTCTGCCTCTTCACCCGCGCGCCGCGCCGGCCGTTCGTCCTCCACCCGCCCGAGGACCCGGCCTTCGTGAACCTCCTCGTCCGCTCGGCCGAGGAGGGCGAGCGCTGGTCGCCGCCCGTGCCGGTGCCCGATGCGGGGTGGAGCGGGGTCGAGTGCGGCGGGCTCACTCCGCTCGCGGACGGCGGGCTCCTCCTCCACCAGCACCGCTTCGAGTGGCTCGGGCTCGAGGCGGCCGAGGCGCGACCCGATCGCGACCGTCTCGCCTTCCCCGAGGAGCTCGTGCGCGCTCATCTGGCTTCGGCCGAGCACGAGCCCGCGGGCCTCGCGCTCAAGCGGGCGCGCGCGCTCCTGCCCTGGGTACGCGCACCGGGGGCCGCCTTCGTGCACCGCTCCGAGGACGGCGGGCGGTCCTGGCCGTTCACGACGGCCCTCGACCCGAGCCCGTTCGAGGGCGGCTACGGGCTGAGGGGCGGGGTGGTGCTCGGCGACGACACGATCCTCTTGCCGCTCTGCGACTGTCCGGCCTATCGGCGGGTCTTCGCCCTGCGCTCGACGGACGGTGGCCGGAGCTGGTCGCGGCCGATCCCGATCGCCTGCGACCCGGCGCGGCGCTTCGAGGAGCCGGCCCCGCTCTTGCTCGAGGACGGCCGGGTGCTGCTCTTGCTGCGCGAGAACGCGAGCCGCACGCTCTGGCGGGTCGAATCGGTCGACGGCGGACTGAGCTGGTCGCCGCCCGAGCCGACCGGGATCGACGGCTATCCCGCGCATCTCTGCCGGCTCGCCGACGGCCGGCTGCTCTGCAGCTACGGCTTCCGTAGGCCGCCCTTCGCGATCCGCGCGGCGATCTCCGAGGACGAGGGCCGCAGCTGGCGCAGCGACGCCCCGCTCGAGATCGCGAGCGGGCTGGGCTCGAAGGACATGGGCTATCCCTGCACCCTGCCGCGCGCCGACGGCACGCTGCTCACGGTCTTCTACGCCCGCGACAACGAGGGGGTGACGTTCGTACGCGGCCGGATCTGGCGGCTCTTCTGAACGGGCGGGTGGTCGCTCGGCGGAGGGGCCGCTCAGGCGAGGAGCAGCCAGAGGCCGGCGGCCACGAGCGCCGAGGCCCAGAGCAGATCGAGGTTGATCCAGGCCCGGCGCAGGATCGCTACGCCCAGGACCCGATAGACGAGGAACGCCACGGCGGCGGTCGTGGCGAGCATGGCGCCACTGTGCACCAGGACGACCAGGAAGGCGCGCGCGCTCGTCGTGGCGAGGTGCGGCAGGTGCGAGCCCGCGAAGCAGATCGGCACGAGGGCGGGCAGGAGCATGAGCCCGGCGCCGTGGGCCGTGGCCATCGTGAACGACCACAAGAGAAGGCCGGCCGCACCTGTGGTCATGCCGACCCGGACGCGGCGGGGATGGCCACGGCGCAGGACCCAAAGCGCCCAGGCGAGAAGGCACGCCCCGGCGAGCCGGCGCAGGAGCGCGAGCTCGAGCACGGTTCCGAGGGCCAGGAAGAGGAGAAGGGTGGCCGCGACCGAGAGCGCGTGGCCGAGCGCGATCGGCGCCATCGCCCACGCCACGACCCGAGCCGAGCCGCGGTGCAGGCCGAGGGCCACGGCGAAGAGCCAGCCCATGGCCGGGTTGAGGCCGTGGAAGGCCCCGAGGCCCGCGACGACGAGCCAGGGCGCGAGCGCGCCGCTCACGCCCCGGGGCTCGTTCGCACCGGGCGATCCGACCGCACCGCGACCCTAGCGCTCACGAGGGGTAGCAATAGGAGTCGGAGGAGGCGTCGCCGCCCTCGAGGCGGATCTGGTGCGGCCGGTGCGGCCCCGGCCAGCGCAGGAAGAAGCGCGGATCGAAGCGCATGCCGCCCGCCGGATCGGCCTCGACCTTGACCATCCAGCCCTCGATGCCGTCCGGATAGAACTGCGGGTCGACCGCGCCATAGAGCGAGTTGGTGAAATAGATCCGCCTTCCGTCGCGGCTCACCTCCACCATCTGCGGCCCGCCGTTCAGGGGTCGGGAGGGATCGGCCGGATGGGCGGTGCGGCGCGCGATCCCGCCGATCCGCAATTCCCCGGTGAGCTTCGGGTGCGCGGGATCGGCGACGTCGTATTGCAGGAACTGGCCGGTACCCCAGCAGGAGACGTAGAGGAAGCGGTCGTCGACCGAGAGATCGATGTCGGTCACGAGCGGCGGCACGGCCTCGAAGGGCTTCAAGACCGGCGGCAGGAGGTCGGGATCGGCCGGCTCGGCCGGGATCGTGATCACCTTCTCGACCGCCCACTTGCCGTCGGCGCGGTGCCAGAGCCAGATCGAGGAGGAGAGGTCCTCGAGCGAGAGGACGCAATTGACGAAGCCATAGGCCTTGGTCGGGTCGTGCGCCGGGCGCAGCTCGAAGACGAGCTGGTACGTCTCGCCGAAGTCGATCTCCTGCAGGTGCCGGCGCTTGTGGAGGTCGAAGAAGTGCAGCCGGCGGCCGTATTTGGCGCCCAGGATCAGCTCCGGCACGAGGCCGTCCTCGACCATGTCGGGCGTGCCCCATTCGCTCGTGACCATGGTGTCGTGGCCGAGATGCCACCAGAAATCGTACGCGAAGTACTGGGGCCCGCGGTCGATCTCCCAGCGGCCGAGCACGGAAAAGCTCTCGGGATCCATCAAGAAGACGCCACCCGGGCCCTTGCCGTTGCCGTTGCCGAGCGCGCTCACATAGATCCCCTCGGGGCCGCAATGGACCGTGTGCGGGCGGGAGTAGCCCGCGCGTTCGGCGATCTCCTCGGGCTGGACGACATGGACGAGGCGCGGGGCTCTCGGGTCGGGCTTGGTGTCGTAGACGTGGATGCGCGAGGAACGCAGGCCCGGGACGATCAGATAGCGCCGCTCGACGTGCGGATGCGGCGCGTTCGGGCACAGATGCGAGCTGCAGGCGTTCCAGCCGAAATGGTGGAACTCGTCGCCCACCGTGCTCGCCTCGGCCTCGTGGAGGATGCGGCCGTAGGAGGGCGAGGCGGGGTCGACGTCGACCACGGCGAGGCGGTCGGGCAGCTGGCGGTTCGGATCGAAGGCGACGACGTAGGCGAAGGTCTCGGGCGGTGCTTTGGCCGCAAGCCGCGGGTTCGGATAAAAGGTCGGATCGGGCCTCAGAGCCGTGGCCATGGCGTGCGCTCCCCCTGATCGGGCCCCTCGTAGCGGGGACCTCTGACGATGACAGGGAAGCACCGGGTGCGGCGCTTGTGAACCCCGGGGCCGGGTGCTCGGTCTCGCCGGGTCGGCGGCCAAAAAAAGGACCGCCCGGCGGACCGGGCGGTCTAGTCGGGGAGGCCAGAAGAAAAGGCTTACTGGACCGCTTCGCCGTGGAGCGCGAGGTCGAGGCCCTCGCGCTCGCTGTCGCGGTCGACCCTGAGGCCGGTGATCGCCTTGACGATCAGCAAGATCACGAGAGTCGCGATCGCGCACCAGACGATCGTCCAGACGATCCCCATGAACTGGACCCAGACCTGGCCGGTGTTGCCCTCGAGCAGACCCTTGGTGCCGCCCACCACCTCGACCGCGAACACGCCGGTCAAGAGCGCACCGATGATGCCGCCCACACCGTGCACGCCGAAGACGTCGAGGCTGTCGTCGTAGCCGAGCCAGTTCTTCACGTAGACCGAGGCCACGAAGCAGAGGATGCCGGCGACGAGCCCGATGACGAGGGCACCGTTGGGCAGGACGAAGCCCGAGGCCGGGGTGATGGCGACGAGGCCGGCGACGGCACCCGAGGCGATGCCGAGCAGCGAGGGCTTGCCCTTGGCGATCCACTCCGAGAGCATCCAGGCGACGGCCGCGGCCGCGGTGGCGATCTGGGTCACGAGCATCGCCATGCCGGCGCGACCATCGGCGGCCACCGCCGAGCCGGCGTTGAAGCCGAACCAGCCGACCCACAGGAGCGAGGCGCCGATCAGCGTCAAGGTGAGGTTGTGCGGCGCCATGGGCTCGGTGCGGTAGCCGATCCGGGGGCCGAGCACGAGGCAGGCGACGAGCCCGGCGATGCCGGCGTTGATGTGGACGACGGTGCCGCCCGCATAGTCGAGCACGCCGTCGCCCATGAGGAAGCCGCCGCCCCAGACCCAATGCGTGACCGGCGCGTAGACGACGATCGACCAGAGGATCATGAAGAGCAGCAACGCGCCGAACTTCATCCGATCGACGAGTGCGCCTACGATGAGTGCGGGGGTGATGATCGCGAAGGTCATCTGGAAGGTCGCAAAGACGCTCTCCGGGATCGTGCCCTGGAGGCTTTCCACCCCCATCCCGGCGAAGAACATCTTGGAGAGGCCGCCCACATAAGCGTTGCCCTCGGAGAAGGCGAGGCTGTAGCCGATCACCATCCACACGATGCTCATCGCACAGCAGATCGCGAAGACCTGCATGAGCACCGAGAGCACGTTCTTCTTGCGGACCATGCCGCCGTAGAACAGCGCCACGCCCGGGATCGTCATCAACAACACGAGCGCGGTGGCGGTGAGCATCCAAGCCGTGTCGCCCTTGTCGAGCGTGGGCTCGTCGGCGAGCACGGGCGACGCTGCGAGCAGGGCCAAGGCCAGGCCCGACAGCGCCGAGATCGGCCAACGGTACATCGCGGCTCCTCTTTTCCTTCGTTGCGATCGCCCGACCGGAGGGCCGGGATCTCCTCGGTGCGCGGAGTTCAAGAAGCGTGCCGCGGGCGGATCGGTGCCGAGCGCGCATATCCGCACGGCCGCGCGTGAACGCGTTCGATGCGGCCTTGCCCAATTCTTAGGCAGAACCAAGGCAAAGAGCACCGGCGCTGCTCGCGAATCGAGCGATCCCCCGAGAGCCGCGGGTATCGGCCGCGGCGGTATCGGGATGTGCGCGCGCGAGGAATGGTGCCGCGGCTTGGGAACCGCTTTACCGTGCCGGGCCATAGTGGCGACGTGCCCGGGCGCGGCGGTCCAGCCGCCCGCTGCGACCGGGCCCGTGAGACCACCGGCTCGGGAGCCTCGATGGCCGCCTTGCTCTGGCACCTCAAGCGGACCCTGCCGCTTTCCGCGGTCGACGGCCGCGATCCGGGCTTCGAGCTGCTGCTCCGGCTCTGGTACGCGGGCCGCCGCGACGGGCTGTTGCCCGCGCGCGCCGCGCTGGAGCGGGCCGATCTGCGCCGGCTCGTGCCGGAG
>JANWZN010000086.1 GCA_025054575.1 Geminicoccaceae bacterium | reverse complement strand
GATCTCGGCTTCGTCGAGCCCCTCGCCGAGGTCGGGTAGGCGGAAGGTCGTCACGCGGCCTCCGCCGGGCGGAGCGAGGCCACAGCGGCCGGACGCTCGACCCGAGCGGCCGATCCCGGAGCGCGGGTGTACCCGCCGCTCGTCGACGGGCCATCGCCGCGGACCGGGTGCGGGGTGCTCGCGACCGCTGGCGGGAAGCCCTGTCGGGGGTGCCACCGAGCCTCCGCCCGGGCCGAGGGGCGCACGCTTGCTGCGCTGCCGGGAAAAGACGCACCGGGACCGTCGGCCGTGCACCCCGATCGTCGAGCTCGAGCGTGGACGACGGGTCGATCGCGGCTCATCGATGCGTCATCGCCTCTCGGCAGGCCTCGAGCACGTCCTCGACCGCCGGCAAGAAGACGTCCTCGAGCCTGGGCAGAGGCGTGGGCACGTCGAAGGCCGTCACGCGCAGGACCGGCGCGAGCAACGAGAAGATGCCCTCGCGCGCCAGCGCAGCGGCGATCTCGGCCCCGGGGCCGAAGCTCGGTGGGGCTTCGTGTACGATCACGCAGCGCCCGGTCTTGGCGACCGATTGCAGGATCGTCGCTTTGTCGAGCGGGGCCAGCGTGGCGACGTCCACGACTTCCGCCCGCACCCCCTCCTCGGCCAGCCGCTCGGCCGCCTGGAGGCAGAGCGGGATCATCGCCCCCCAGGCCACGAGCGTGAGATCGTTTCCTTCGCGCAGGAGGAAACAGCGGTCGAGCGGCAGCTCGCTGCCGTCGTCGGCGACCTCTTCGCGAAAGGCGCGGTAGATCCGCTTGGGCTCGAGGAAGACCACGGGATCGGGGTCGCGGATCGCGGCCAAGAGCAGCCCATAAGCCTTGGCCGGGGAGGAGGGGATCACCGTGCGCACCCCGGGGATCGCCGCGAAGAGGCCCTCCGGGCTCTCCGAATGGTGTTCGGGGGCGCGGATCCCGCCGCCATAGGGGGCCCGCAGCACGATCGGGCAGGACAGCCGGCCGCGGGTGCGGGTGCGCAGGCGGCCGGCGTGGTTCACGAGCTGGTCGATCGCGGGATACATGAAGCCGTCGAACTGGAACTCGACCACCGGCCGGAAGCCCTGCGCGCCGAGCCCCACGGCGAGGCCCGTGAAGAGCGCTTCGGAAAGGGGTGTGTCGAGCACGCGCTCGGGGCCGAAGCGCTCGAAGAGACCCTCGGTCGCGCGGAACACGCCGCCGTCCTTGCCGACGTCCTCGCCGAGGACGAGCACGCTCGGATCCTCCGCCATGGCGCGGGCGAGTGCCGTGCGGACCGCCTCGACGAGCGTGAGCGCGCTCATCGCCGCTCGCCTTCCTTGCCCCCGCGCTCGGCGCGCCGGGCCGCGCGCCTGGCGATCGCCGCGCGCTGTGCCGCCAGGGCTCGCGGCAGCTCCGCGAAGAGGTGATCGATCATGTCGGTGGCGGCGGGCGGGGTCCGGGCGAGATAGGCCTCGACCGCGCGGTCGACCTCGCGCGCGCATTCGGCGAGCAGCGCTTCTTCGCGCTCTTTGTCCCACCAGCCGCGCGCGAGCAGGAGCGTGCGCAGCCGGGCGACCGGCTCTTCTTTCCAGTGTGCGCTGACCTCGGCATCGTCGCGGTAGCGCCGCGCATCGTCGGCGGTGGTGTGGTCGGAGAGGCGATAGGTCACGGCTTCGACGAGCGACGGGCCCTCGCCCGCCCGCGCTCGCTCGATCGCCCGGCCGACGACCTCGCGCACCGCGATCACGTCGTTGCCGTCGACCTGGATCCCGGGCATGCCGCAGGCGATCGCTTTCTGGGCGAGGGTGGCGGCCGCGGTCTGGGCCGAGCGCGGCACCGAGATCGCCCATTGATTGTTGGCGACGACGGTGACCATCGGCAGCCGCCAGACGCCGGCGAGGTTGAGCGCCTCGTAGACGTCGCCCTTGGAGGTCGCCCCGTCGCCGAGCACGCAGACCGCGACGCGCGGCTCGTGGCGCAACTTGAAGGCGGTCGCGACCCCGGCCGCATGCGGCGCGTGGGTGCCGACCGGGATGCAGATCGGGAAGTCCTCGCGCGGGCCGCTCCAGTTCGAGCCGCGCTCGTCGCCGCCCCAGAAGGTCAACAGCTCCTCGATCCGCACCCCGCGCCAGAGCATCGCCCCCTGTTCGCGGAAGGAGGGCAGCAAGACGTCCTCGGGGCGCATCGCCGCGGCGGTGCCGACCGCGACCGCTTCTTGGCCGAGCGAGGAGGCGACCGTGCCGAGCCGCCCGGTGCGCTGCAGATTGACGGACTTGGTGTCGTAGGTGCGGGTCAGGACCATGGCGCGGTAGAGCCGCACAAGGTCCTCGCCGCTTTCGGCCCAGGAGGGCAGTGGCGCCGCGAGCGTGCCGTCGGCGCGGAGGATCTCGACCCGCTCGATGCGGAAGCTCGCGATCTCGACCATGCCGGTGCCGGCACCTCCCGATCGCGGGCAGCATAGCACCGCACCCCGGCCGATTGTCGAGCCCCGAGACCGATATCGCGACGGAGGGCAGGGGATCGGCTGGTAGCGGAGGAGGGATTCGAACCCCCGACCAAGGGATTATGATTCCCCTGCTCTACCGCTGAGCTACTCCGCCCCGCGCCAGCCGGCCGCCACGACCTAGGGAGCGGCGAGCGCCGCGTCAAGCCGCGCGGCTTCGGCCGCGCCGTCGCGGGCGGGCTCGGTCGCGGCGATCCAGCCGCCGCCCAAGAGCCGGCTGCCGCGCCAGACGACGCAGGCCTGGCCGGGGGCGACGCCGGGCTGCGGCTCCAGGAAGCGGACCCGCGCGCGCGCCTGCGGCAGAAGCTCGATCTCGGCCGCGACCGGGGGCTCGTTGTAGCGGTGCTTGACCTCGAGCGGCTCTTCCGCGCCCGGCGGGTCGAGCCAGGAGCAGGCCTCGAGCCGGGCCGCCCCGACCAGGCTCGCGCGGCGCGGGCCCACGACGATGCGCGCGCGGGCGGCGTCGATCGCGGTGACGTAGAGGGGTGAGCCGACCGCGACCCCGAGCCCCTTGCGCTGGCCCACGGTGAAGCGGGCGATGCCGTCGTGGCGGCCGAGCACGCGGCCCTCCTGGTCGACGATCTCGCCCGGGGCGAGCGCGTCCGGCCGCAGCCGACCGACGAGGCGGGCATGGTCGCCGTCCGGGACGAAACAGATGTCCTGGCTGTCGGGCTTGTCGGCCACCGGCAGGCCGAGCCGGGCCGCGATCGAGCGGACCGCGGGCTTTTCCAGATGGCCGATCGGAAAGCGCAGGAAGGCGAGCTGCTCGGGCGTGGTCGCGAACAGGAAATAGCTCTGGTCGCGGCGGCGATCGGCGGCGCGATGCAGCTCCACGCCGCTAGCCCCGGGCAGGCGACGGACGTAATGGCCGGTGGCGAGGGCCGCGGCACCGAGGTCGCGGGCGAAGGTCAAGAGATCGGCGAACTTGATCCGCTCGTTGCAGCGCACGCAGGGGATCGGGGTGCGGCCGGCGGCATAAGCCGCGGCGAAATCCTCGATCACGGCCTCGCGGAAGCGGGCCTCGAGATCGAGCACGTAATGCGGGATGGCGAGCCGCTCGGCGACCGCCCGGGCATCCTCGAGGTCGCGGCCGGCGCAGCAGGTCTTGCCGTCGCGGCGGCTCGTGCGCTGGTCGTAGAGCTGCAGGGTGACGCCCACGACCTCGAAACCGGCCTCGACCAAGAGCGCAGCGGCGACCGAGCTGTCGACCCCGCCCGACATCGCGACCACGACGCGCGCGCCCACGGGCAGGTCGAGCTCGGCTGCGGAGGGCTCACGCATCGGACAAGAGGCTCGAGCGGGGCACGCGGACGGTGAGGCCGTCGAGTGCGGAGGTGACGCGGATCTGGCAGCCCAGCCGCGAGGTCGGGGCCCAATCGGCGGCGAGATCGAGCATGTCCTCCTCCTCCGGCGTCGCCTCGGGCAGCCGCGCGAACCAGGCCTCCTCGACCCAGAGATGGCAGGTGGCGCACGCCATCGAGCCGCCGCAAGCACCCTCGATGTCGACCCCACCGAGGCGGGCCGCCTCGAGAAGGGTCGTGCCGGGTGCCACCGCGACCTCGACCCGGCGGCCGCTCGGCAAAAGGAAGACGACGCTGGGCAAGCGGCGGGCTCAGACCTTGAAGCTCTCGCCGCAGCCGCAGCGCGCCTTCTCGTTGGGGTTGCGGAAGACGAACTGGGCGCCGAGCTCGTCCTCGACCCAATCGACCCGGGTTCCGGCGACGAGCGGCACCGCCTTGGGATCGACCACGACCGTGACCCCTTCGCACTCGACGACCCGGTCCTCGGGACCGATCGCGCGGGCGAAGTCGAGATGATAGGAGAAGCCCGAGCAGCCGGTGGGCTTGACCGCGAGCCGCAGGCCCGCCGCACCTTGGCCCTTGCTCGCGAGGAGATCGCGCACGCGGCGCACCGCCGCCGGGGTCAAACTCAACAGCGTCTCGGCCATGTCCGCTCGCTCCGGCCCGCGTCGCAACGCCGCGGCCGACCTCTAGGTTGGCCCGCTCGACGGAATTGGCAAGGGTTGTGCGCGCGCGCCTCGTCTCAGGCGGCGCGCCGCGCTCGCCAACGACGGTAGAGCCGCTCCCAGCTCGCCACGAAGCGGTCGATCTCGCTCGCGGTCGTCGACCAGCCGAGGCTCACGCGGATCGCCGAACGCGCCTCCGGCTCGCACCAGCCCATCGCGCGCAGCACGTGCGAGGGGCCGAGCTTGCCCGAGCTGCAGGCCGCCCCGGCGCCGACCGCGATCCCGTCGAGATCGAGGGCGGCGAGCTGGGTCTCGGCCGAGAGCCCGGGGGTGAGCAGGCAGGCGATCGTCGGCAGCCGCGGCGCTGCAGCCCCCACCACGACGAGCTCAGGGGCGATGGCGCGCAAGGCCGCCTCCAGACGATCGCGCAAGGCGGCGACGGCATTCCAGTCGACGGACGGCAGCACCTCGAGGGCGGCGGCGAAGCCGACGGCACCCGCGAGGTTCGGGGTCCCGGCCCGGCGGCCGCCCTCCTGCCCGCCGCCCGGCTGGCGCGGCCGCAGCGGAAGGCCGGGGCGGAGGAGGAGGGCGCCGATGCCGGCCGGCCCGCCGAGCTTGTGGGCCGAGACCGCGACCGTGTCGGCACCGAGGGCTTCGGGGCTGCAGGCGAGCTTGCCCGCGGCCTGGACCGCGTCGACATGGACCCGAGCGCCCACCGCCCGGGCGAGTCGGGCGAGCTCGGCCACGGGCTGGATCGCCCCGGTCTCGTTGTTGGCGAGCTGGCAGGCGACGAGGGTCGGGCGGTGGACGGCGACGAGCCGCTCGGCCGCCTCGAGATCGACTACGCCGTCGGCCGCGACCGGCAGGCGGATGGCCTCGGGCACCGCCTCCAAGATCGAGGCGTGCTCGATCGCCGCGACGGCGACGGCGCCGGGCGCCTGGTGCAGGGCGAGCTGGTTGGCTTCCGTGCCGCCGCTCGTGAAGACCACCGCGTCGGGCGCGACCGCGAAGCAGTGCGCGAGCGTGCGGCGTGCGGCCTCGAGCCGGGCGCGGGCGTGGCGGCCGAAGGCGTGGACCGAGGACAGGTTGCCGACCTCCCGCAGCACTCGGGCCACGGCCGCGATCGCCTCGGCGCGAACCGGGGCGGTCGCCGCCCAGTCGAGATAGACGGGCTCGCCCCTCACCGTGCCGTCACGAGCCGACCTTGCGCAGCGGCACGGGCTCGGCCCGCTTCTCGGGCTCGCCGCGCTCGGCCAGGCGGCTCTCGAGCTCCTGCAGCCGGGCCTCGAGCTCCTCGAGCTGGACGCAGACCCGCTCGAGCGCACGGCTCACCGGGTCGGCGGCGACGCCGGGCCAGGTGCCGTAGGCCGGGAAGCCGCGCTCGCCGCCCTCGACCGGCTGCGGGCCCACGGGCTTGGCCGGTATGCCCACCACCGTCACCCCCGGCGGCACCTCTTTGACGACCACGGCGTTGGAGCCGATCCGCGCGCCTTTGCCGACGGTGAAGGGGCCGAGCACGGCGGCACCGGCGCCGATCACCACACCGTCCTCGATCGTGGGATGGCGCTTGCGCCGGTCGAGGCTGACTCCGCCCAACGTGACGCCCTGGTAGATGGTGACGTCGTCGCCGATCTCGGCGGTCTCGCCGATCACCACGCCCATACCGTGGTCGATGAAGCAGCGGCGGCCGATCTTGGCACCGGGGTGGATCTCGATGCCGGTCAAGAAGCGGTTCACCGCCGACAGCCAGCGGGCGAGGAGAAGGAAGCCGCGGCGCCAGAGCGCATGCGCGATCCGATGCAGTGCCACGGCGTGGATGCCGGGATAGCAGAGCAGCACCTCGAGGCGCGAGCGCGCCGCCGGATCGCGGGCGAGCACCGCCTCGACGTCTTCCTTGAGCGCCTTGAACATCCTCTCGCGCCTCGGCTATGGGCCTGGCTCCGCGACCGTCGGTACGGGAGCCCGTTCGCGTCTGCCGCGGGTCTTGTTCCGACGGTGCGGGCCACCACATGACGCGACGCTCTGGGGTATAATTCGGGTCCGACGGTCGTGCAATCGCTGCCCGGGCGCGCGCCCGGCGCGCACGCCGCGGTCCGCTGCGAGGAGCCGAGGTTGTCTGCGATGCCGGAGGTCATCTTCAACGGATCGGATGGTCGTCTCGAGGGGCGTTACGTGCGCGGTCACGGCAGCGCCCCGCCCTTGGCGATCGTGCTCCATCCGCACCCGCTGCACGGCGGGACGATGAACAACCGCATCGTCCACATGCTGTTCCACGTCTTCGCCCGCCGCGGCTTCGCCACGCTGCGCTACAACAGCCGCGGTGTGGGCCGCTCGCAGGGCGTGTTCGATCACGGTCAGGGCGAGCTTCGGGACGCCGCTGCGGCGCTCGACTGGATGCAGCTGCACCATCCCAACAGCACCTCCTGCTGGGTGGCGGGGTTCTCCTTCGGTGCCTGGATCGCGATGCAGCTCTTGATGCGGCGGCCGGAGATCCAGGGCTTCATGTGCGTGAGCCTGCCGGCCAACATGTACGATTTCTCCTTCCTCGCCCCCTGCCCCGCCTCGGGCCTGATCGTCCACGGCGAGAAGGACATCGTGACCCCCACCGAATCGGTCGCCAAGCTCGTCAACAAGCTGAGCCAGCAGCGCGGCATCACGATCGACTTCCACGAGCTCGAGGGTGCCGATCACCACTTCACCGATCGGGTCCACGAGGTCGAGGCGATCTGCGAGGCCTATCTCGACCGGCGGCTGAAGCCCGCGGGCGAGAGCCTGGCGCTCGCGCGCTGAGCCGCACCAACCCTATCCGGCCGGCGGGCCCGCCGCGGCGGATCGCGGGCGCCGGATCGCCCAGGACGAGGATCGCCGATGCGCGCCTTCCGCTCGGATTTCCTTAACGAGCTCGCGAGCCGCGGCTACATCCACCAGCTGAGCGAGCCCGAGGCGCTCGACGAACTGTTCCTGCGCGAGCGGGTCACGGCCTATGTCGGCTTCGACTGTACCGCCGACAGCCTGCACGTGGGCCATCTCGTCTCGATCATGATGTTGCGCATCCTCGAGCGCACGGGCCACCGCCCAATCGCGCTCGTGGGCGGCGGGACGACGAAGGTGGGCGATCCCTCCGGTCGCGACGAGAGCCGCCAGCTCCTGTCCGACGAGCAGATCGAGCGCAACAAGGCCGGGATCCAGCGCTCGCTCGCCAAGTTCCTCGATTTCGAGAAGGGCTCGACGCTGCTGCTCGACAATGCCGAGTGGCTCGACGAGCTCAAATACATCCCGTTTCTGCGCGAGGTCGGCACCCATTTCACCGTCAACCGGATGCTGACCTTCGATTCCGTGCGCCTGCGGCTCGAGCGGGAGCAGCCGCTCACCTTCCTCGAGTTCAACTACATGATCATGCAGGCCTACGACTTTCTCGAGCTGTCGCGGCGCTACGCCTGCCGGCTGCAGATGGGCGGTTCGGACCAGTGGGGCAACATCGTCAACGGGATCGAGCTCGCCCGGCGGATCGACGGCCGCAATCTCTTCGCGCTCACCACGCCGCTCATCACCACGGCCTCCGGCCAGAAGATGGGCAAGACCGCAGCCGGCGCGGTCTGGCTCGACGCCGAGCGGCTGCCGCCCTTCGACTACTACCAGTTCTGGCGCAACACCGAAGACGGCGACGTGGGGCGCTTCTTGCGCCTCTTCACCGAATTGCCGCTCGCCGAGATCGAGCGGCTCGAGAAGCTGCAGGGTGCGGAGCTCAACGAGGCCAAGAAGGTGCTCGCGTTCGAGGCTACGGCGCTGTGCCACGGGCGCGAGGAGGCGGCCAAGGCCAAGGCCGCAGCCGAAGCCCTCTTCGAGCGCAAGGGCGGTGCGCTCGAGGGCCTGCCCGTGGTCGAGCTCGACCGCGATCGCCTGGCCGAGGGCATCCCGGTGATCGAGCTCTTCCAGCTCGCCGGGCTCGTGCCGTCCAACTCCGAGGCGCGCCGGCTGGTCCGCGCCCGCGGTGCGCGCATCAACAATCGCCTGGTCGAGGACGAGACCATGACGGTCGATCTGGGCGCGCTCGAGGGCGGCGCGCTCGAGCTCTCGGCCGGCAAGAAGCGGCACGTGCTGGTCAAGCCGGTCTGAGCAGCGGGCGGCGGGTCCACGGCCCCTGCCCGCTTCTTGACCCGGGCCCGCCCGACCGACAGGCTCCGCGCCGCCCTTCCGCCCGATCGGACGTTGCCGCCTTGGTCCAGGGCCCGCTCGCCCCGCCGCTCGCCCTCGATGCCGGCCTCCTCGAGAGCGGGCTCGAGCGCTGGCGCGCCGCGAGCCTACGATTGAGCGATCCGGCACTCGCCGAGTTCGTGCGCGCGGCCCCCGAGCTGCCCGGGCTCGGCCCGGTCCTGCGCGGCGTGCTCGCCGGCAGCCCGTTCCTCACCGAATGCCTTGTGGCCGAGCCCGAGCTGTTGCGGCGGATCGCCGAGCTCGGCTTCGCCGTCGCACACCGCGAGCTCCACGAGCAGCTCGCGGCGATCGACGCCCTCGAGCGGAGCCGGGTGATGGCGGGCCTGCGCCGGCTGCGGCGGCGCGTGGCGCTCCTCGTCGGGCTCGCCGACCTCGCCGGCGCCTGGAGCCTCGAAGAGGTGAGCGAGGCGCTCACCGCCTTCGCCGATGCGGCGATCGCGAAGGTGCTCGACCATCTCCTGCTGGATGCCGCCCGCCGCGGCGAGCTCGGCCCGCTCGACCCCGAGGCACCCTCCCGCGGCAGCGGGCTCGTGGTCCTGGGCATGGGCAAGTACGGCGCCCGCGAGCTCAACTACTCCTCGGATATCGATCTGATCGTGCTCTACGAGGACGAGCGCTGGCCCGGTCGCGCGCCCGACGGCCCGATGGCGGTGGCCACCCGGCTCACCCGCTCGCTCGTCCATCTGTTGGAGCAGCCGACCCGCGAGGGCTACGTCTTCCGCACCGATCTGCGGCTGCGGCCGCACCTGCCGGGCCACCCGCTCGTGATCTCGACCGAGGCGGCCGAGCTCTATTACGAGCGGCACGGTCAGAACTGGGAGCGCGCCGCCTTCATCAAGGCACGCGCGGTAGCGGGCGACCTCGAGGCCGGGGCTCGTTTCTTGCGCATCCTCCAGCCCTACATCTGGCGGCGCAATCTCGACTTCGCGGCCATTCGCGACATCCACTCGATCAAGCGGCAGATCAACGCCCATCGCGGCTTCGGCACGATCCGCGTGCTCGGCCACGACATCAAGGTCGGCCGCGGCGGCATCCGCGAGATCGAGTTCTTCGTTCAGACCCAACAGCTGATCCTGGGCGGCCGCGACCGGGATCTGCGCAGCCCGCGCACGCTCGAGGGGCTCGCGGCCCTGGCCGCCAAGCGCTGGGTCGCAGCCGAGGCGGCCCGCGAGCTGGCCGAGGCCTATCGCTTCCTGCGCTGCCTCGAGCATCGGCTGCAGATGGTGGCCGACAAGCAGACCCAGGTGATCCCGGCGCGCGAGCAGGAGGTCGCCCGCTTCGCCGCCTTCGCGGGCTTCGCTTCGGTCGAGGCCATGATCGCGGCCGTGCTCGCCCGGCTGCAGACCGTCGAGCGGCACTATGCGGCGCTGTTCGAGCGCGAGCCGGACCTCGGGGCCGGCGGCAACCTGGTCTTCACCGGCACGGACGACGATCCGGCGACGCTCGAGACCCTGCGCGCGATGGGCTTCAAGGAGCCGCAGCTGGTCGCGGGCCGCATCCGTGCCTGGCACCACGGCCACATTCGCGCCACGCGCAGCACCCGGGCGCGCGAACTGTTGACCGAGCTCACCCCGGCGCTCCTCGAAGCCCTCACCCGGCACACCGACCCCGACCACGCCTTCCGCCTGTTCGACGAGTTCGTGAGCGGTCTGCCGGCCGGGGTCCAGTTCTTCTCGCTTTTGCGCGCCAACCCGCGGCTGCTCGATCTCTTGACCGACCTCATGGGGGCCGCACCGCGTCTGGCCAAGCATCTGGCGAGCCAGGCCGATCTGTTCGAGCAGCTCATCCAGCCCGACTTCTTCGAGCCCCTGCCCGAGCCCGAGCCGCTCGAACGCGAGCTCCTGGCCCGGCTCGGCGATGCCCGCGATCTGCAGGACACGCTCGAGCTTTCCGCCCGCTGGGCGCGGGGCCGGCAGTTCCAGGCCGGGGTCCAGGTGCTCTTGGGCCTGGCCGGGGCGGAAGAGGCGGCCGCGGTCTTGACCGCGATCGCCGAGACCGTGCTGCGGGCGCTCTTGCCGCGCGCGGAGGCCTGGCTCGAGCCCCAGCACGGCCGGGTCCCGGGCGGCAGCTTCGTGGTCCTCGGCTTCGGCAAGCTCGGCTCGCGCGAGCTCACCGTCGGCTCCGACCTCGACCTCGTCTTCGTCTACGACGCGCCCGAGGGTGCTCGCTCGACCGGCCCCAAGCCGCTCGATGCGGCGTCTTGGTACGGCCGGCTCGGCAACCGCCTGGTGGCCGCGATCACCGCACGGACCGCCGGCGGCCAGCTCTACGAGATCGACACCCGCTTGCGGCCTTCGGGCAATGTCGGGCCGCCGGCATGCGCGCTCGCGAGCTTCGCCCGCTACCAGCTCGAGACCGCCGAGGTCTGGGAGCAGCAGGCCTTGACCCGCGCGCGGGTGGTGGCGGGCGATGCGGATCTCGGCCGCCGGGTCGAGGCGGCGATCGCCGCGGCGGTGCGCCGACCGCGCGCGCGGGGACCGCTCGCTAGCGCGGTGCGGGCGATGCGCGAGCGGATCTGGCGCGAGCACGGTCGCGAGGATCCGTGGGCGCTCAAGCACGCCCGCGGCGGCCTCGTCGACCTCGAGTTCACCGCGCAATATCTCGTGCTGGCGCACGCGGCCGAGCATCCGCAGCTGCATCGCACGGCCACCCTCGCGGTACTCGAGACCGCGGGCGAGCTCGGCCTCCTGCCGCCTTCGGCCGCGCGCGAGGCTTGTGCGGCGCTGCGGCTCTTGCATGCGCTCCAGGCGGTCTTGCGGCTGTCGACCGCGGACCGCTTCGACCCCGCGACCGCCCCGGCGGGCCTCAAGCACGCGCTCCTCGCGGCCGCGCGCAAAGCCTTGCCGGACGAGCCGCTGCCCGACTTTTCGAGCCTCGAACGGCGGCTCGTTGAAAGCCAGGCGCAAGCGCGCCAGCTCTTCGACCAGCTCTGCCCGCCGGGTGGAGCGCCAGAGGAACGAGCCAGGAGCCAGGCATGAGCGTCAAGGAAGGCGATCCGGCACCCGCGTTCGAGCTGCCGACCGACGACGGGGGTCGGATCGGCTCGGCGAGCCTCGCGGGCAAGCCTTATGTGATCTATTTCTACCCCAAAGACGACACGCCCGGCTGCACCAAAGAGGCGATCTCGTTTTCTTGCCTCAAGCCGGAGTTCGACAAGATCGGCGTGCCAGTGATCGGCGTCTCCAAGGACAGTGTCGCGAGCCACGGCAAGTTCCGCAAGAAGCACGATCTCGCCATCGCGCTCGCCTCCGACGAGGAAGGCAAGACGATCGAGGCGTTCGGCGCCTGGGTCGAGAAGTCGATGTACGGCAAGAAATACATGGGCATCGACCGCTCGACCTTCCTGGTCGACGCCCAGGGCCGGATCGCCAAGGCCTGGCGCGGGGTCAAGGTGCCCGGCCACGCCGAGGAGGTCCTCGAGGCCGCCAAGGCGCTGGCCGCGCGCTGACGCGCGGCGCACGGCCGGGTCGCGCGGCGCGTGCTCGGCGCGTGGGGGCTGCTCGATGCGACCCGGCGGGCGCAAGCCCTGGCACTCGCCGCCTGGCTGCCGGAATCGCCGCCGCGCGCCGGGATCGAGATCGCGGCCGGGCCGATCTGGCGTCTTGTCGACCTCGCGCCCGAGTCCCGGGCCGCCCCGGTCCTCTTGGTGCCGGCGCCGATCAAGCGGGCCACGATCCTCGATCTCGCACCCGAAGCGAGCCTCGTCGACCGGCTCGCGAGCCTCGGCTGGCGGCCGTTCCTGCTCGCATGGCGCGAACCCGAGGTGGCGCAGGCGCGCTGCGGCCTCGACGACTATGCCGGCCGGGCGCTGCCGGCCGCGGCCGCGGCGGTGGCGGCCCGGGGCGGGGCTGCACCCTGGCTCGTGGGCCACTCGCTGGGTGGCACCTTCGCGGCGATCGCGGCCCTCGCTGCCCCCGCCCGCGCGCGCGGGCTCGTGCTCGTCCACGCGCCGCTCGGCTTCGCACCGGGCTCGAGCCCGTTTCGCGATGCGCTCGTCCGCCTGGCGCCGCATCTGAGCGCGGGCGACGGGCTCGTGCCGGGCTCGCTGCTCTCCTTCGTGAGCGCCGCTGCCGCTCCGGCGACCTTCCTCGCCGAGCGCGCCGCCGACGCGCTCGCTTGCGCGGGCGATCCCGAAGCGCTGCGGCTGCACCTGCGGGTCGAGCGCTGGACGCTCGAGGAAGCCTGCTTGCCGGCGGCACTCGTCCGCGACGTGCTCGAGCGGCTCTGGCGCGCCGACGAGCTCGTGCGCGGCACGCTCCGCGTAGGCGGCGCGCGGCTCGGCCCCGAGCGGCTCCTGGTCCCGCTCCTGGCGATCGCGAGCCCGGCCGATGCGATCGCCCCGCCGGCCGCGGTGACCCCTTTCCTCGCCGCCGCATGCGGCGCGGAGACCCGGCTCGTGCGCTGGCCCATGGAGCGCGGCACGGTGTTCGCCCATCTGGCGGCGGTGCTCGGGCGCAGCGCGCATGCCCGGCTGTGGCCGGCGGTGAGCAGGTGGATGGCGCGCCGGTCGCCTGCGAGCCGCGCGCCTCAGCGATAAG
>JANWZN010000085.1 GCA_025054575.1 Geminicoccaceae bacterium | reverse complement strand
GAGACCTTGATGCTTCCCGTGTTGCGCGTGTGCGGTGACGGCCAAGAGCACGCCACCTCCAACCTCGTGCAGCGCATGGCCGACGAGTTCGGGCTGAGCGAGAACGAGCGCCGGCAGACCATCCCGTCCGGAGGGGCGACCGTGATCGCGAACCGGACGCACTGGGCGATCACGTACATGGCGCAAGCGCGCCTGCTCGAGCGGCCGAGACGAGGCTTCGTCCGTATCACGGAGCGCGGTCGAGAGCTCTTGGCCAAAAGACCCGAACGCATCGGGAACGACGTGCTGAACCAATATGAGGAGTTTGTCGGATTTCGACTACGCTCTCGCTCGTCAGCCAGAGGCAGCGAAGATGCGGTACCGCGCCCCGGGCCGGAGCGGGGCTCCGTCCCGCCACAGACCCCCGAGGAACGGATCCGGGCCGCTTCCTCGGAGATGGAAAGCGCGCTCCGCAGCGAGCTGCTAGAGCGTATTCGCCGAAGCGAGCCCAGGTTCTTCGAGCAGCTCGTGGTCGATCTCTTGGTGAGGATGGGTTACGGTAGCGAGCTCGGCGGGCGGGCCGAAGCCATCGGCCGCAGCGGCGATGGCGGGATCGACGGCATGATCGACCAGGACCCGCTCGGGCTCGATCGGGTCTACGTGCAGGCCAAACGCTACGCGTCGGAGAACTCCGTAGGATCTCCGGCCATCCTCCAATTCTCCGGTGCGCTGGCCCAGCGCGGCGCCACGAGGGGCGTGTTCATCACGACCTCGCGGTTCACGGACGATGCACGCGGCACCGCCGCCCGTCTTCCCCAACGAATCGTGCTGATCGACGGCGAGGAGCTCGCACGGCTCTTGATCCGGCACGATGTGGGCGTTCGGATCGCGGAGACGGTTCACATCAAGAAGATCGACGAGGATTTCTTCTCGGAGGAGTGAGCCGCCGCCGGACGCATCGCGTTCGGTGCGGCCCGGTGGAGCATGCGCGCTCCGCGCACCGGGTCCGCGGCCGGTGCAAGCGCGGTCGGCGCCTGCGACCCTTGACCGCAGGCGTGACCCGCGGTCTCTATGTCGCGCGCACGGAGGCAAGCCAGGGGGAGGCGACGTCATGCGTGCGACCACGGCGCAGCTCGGCGCGCGCTCGGCCGCGCCCACGCTCCGCGCGGCGGCCTCGCTCTCCGAGCGATCGGTTCCCGATGTTCTGCCCGACACGAGCGCGCCAGGGGCGTTGGCCAAGACCATACTGCTGGCCGGGGCGGCGATCGCGGGATGCGCGATCGGCGCCATCGTCCCGGCCGAGGGCGGCGCCCTGTGGGCGCTCGTGACGGGGCTCGCCTTCCTCGGCGGCCTTTTGTCGACGTGGTCGCCTTGCGGCTACTCTTCGCTCGCGACCTTGCGACCCTGGGGACGGTGGAGCCCCACGGCCGTGGTCGCGTGGCTGCCGACCTTGGCCGCGCACGGGCTCGGCTATCTGCTGGGCGGCCTCCTCCTGGGTGGCGTTTTGGCGCTGGGCGCCGTCGCTCTCGACGTGCCGCGAGGAGCGAGCTGGCCCTATCTGGTGCTCGGCGGTCTCGCTTGTGCCTACGCGCTCGACCAGATCGGGGTCTTGCGTCTGCCCTATCCGCAGCGCAAGGCGCAGGTTCCGCACGACGTCCGCTTCCGCTGGCCGATGTGGCGAATTGGGCTCTTCTACGGATTCGCGCTGGGTCTCAACTTCGTCACTTATGTGCGCACGCCCATTCTCTATCTCGTCGTCGGGGCGGCGCTTCTGTCGGGATCGGCGGCGACCGCCCTGCTGCTCGTGCTCGCGGTCAATCTCGGTCGCTTTCTGCCGCTCCTCGTGAACGCGTTCCCGGTGACCGATCGCGCCGTCCAACAATGGCTCGCCGAGCGCGAGCAACGCTCGGTGGTCGCCGGTTCGGCCGCGCTGGCGCTGGTGGGCACGACCCTGATCGTGGACGCCCTGTTGGGATGACGAACCGCATCGTCGGGCCCTGCTTCTCGGGCCCCTTGCACGTTCGGGAGACGGGCATGGCCTTCGCGACGGTTTCCTCGACCGAGCGGCGCAGCACCTTCGGTCGCTTCGTCCTCGCCGGCGCCTCGGCGCTCGCCTTGCTCGCCGGCTCGCCGCGCGACCTAGCCGCGCAACACGGACAGATCCCCGAGGTCCTGCGCCAATTCGAAGGTGGCGTGGCGCTCGCGGTCCCGGTCGACGACGTCAAGGTGCTCGAGGCACCCGAGCCGGACCTGCGACGCGTCTACGTTTACGACACGGCTGCCTTCGACGTCGTCACCAAGATCTACGGGATCGACGGCAGCACCGGCCGCGTGCTCGGCCAGATCGACACCGGCCTGCTGACCAACATGGTGCTCTACGATTCCGGTCGGAAGGTCTATCTGGCCGAAACCTGGTTCAAGCGCTTCTCGCAGGGTCCGCGCGACGACTTCATCCGTTGCCAGGATCCCAAAACCTTCTCGACGAGCTGCGATTTCGACATTCCGGAAGGCCGCTTCCTCGTCATGACGATGCCGCAGATGACGGACGTCACCACCGATGGCCGTTATCTGTTGTTCTACCAGTTCGCTCCCGATCCCGGTGTCGGCATCGTCGACCTCCAGAACCAGCGCCATCTGACTACGCTCTCGGTTCCCGACTGTTACCTCGTCTTCCCGTCCGGCCCGAGGAGCTTCTTCATGCTCTGCCGCGAGGGCTCGCTGCTCTCGGTCGCCTTCGACGAGCGGGGCGAAGCGCAGATGAAGCAGACCCCGGTCCTGCGACCGGCGGACAAACATTTCTTCGACACCCCCGCCTTCTCGCGCAAGGCGGGCAAAGTCTTCTTCTTGTCGTACGACGGCGACGTCTTCCCGGTCGAGCTGGCCGGCACCGAGGCCCGCATGGGCAAGCCCTTCTCGTTGTTCAGCGAGGCCGAGCGCAAGGAGGGGTGGGCCCCCGGCGGCTGGTTGCCGGCGGCCTGGCACCGGGCCTCCGACAGGCTCTACGTGCTGGTCGACAAGCGTGCCGAATGGACCCACGCGTTCCCCAGCGGTTGGGTCTACGTCTACGATACCAAGAGCGGGACGCGGGTCGGGACGATCAAGCTCGACCATCCGGCCACCTCGATCGCCGTGAGCCAGGATCCCGAACCCTTGCTCTACGGTTTGCAGGCGCACGGCGGTACCCTCGAGATCTACGATGCGCGAACGGGCGCCTTGCGGCAGAAGGTGAGCGAGCTGGGGCGCGAGCCCTACATCGTGATGACGCCCGAGGAAGGCTGACGCATGCTCTCGACGAGCGCGCTTCTGGCCGAGCCGGCGCTGCACACCGCGGCATGGGCGACGCTCGCGGCCGTCTTCGCGCTCGCTCTTCCCGGCAAGCTGCGGGATTTCGCGGCGTTCGCGGCCACCGTCGCGAACTATCGGATCGTCCCCGCGGGCGCGAGCCCGGCCGTGGCGGCTGCCGTCGTGGCGGGCGAGCTCGCGGTCGTGGCGGGCCTCGTTCTGCCGGCGAGCCGGGCGGCCGCGGCCGGCCTCGCCGCTGCGCTGCTCGCGATCTTCACGGTCGCGATCGCGGTCAACCTGCTGCGCGGCCGCCGCACGATCGACTGCGGCTGCTTCCGCGGCCTGATTCGCGAGCGACTGGGCTGGTCGCACGTCGCCCGGAACCTGTTGCTCCTGGCCGCCGCCGTCCACGTCGCGACGATCGGCCCGCAGCCGGCCGGGCCGCTCGATCTGGCGCTCGGTGCGGCCGCGGCCTTGACGCTCCTGCTCCTGTTCCTGGCCGGTGCGCAGCTGGCGTTCGATCCGCGCCACGACCTCGTGCTGGCAGACGGGGACCCGCGGGCGATCCCGGGGAGGGCGTCGTGACCACGGTGTTGATCGTCTCCGAGGTCCTCCAGTGGATCGTGCTCCTGGTCGGGGCCGTCGTTCTGCTCGGGCTCGCGCGGCAAGTGGGGGTGCTGCACGAGCGCTCGGCGCCGCTCGGCGCGCTCGTCACCGACAAGGGTCCCGACATCGGCGAGCCGGCGCCCGTTTTCGATCTGCGCGACTTCCGCGGCCGCGTGGTCCGGATCGGCGGCGAGCGGCCGGTCGGCGAGCTGCAGCTCCTCCTCTTCCTCTCGCCGACCTGCCCGATGTGCGAGAAGCTGCTGCCGACGGTGCGCAGCTTCGCGGCCGGGGAAGGGGTGAGCCCGGTCGTCGTGAGCGACGGCGACGAGGCGGATCATCGGCGCTTCCTCGAGACGCACGATCTGGGCGACGTGCCCTACCTGGTCTCGCCCTCGATCGGCATGCGCTTCCAGATCGGGAAGGTGCCCTATGCCGTGTTGATCGACCATGCGGGGCGGATCCGCGCCAAGGGCATCGTCAACACGCGCGAGCATCTCGAGAGCCTGATCGAAGCCCATCGCACCGGCTTCGGGACCCTCCAACAGTTCGTGGCCGCTCACCGCAAGCCCAACGGCGCAGCCGAAACCTCCACGCACGCGGGCGGGGCGACGCCCCGCTGACGGCGAACACGTTCGGGAGTTCGACCATGCTGGGACGCAGCAAGTTCGATCAGCTCTTCGAAGCCCTGACCCGGACCATCGCCTCGCGCTCCTCGCGGCGGAGTTTCGTGGGCCGCGTCGGTCTCGCGAGCATCGGTGCGAGCCTCGCCCCTCTCCTCCCGATCGATCGGCGCGGGAGCAAGCACGCCGAGGCCGCCGCGCTCGACGGCTGGAAGCCGCAGGCCAAGGATCCGATGGCGTGCGATTATTGGCGGCACTGCTCGCTCGACGGATATCTGTGTCTGTGTTCGGGTGGCGGGCTCACGGATTGCCCGCCCGGCACCGCGATCTCGCCCAGCTCCTGGGTCGCGAGCTGCTTCAATCCGGAGGATCGACAGAGCTATCTGATCGCCTATCGCGACTGCTGCGGCAAGAACATCGCCCGGCGCTGTGGCTGCTTCAACACCGTGGGCGAACTGCCGATCTATCGCCCGGAGTTCAGCAACGACATCATCTGGTGCTTCGGCGCGGAAAACGAGGCGATGACCTATCACTGCACCATTTCTCCGGTGATCGGCCGGGCGGCTTGAGCCGGCGTCTCTGATCGGCGCCGGGGCGGGACGGTCGCGGCGTGTGGGTGCCCTACCACGCGCTCGGCCCGCTCAAGGTCGAAGGCGACCGCGAGGCGGCGGCGGCTTCCGAGCGCGATCGGACACCGCGTTCGTTCCTGATCTCGTTTTTCCTCTGTTCTCCTTGGACCCGCACGATCGAGACCGATATCGGCCTCGAGCAGGAGTGCCGAGTCGTTCTCGATGATCCGGCCGGCCGGATCCGCACGGCGCGCCTGTGCTGCGGGGCTTCCGGACGACTCGCGGAAGTGCTGGTCGCGGTCGAAGGGGAATCCGCCCATGCCGCGCTCGCGGAGGCGTGGCCGGCCGTTCACGCGGCCTGCGCCCGCTGGTCGGTCGCGACCGGTCGCGGCCTCGCGGTGATCGGTTGGAAGATCGCCGATACCGTGCATCGCGCGCGTTGGGCGCACACGCCCTTCCGGCCGAGCACGGTCCCGTTGCCCGAGCTCGCCACGCTGCCGCTCCGTTGCGAGCATTGGCTGTTGCTGCGCGCCTACGAAGAGGGACGCCGCGGCTGGAGCGCGCCCCTGCGCTTGCTGGCGGCGAATCGGATCCTGATGGCTCATCGCAACCGCGACGAGCCCTTCACGACCACCGATCGCCTCGCCCGAGCCCACGGCTTGACCCGTGCCGAGCCCGTGATCGGCCGCCTCGACCTCGTGCTCGCCGACTGGCGCGCACTCGTCGACGAGCCGCTGCCGATCCCGCTCGACCGGGTGGCCGAACGGCTGCGGCCGGTGGTGCAGCGTGCACGGGAGCTGCTCGACGATCGGTCTCCGCCGACCGACGGCACCTCTTGGTACGATCTCACCGCCGAGCGCGACCTCACGGGCGCGGCCAACCTGGCCGATCTCCTCGCGCATCGAATCCTGTGCGAGGAGCTGTCGCTCTTGCAGCGGATGGCCGACCCGGCGGTGGCGGCGGAGCCGCGCGAGGAGCGGCGCGATGCGGCGACGGGCTGAGCGCGCCGCGCGCATGCTCGCGCTCCTCCTAGCCGCGACGGGCTGTCTCGTGGTCACGATCGCGGCATCGCAGGCGGCCGAACCGGGCGCCTCGCAGCTACCGGTTTTCGAAGACGTCGGCGCTTGGCGCGACCTCTTCCGCCGACCAAAGGTTTCGGAGCCGGTCGCCGATGCGGACCAGGAGGCGCGTGTACGGCTCGGCCGGCATTTGTTCTTCGAGCGCCTTCTCTCGGGCAGCGGTCGGATGGCCTGTTCGACCTGCCACGATCCGGCCCGGTTCTTCCAGGACGACAGGCCCCGAGCGGTCGGGGTCTTCTATCGCAGCCTGGCACGGCGGACCCCACCGCTCTTCGATCTCGCGGAGGTGCGGCCGTTGATGCGCGACGGGCGAGCGGCGAGCCTCGAGGAACAGGTGTTGATGCCGGTCCTCGATCCGGACGAGATGGGCCAGACCGCCGAGGGCCTGCTCGAGAAGCTCGGCCGCGTGGCTTTCTATCGCCGCACCTTCGCCGAGACCTTCCCCGCGGAGGGGTTGAGCTTGCCCGCGATCGCGCGGGCGCTCGCCGCCTACGTCGCGACACTCGAGAGCCCGCCCACCGCCTTCGATCGATGGGTCGAGGGCGAGGAGGATGCACTCGAGGCGAGGGAGCGACGCGGCTTGGCGATCTTCCTCGGCAAGGGCGGCTGCATCGCCTGCCACGTGGGCCGGCGGCTCACCGACGACCGCTTCCACGACATCGGACTGCCGACCTCCGACCTCGGGCGCGGTCGCTTCGATCCCGACCGGGCGAGCCGTTTCGCCTTTCGGACGCCCTCCCTGCGCTGGGTGGCGAGGCGACCGCCCTACATGCACGACGGATCGCTCGGCAGTCTCCGGGCGGTGGTCGACCACTACGATCGCGGCGGAATCGACCGGCCGAGCCGTTCCCCCTCGGTCCGCCCGCTCGGCCTCACGGAACAGGAGAAGGGGGATCTGATCGCGTTCCTCGAGACCCTGTCGCGCCCGCCCCCCGAAACCCGAGTGTCCGCGCTTGCGAGCGACCGCCACCGCTGAGGACGTGTCGCGGGCGCCCTTCTGGATCCGCCTCTGGCATCTCGCCCACGCGCTCCTGTTCCTGCCGCTGCTCGCGACCGGCTGGCATCTCCACTACGGCACCGTCGAGCTCTGGGGTTTCCGCTGGTCGGTGCAGCTGCACGAGGCGCTGGGGCTGGTCGCGGCGGGGCTGGTTTTCGCGGCCCCTCTGGGTCTCCTCGCGACGCGGCGAGTGCAGGAGTACGTCCCCCCTCGCCGCGGCCTGGCCCGCGCGCTGGCGAACGAGCTCGCGCGCTACACGATCGGCGTCTGGCGCGGCGAGCCGCCGGCGCCGGGCGGGCCCGCCGGCGAGCGGCTCAACCCGGTCCAGCGGCTCCTCTATCTGCCGCTGTTGCTCGTGGTGCTGCCGGGACTGGCCGCGACCGGCCTCGTCTCGCTCGCGCCGAGCTTCGGGATCGCGATCGCGACCGAACCGCGCGCTCGAGCAATGCTCGCGACCGCGCACACGCTTCTCGCGTTGGTCGCGACTCTGTTCCTGCTCGTCCATCTCTACATGGCGACCATGGCCGCCTGGCGACGGATCCTCCCCGGGCTCGCCGCGGCACTTCTCCTCTCCTGCGCCGCGACCGCCCACGCCGCGGAGATCGCCCTCGATCGCGCGAGCCCGGCGCTGCAATGCGTCGGCTGCCATTCCGGCACGCCCGGCTCGCGGCGGATCGTGACCGACGCGCGGACCGGCGCGCGCAAGGACGTGACGGTCGAGCTCGCGCGCCTCCGGCTCGGGGTTCACGCGCGCATGGCCTGTCGCGCGTGCCACAGCCGCGGCTTCGATCGCTTTCCGCACCGCGCCCCGGCCGAGCGACGCTTTCCGGCTTGTCGCCACTGCCATCCGCGCAGCGAGCCGGCGGACGCCGCCGCCCGCGACGCCGCGCACGACTTCCCGCGCCTCGAACGCGAGCACGCGGCTACCGCCCACGCCCGAGTATTCCGCGAGCGGCGCGGCGAGCGCGATTGCGAGGCCTGCCACCATCCGCACTATATGCGCGCGAGCGCATCGCTCCTGTTGCCAGCGCGCTTGCGGGTCGAGCACGACGGGCCGTGCCGTGCGTGCCACGCAGCGGACGCGAGCGGGCCGCTGTCCGATCCGCTCCGGCCGGATCTCGTCTCGGGCCACGCTTCGGTGCCGCACGCTGCGCGGCATCTCGACGCGGTCCGCTGCGTCGATTGCCACGCGAGCCGCTTCCGGGGCAACCCGCACGACCTCTTGACGGGCTCCGCGGCCGAGGGCTGCGTCGACTGCCACGGGCGGACGAGTTCCCTGCCGAGCGGCCTCTGGCGTTTCGTGCGCGATGCCGCCCTGGCCCGGGACGGCTTCGCCAACGCCGGCCTGCTCGAGGCGCATTACGTGATCGCGGCGACCCGGCCGGTCTGGCTCGATCGCCCGATCGCCTGGAGCCTCGGCCTGCTCGCCGCGGCCATCGGCGGGCATGTGGTGCTGCGCGTCCTCGCGCGACGCGAGCGCGCTCGCCCGAGCGGGTGAAGGCGTCCCGTGTGGACCGCGCCGGCGGGCCGCGTTGGCAGCGGCACCGCCCTGCGGCATGGTTCCGCTCCGGAACGTCCCTCGGAGGAGAGCGCGCCCGTGCCCCACAACCCGGTCCGCGAGATCATGACCCGCTCGCCGCTCGTCCGCTGCGCGCCGGACGAGACGGTCGCGGAGGCCTGTCGGAAGATGGACGAGCTCTGCTGCGGCAGCGCGCTCGTGTGCGACGGCGATCGCCTGGTCGGGATCTTCACCGAGCGCGACCTCGTCCGTCGGGTGGTGGCCCGGGGCATGGATCCGGCGCGCACGCCCTTGCGCGCGGTGATGACCGTCGACCCGGTGACGATCGGCCCCGATCAGCCGGTCCGCGAGGCGATCCGGATCATGGACGAGGGCAGCTTCCGCTACCTGCCGGTGGTCGAGGAGGGAAGGCTCGTCGGGATCGTCTCGGCGCGCGACCTGCCCTACGAAGAGATCGGCAAGATGGCGCGGATGCTGGAGCTCGAGCACACGTTGGCCGAGCGGATCTGGTAGAAATTCGATTTGCGTCCGCGCTGCTCACGGCCGCTGATGCGCGAGCTGCTCGCGGAGCAGGATCCGGAGCGGGTCGAAGGCCCGGTGATCGAGGTGGACGAGGCCCTTCTCGAAGGCGGAGCCGAGGCCGAGCCCTTCGTCCGCTCTGAGCGCGATCACGATCGCGACCTCCGCCTTGGAGGAGGGTGATTTTTTCTTTTTCGCGCCTGTCGCGCAGCGCCACAATTCACGAACGCAATTGCGCGTTTTGGGATCAACGGTCCCCAGGACGAGGTCCTCGATCCGACCCGACTTTCCGCAACCCGGTGAGAGCCAGGCGGCGTAGCGCGTCGCGCCAACGACGACGCTCCCCTCCTTCTCGCCATATGCCCGCGAGTCTTCATCGATCGGGAACGCGCCCCAAATCTGATCCAGGCGGGCTCGAGGGTCGTTGTCGGCATCAGCGACCACGGTGACGGATGCCAAGTCATTTTTGGCTGGAGGTTGTACGAGGCGTTTGACGAGAGGCCCAATTCTCTCGACGCCCTTCACACAAGTTATCACAGCATCTTCGCCGGCGCAGAGAGATCGAAGGATTTGCGACAGGAGACCGACTTCCGCGGCACCTTCCGCGAGAAAGAGGTGCCGTGTTCCTCCCGGGAGATCCTTCGGCTCCTCCAGAATTTTTACCATTCAGCGAATGTCGGAGTCGATCTCGAGAAGAGCTCGTGCCTCGTCCGCGGAGTACCTGACCGCCTCGTGCTGGGCGGCTCCCCGGATGAGATTGAAGAAGGCGAGCTGTTCCGGCCTGTTGGCGGCAGCGTTGGCGAAAGCGCTGACGATGTCACGAGAATGAGTCGCGATGATGAATTGCTTGCCCCGCTCGTGCGCGAACGTGATCACCGCATCGGCGAGGCTCTGCATTACCGAATAGTGGAGGCCATCCTCGATTTCATCGATCAAAAGTAGCCTTGACAAATCATCGCACATGAAGGCGGCCAGCTGAAGCAGATTGACGAATCCGCCGCCCAGGATCTGGGCAGGGTAAAGTTGTTTCTTTCCGATGTCGACATAGATCACCGGCTGGCCGCCCTCCACGAGCGGCTGAATTCCGCGCACGCCGGGGGCGACTAGCCGAACCAGTTCCAGCACGCCGCCGGTCTCTGCGCGCTTGACGAGTTCCGTCAACAGAGCGTGTAGCTCGGGCATCACCACGTGCGGCTGTGGCCGCACGAAGCGGGCCGGCAACAGGTCGGGGTTCTCCGGAACCACGGTCCGCAAGCCGGGCATCCCCTCGACCCGCAGCGGCCCGACGTCGAAGGAACCGACCGCTCCGGCCGGCTCGGGCTCCCATCGCACGAGCCCTGGGAGGGGGCCGCTCGGGGAAGAGGCACGAAACTCGACCCCGACGAGGCGCGCTCGGGGCTCGGTCGTCGGTCCGGCGGCGACCGCGGCGGTGATGCCCGCGATCTCGAGCGAAAGACGCGCCTGGCTCTCATGGCGGCCGGCCGAGCCCTCGATCAGCACGGTACCGCCCTCCCCGAGGTCGGGGAGCAGAACGCGGAACGCCGTATCGACACCGGCGATCGCCGGCACACCACGAAATGCCGCCAGCGAGAACACCAGGCTCGCATTCGAGAGCCCGCACAACAGGAATGCCGCTTCGAGAACGCTCGTCTTGCCGCAACCGTTCCGGCCGGTGAGGATGGTGACCGGAGCGAGGTCGAGGAGCTCGAGATCGCGAATGCCTCGAAACCGTTCGATCCGTAGGTTGCGCAAGACGATCTGGGGACCAGTCTTCTCTCGCCTCAACGGCCGTCGCTTGCTCTCACCTGCGCGAACAGGGGCCGTCGCCATGCTCACCACCCCTCGGGCCAGCCGAAGACGTTCGGGTCGTGGAAGCGGAAGAGAGCGGGGTCGATCGGCCGGCCGGTGACGAGTTCGTCGAGCAGGATGGTGGTGGTGAACCCCTGCGGGTCGGTGATCGACCAACGGCGCAGCTCGAGCGGGTTCTCGGCGAGCACGATGACGACCCTCCCCTGCTCCGGCTCCTTCGCGCGCACCACCGTGAGCGCGATCTCGCCGGCCCGGCGCGCGACCTCGGTGACCGCGAGATCGCCCGAGAGCTTCACCTCGCGGTCGAGCAGGAAGGCGAGCGGGGTCTGCGCGAGCGGGACCGTGTTGACCTGCTTGACGGCGGCATCGACGAAGATCACGCGCCAGTCGGTCGCGATCAGCTTGACCCGCGAGGGCGGATCGTAATCGAAGCGCAGCCGCCCGGGCCGGGCGAGCCAGAGCCGGCCGGTCGCCATCCGGCCGTCCTGGGCGAGCTGGGTGAAGCGCCCCTCGAGCGTCCCGATGGCGTTGAAATAGGCCTCCACACGGCGCACGAGTTCCTGCTCGCCCGGCGCCAGCGCCGCGCGCGCGGCCGGAGCGAGCAACAGCGCACCGGTGACGAGCAGGAGCGCCCGCCTCGCGATCCCGCCCTCAAAGCCGTGTCGGCTCGGTGCCATCGACCCCGCCTCGCCCCATCAGCACCTGTCGCCGGCCGACATGGTCGGCGGCGCTGATCAGGCCTTCCTGTTCCATCCGCTCGATCAGCTTGGCGGCGCTGTTGTAGCCGATCGCGAGCTTGCGCTGCAGGTAGCTGGTCGAGGCCTTGCCGTCGCGCGCGACGATCTCGACGGCCTGGGCGTAGAGCCGATCCTGCTCGGCCGACTCCGCGGCCGCACCGAACAGCGGCCCGGCCGGCCCCGGTGCGCTCTCGGCCTCCTCGCTCTCTTCGGTGATGCCCTCGCGATAGTCGGGCGGCCCCTGGTCCTTGAGATGACGGACGACGGCCTCGACCTCGCCGTCGGTCACGAGCGGACCGTGGACGCGGACGATGCGGTCGCCGGGCATGAGATAGAGCATGTCGCCCTGGCCCAAGAGCTGCTCGGCGCCGGCATCGCCGAGCACGGTCCGGCTGTCGATCTTGGAGGAGACCCGGAAGCTGATGCGCGAGGGCAGGTTGGCCTTGATCACCCCGGTCAGGACGTCGACCGAGGGGCGCTGGGTGGCGACGATCAGATGGATGCCGGCAGCACGGGCCTTTTGCGACAGGCGCTGGATGCAGTGCTCGATTTCCTTGCCGGCGGTCAGCATGAGATCGGCGACCTCGTCGACGATCACGACGATGAGCGGCATCGGGGTCATGTCGATCGGCTGGTCCTCGGTGATCGGCAGGCCGGTGCCCGGCTCGAAGCCGGTCCGCACCCGACGGAACAGCGTCTCGCCGCGGGCACGGGCCTGCTGGATGCGGCGGTTGAAGGCGAAGAGGTCGCGCACGCCCAGATGCGACATGAGCCGATAGCGCTCGTCCATCTGGCGGACGACCCATTTGAGCGCGACGACGGCTTTGTGCGGCTCGGTCACGACCGGGGCGAGGAGATGCGGGATGTCCTCGTAGACCGAGAGTTCGATGACCTTGGGATCGATCATGATGATCCGGCAGGCGCTGGGGGCGAGCCGGTAGAGGAGCGAGAGGATCATCGCGTTGATCGCGACGGATTTGCCCGAGCCCGTCGTGCCGGCGATCAGGAGATGCGGCATCCGCGCGAGATCGACGATGACCGGCTGACCCGCGATGTCCTTGCCGAGTGCAAGGGGCAGGCGCGCTTCGCTGGTCCGCCAGGTCGGCGATTCGAGCAGCTCGCGCAGATAGACCGTCTGGCGGCGTTCGTTCGGCAGCTCGATGCCGATCACGTTGCGACCGGGTACGGTCGCGACCCGGACCGAGAGGGCCGAGAGCGAGCGGGCGATGTCGTCGGCGAGGCTGATCACCCGCTGCGAGCGCGTGCCGGGCGCGGGCTCGAGCTCGAAGAGCGTGACGACCGGCCCGGGCTTGACGTCGATGATCTGACCCTTGACCCCGAAATCGTCGAGCACCGCCTCGAGCTGCCGGGCGGTTTCCTGGAGTGCGGCGCGAGACGTGCCCGGATCGCCGGCGTGACGCGGCGGGGCCAAAAGATCGAGCGAGGGGAGCACGAACGCCTCGCCGTCCTCGGCCGCGGGTGGCGCGGGCGGCAGGGTCGGGGCACTGCGCTCGGGCTCGCGCGGCTCGCCCGGCG
>JANWZN010000084.1 GCA_025054575.1 Geminicoccaceae bacterium | reverse complement strand
CAGGAAGCCCAACATCATCGAGGCCATCGTCTTGAAAGGCGAGCCCGAGGAGAGGCCGATGAAGCTCGCGAACGCCAAGAACATGACGGCGAAGAACTCGGCCGGGCCGAAGCGAAGCGCGAAGCTCGCGACCATGGGCGAGACGAAGGTGATCACGAGGATCGCCACGAACGCCCCGATGAAGGAGGAGGTGAAGGCGGCGGTCAACGCCTCGGCCGCCCGGCCTCGCTGGGCCATGGGATAGCCGTCGAAGGTGGTGGCCACCGACCAGGGCTCGCCCGGGATGTTGAAGAGGATCGAGGTGATGGCACCGCCGAACAGCGCCCCCCAGTAGATGCACGAGAGGAGAATGATCGCCGAGACGGGCTCCAGGGTGAAGGTGAGGGGCAAGAGAATGGCGACGCCGTTCGCCCCGCCGAGCCCGGGGAGCACGCCGATCAGCACCCCCAGCACGATCCCGACGACCATCAGCGCCAGGTTGGTGGGCTGGAGCGCGATCGAAAAGCCGTGGAACAGCGCCAAGAGCTCGCTCATGCGTGCCCAAGCTCCGCGGAGGACGCGACGGTGGGAACGGAAAGGATCAGAAGCCGAGGGCGTGCTCGACCGGCCCCTTGGGCAGGGGCACGAGGAACCAGAGTTCGAACACCAAGAACGTGGTCAGCACCAGGGCCGCAGCGACCGGCACCGCCTGGCGCAGCGAGAACCCGCCCAGGCCCCGCATGAACCAGAGCACGAGCGCGGCGGATGCCACGTAGATGCCGACGAGGAAGATGGCCGCGCCGTAGAGGACGGCGGGGATCAGGACCTGTGCGACCAGGAACAGCCTGGGCCAGGTCACGAACACCCGACCGTCGCTTCGGTCACGGAGCGTGCGAACGAGGGTGACGACGCTCGGGAAGACGAGCAGGACTCCGATCCAGAAGGGGAAGTAACCGGCCTCGGGTCCGTCGAAGCCCCAGCCGTTGCCGAGACGCGAGCCTTCCCAGATCGCGAGCCCGCCCACCGCAGCGAACAGCAGCGCGACGGCAACCTCGACGCTAGCCTGGTTGATCCCGTTACCCCCGCCGGCGAACTGCGGCATCCTCTCCTCCTCGATTACCCGCACACGGAACGGTCGGTCGCGACCGAGACGAGACGGCTCACTTCGCGAGGAACCCTGCTTCGGCCATCAGCTGGCGATGCCGTTCCTCTTCGCGCTCGAGCCAGGCGCGGAACTCGGCACCCTGCAGCGCGGTCTGGTTGAAGGCACCCTGCGCCATCAGCTCCTTCCACTCCGGCGTCGCCCGGACCTTGTCGAAGAGATCGATGTAGAAGCGGACTTGCGCTTCGGTGACGCCGGCGGGCATGAAGATGCCCCGGAGCATCAGATATTCGACGTCCAGTCCTTGCGTTTTGCAAGGAGGAATGTCGCTCCACGCCATCGTTTCGGTGATTTTTTCCGGATACGGCATCGGCGCGGAATCGAAGACGCAGAGCGGTCGAACCTTGCCGGCCTTCCAGTGACTCACGGCCTCGATCGGGTTGTTGACCGTGGTGTCGACGTGGCCGCCCACGAGCTGCACCGCGACTTCGCCTCCGCCGCGGTAGGGCACGTAGTTGAACTGGGCGCCGGTGGCCTTGGTGATCGCGACCGTGATGATGTGGTCTTCTTGACGCGAACCGGTGCCGCCCATCTTGAGCTTTTGCGTCTTGCCGGCGGACACGAGGTCGGCCACGCTCTTCCAAGGCGATTCCGTGTTGACCCACAGCACGAACTCGTCGAGGGCCAGCATCTTGACCGGTGTCAAGTCGGTCCAGCGGAACGGAATGCCCGTCGCCAAGGGCGTGGTGAACAAACTCGACAAGGTGATCAGAAGAAGGTGGGCATCTCCTCGCTTCTCTTTCACCTCCAGGAAGGCCTCGGCACCAGCTCCACCTGCCTTGTTTTGGACGACCATGGGCTGGTTCATGAGATTGTGCTTGGCGACGATCCCCTGGATCATGCGAGCCATTTGATCGGCCCCGCCGCCCGTCCCGGCAGGGACGTAGAACTGGACCGGCTTGCTCGGCTCCCAGGCGCCGGCGGTCGCGGTCGCCCCACACATGCTCAACACGAGGGCGCATCCGTGCAACAGGCGACGGCAGGACGCCAACATCACTTCCTCCCTGATGGGGCGCTTTCCGGAGCGCCTTAGCAGGTTCTCGTGCGATGTCAAAACACTTGAGCTGTTGGGGCCTTGAAGAAAAACTTTCGCCGCTTGCCGCGCGGCCGTCGGCTCGCCACGCTGCCGCGGCCGCGGTCGAACTCGCAGTGGGAGGGCACCGCCCGTGAACCTCGCCCATCTGTTCCTTCGCATCGCCCGCCGGGACCCCGAGGCGCCGGCGGTCGCGGTCGGCGCGCGGACACGCTGGACCTACCAGGAGCTCGTGCAGCGCGCCGCACATCTGGCGGCCGGCCTGGTCGACCGTCTCGGTTGCCGCGACGGCGACCGGGTCGCGATCGTCATGGAGAACCGCCCGGAATATCTCGAGATCGAGCTCGCGGCCTGGTGGGCGGGGCTCGCGATCGTGCCGATCAACGCCAAGCTGCACCCCAAGGAGCTCGGCTGGATCTCGGGCAACGCCGAGCCCGCGGTCTGCTTCGCCTCGGCCAAGCTCGCAACCGCCGTCGTCGATGGTGGCGTTCCGCCCGGCTGTCGGCTGATCGAGGTTCCATCGGGCGATTACGAGGAGCTGTTCGCGGCCGAGCCGCACGCGCTGCGTCCGGTCGAGCCCGACCGGCTGGCCTGGCTCTTCTACACGAGCGGCACGACGGGCCGTCCCAAGGGGGCGATGATCACCCATCGCAACCTGCGCGCCATGACCTACGCCTACCACGTCGACGTCGACGAGGTGGCGCCGCGCTCGGTGCTGTTGCACGCGGCACCCTTGAGCCACGGCTCGGGCTGCTATGTGAGCCCGCACGCGGCCGTGGGCTCCTGCCACGTCGTCCCGGAGAGCGCCGGGTTCGACGAGGCCGAGGTCGTGGAGCTCTGCCGCGCTTGGCGACGCGTGCACCTGTTCGCCGCTCCGACCATGGTCAATCGGCTCGTTCGCCGGGTCCGCGAGCAGGGGCCGGAACCTTCCGGACTCGCGACCATCGTCTATGGCGGGGCACCCATGTACCTCGCCGATCTCGAGGAGGCGCACCGGGTCTTGGGATTCCGGCTGGCCCAGCTCTACGGCCAGGGCGAATCGCCCATGTGCATCACGGCGCTCTCCAAGCGCGAGCACGAGGCGGCCGCCCGGGCCGGTCGGACCGACATCTTGCAGTCGGCCGGCACGGCCCAGATCGTCTGCGAGGTGATCGTCGCCGACGAGGAGGGACGCCCCTTGCCACCTGGCGAGGTCGGCGAGGTGCTGGTGCGCGGGGACAGCGTCGTGCCGGGCTATTGGCGCGACCCCGAGGCCACGGCCGCGACCATGGGCACGGGCTGGCTCAAGACCGGCGACATGGGGAGCTTCGATCCGGCCGGCTATCTCACCCTCAAGGACCGCTCGAAGGACCTCATCATCTCGGGTGGTGCCAACATCTATCCGCGCGAGGTCGAAGAGGTGCTGCTCGCGCACCCCAAGGTGCGCGAGGTCTCGGTGGTCGGTCTGCCCGATCCGGAATGGGGCGAGCAGGTGGTCGCCTGCGTGGTGGCCGAACCCGGAACTCGGCCCGAAGAGCTCGACGCGCATTGTCTCGGCCAGATCGCCCGGTTCAAGCGGCCGAAGCGGTACGTCTTCGTGGACGCCCTACCCAAGAGTGCTTACGGCAAGATCTTGAAGCGGGAGCTGCGCGAAAGGCTCCTGCGCGAGAGCGCGGCCGAGGGGGGCTCGCGCGGCGGCTAGACCGCCCGGTCGACCTCGAGCCAGAGGCTCGTTTCCAGAGCACCGGGGACGAGCGGCAGGTCGCCGAGCGGGCCGGCGGCGATCCGATCCGCCCGCCGCGTCGCCATCCAATGGCTGGCCCACAGGAGCCGGAAGCGACCGCCCTGGAGCAGTGCCGCGACTGCGCTCTGCTCGTTGTAGCCGCGCCAGGCCCAGGCTTCGGGGTAGCCCTCCGGCAGGAACTGGTCGTGGAGATGGAGCAGCACGCCGGCTCGCAGGCGTGGCAGGATCCGGGCGATCAGCAGGTCGACGTCGCTGCCGGGGACGAGGAGATGGCTCGAATCGACGAACAGCACGTCGCTCGGCGCGAGCTCGGCTGCGAGCGCGAGCTCGCCCTCGCCGATCAGCCGGGCGCGGTGCTCGACCGGGGGACCCGGGAGCGGCGCCCGCGGCGCCGGATCGATCGCGACCAGCCGGCCACGACCGTTGTCCCGCAAAGCGCGCGCCATGAACCGGGTCGAGTGGCCGGAGCCGATCTCGACGAGGAGGCCGGGTCGATGGGCACGCAGCAGGGCGTAGGCGACCGCTGCGTCGAGGCGCGGGAACCAGTCCTGGTCGAGCCGCGGCTCGGGGGCGGGACCGCGCATCGCGGCCAGGGTCGGCGCGTGACGCTCGGCCAGCTCCAGGGTCGCGAGGAAGCGGGGCTCGGCCCGAGCGAACAGCGGCTCGAGTTCCGGGTAGTGCCGCGGTGCGCGGATCGCCCCGGCATAGCGATGCGGCAGGAAGAACCCTGCGCGGCTCACGGTTCGAGGACCATGCCTTCGCGGCCGACGAGCGAGCCCGGTCGCCGCTCGCCGAGCTCGGCGTCGATGTGGTCGAGGGCGGTGTCGTCGCGCTCGGGATCGTGGTGGAAGGTGACGAGGCGTCGAGCGCCGGCGCGCTCGCACAGGCGCACACCTTCCTGCCAGGTCGAATGCCCCCAGCCGCGAAAGCGGGGCATCTCGGCATCCGTGTAGGTGCAATCGTAGATCACGAGGCCGGCGCCGGCGATCAGCTCGAGGACGCGCTCGTCGTGGCCGCGCTCGGGATGCTCGGTGTCGGTGACGTAGCAGACCGCGCGGCCGTCGTATTCGATGCGGTAGCCCGTGGCACCGCCCGGATGGACGAGCGGCGCGGTGCGCACGCGCACGCCGGGAAAGGGCTCGAACACCTCGCCGGCCTCGAAATCGTGAAAGCCGATGCAAGCGTGCATGATATCGAGCGGGACCGGGAAATAAGGCGGCTCCATCAATCGCCCCAGGACCTCCTGCAGCGTGCGGCCCCGGGGGCGCAGGTGCCCGGCCCAGAACTCGAAGCAGTTCTGGGCTTCGTAGGCCGGCTTGAAGAACGGCAGGCCCATGACGTGGTCGAGATGGGTGTGGCTCAAGAGGATGTGGGCGCGCTGGCGCTGCCCGTCGGCTGCGGCCATGGCGTTGCCGAGGACCCGCAGCCCGGTGCCGGCATCCAGGATCAGCTGGTGCGGGCCGCACCGGACCTCGACACAGGAGGTGTTGCCGCCGAACCGACGCGTCGTCGAGCCGGGACAGGCGACCGTCCCGCGCACTCCCCAGAGCTTCACCCGGAACTCGGCTCGCCCGGACATCGCCCGTCTCGTCGATCTGCGCTCGTCAATGAGCAGGAAACGACGGTCGCATCAATCTCGGGCCGGGCCGTCCGTCGAAGCCGGTGGTGGAAAGCCTCGGCCCGAGTCGGCGTTCGCGCTTCGTACCGTTCACCGTTAACGGAGGCGAAAGGATTTTTCGAGAGAGTAGCGCAAGCCGCCCGGCTCCGACCGGGTTCGGCCAACGAGCCCACCAGCCGGGAGTCTCCCATGCGACCCCATCGCGCCCTCTCGCTCCTCCTCCTCCTGCTCGCCGCGATCGGCGATGCCCGTGCGCAGACCGCGACCGGCAACCTCGCCGTCACGGTCGAGGTCGTGTCGGCCTGCCGCGTGGGCGCCTCGAGCCTCGACTTCGGCAGCTACGGCACGGGCCAGACGGCCGATCTCCGTGCCCAGGGAACGATCGCCTACGAGGGCTGCGGGACGGCGGCACTCCGGATCTCGCTCAACGGTGGAACGAGCGGCAACGTCAACGCCCGCACGCTCGTCAATGCCGGCGGCAGCCGTCTGGCCTACCAGCTCTACCGCGACAGTGCCCGTTCCCGAGTCTGGGGCACGGGCAGCAACGCGCTCTCCTTCACGCCCTCGAGCGGCAGCGGCACCGTGCCGGTCTACGGGACCATTCCGGGCGGCCAGTCGGCCCCGGTCGGCCGTTACAGCGACACGGTGGTGGTCACGATCGATTTCTGAGCCCGGGGCCGTTCGCCGGGCCCTTGTTGGCGTGCGGGGCCGGGCTTAACCACCGGCAGGTGCGGAGCGTGAGCGAGGTCATGGCCGAGACGACGCGGGTCGGCGGCGAGCAGCCACAGAAGGTGTGCACCACCTGCTACATGTGCGCCTGTCGCTGCGGGATCCGCGTTCATCTCGAGGACGGGCGGCCACGCTTCATCGACGGGAACCGGGCGCATCCGGTCAACCGTGGCGTGGTCTGTGCCAAGGGCGCTGCCGGGATCCTGCATCACGAATCGCCCGCCCGGCTGCGCGCGCCCTTGAAGCGGGTCGGCGAGCGCGGGCGCGACGCGCTCGTCGAGATTTCTTGGTCCGAGGCGCTCGACACCGCGGCGCGCTGGCTTTCCGCGGTGCGCGCCAGCGATCCCAAGAAGCTCGCCTTTTTCACCGGCCGGGACCAGAGCCAGGCCCTGACCGGCTTCTGGGCGGCGCAGTTCGGAACGCCGAACTTCGCCGCCCATGGCGGCTTCTGCTCGGTCAACGTGGCGGCCGCCGGCCTGTACACGATCGGCGGCTCGTTCTGGGAGTTCGGCGAACCCGATCTCGAGCGCGCGCGCCTGTTCCTGCTGATCGGCGTGGCCGAGGATCACGACAGCAATCCGCTCAAGCTGGCGCTCGCCGCCATGAAGGCGCGCGGCGGCCAGATCGTCGCGATCAACCCCGTGCGCACGGGCTATGCCGCGATCGCCGATGTCTGGCTGCCGATCCGCCCGGGCACCGACGGTGCCCTGATCTTGGCTCTCGTCCACGAGCTGTTGCGCGCGGGTCGGGTCGACGCCCCCTATCTCGCCGACTTCACCAATGCCGGCTGGCTCGTGATCGAGGATCCGGGCGGCGCCGAGGACGGTCTGTTCGCCCGCGATCCGGCCGGCCGGCCGCTCTGCCGCGACCGCCGCACGGGCGAGCTGCGCCCGGCCGAGGAACCCGATGCCGCGCCGGCGCTGCGCGGTGCGGTGCGTCTTGCGGACGGGCGGAGGGCGCGGCCGGTCTTCGAGCTCCTGGCGGAGCGCTATCTCGAGCCGCGCTTCGGCCCGGAGGTGGCGGCCGAGGTCACGGGCGTTCCGGCCGCGACGATCCGCTCGCTCGCGGCCGCGCTCGCCCGCGCCGCGTTCGACGATCCGCCTTTTCTGGCCGAGCCCTGGACCGACTGGCGTGGACGGCGGCATCCGGGGGTCGAGGCCCGCGCGGTCGCGGTGCACGCCATGCGCGGGGTCTCGGCGCACAGCAACGGCTTCCAGACCTGTCGCGCGATCCATCTTTTGCAGATCCTCTTGGGAGCGATCGATCGGCCGGGCTCGTTCCGCTTCGAAGCTCCCTATCCGCGGCCGATCCCGCCGGGACCACTGCCCTGCGGCAAGCCCGAGCAGGTCGTGCCGGGCCGGCCGATGCCCGGGTTGCCGCTCGGCTTCCCGCGCGGTCCGGAGGATCTCTTGCTCGAGCCCGACGGTCGGCCCTGCCGCATCGACGAGGCCTTCTCCTGGGACGCACCGCTCGCCGTCCACGGCCTCCTCCAGCGCGTGATCGGCAATGCCCGGCGGGGCGATCCGTACCCGATCGAGGTGCTCTTTCTCTACATGGCGAACATGGCCTGGAACTCGGCCATGGCGACCGACGAGACGATCCGCATGCTGACCGATCGCGACCCGTCGAGCGGCGCGTACCGCATCCCGAAGATCATCTATGCCGATGCTTTCTACTCCGAAACCGTCGCTTATGCCGATCTCGTGCTGCCGGATACGACCTATTTCGAGCGATGGGACGCGCTCTCGCTGCTCGACCGGCCGATCGGCCGAGCCGATTCGGTGTGCGATGCGATCCGCCGGCCGGTCGTGCGACCCGAGCGGGAGGTGCGACCGTTCCAGGACGTGCTCTTGGAGCTCGGCCATCGGCTCGGCCTGCCGGCCTTCACGGCCGAAGACGGGACCGCTCGTTACCCGGGTGGCTACGCCGATTATCTCGTCCGCCACGAGCGCGCACCGGGGATCGGGCCGCTCGCCGGCTGGCGCGGCTCAAAGGGCGAGCTCGTCGGCCGAGGGCCGCCCAATCCGCGCCAGCTCGAAGCCTATATCGAGAACGGCTGTTTCTTCGAGCATCGGCTGCCCGCCGGTACGCGCTTCGTGAGGCACGGCAATCGAGACTATCTCGAGCTCGCGGCGGAATTGGGCCTGCTCGCGAAGCCCGAGCCCATTTTCTTGCAGCTCTACAGCGAGCCCTTGCAGCGGTTCCGGCTCGCCGCTCGCGGCCACGGATCGGTCCAGCCTCCCGAGCGCCTGTGTGCTCGGATCGAGCGCTACTTCGACCCGTTGCCGTTCTGGTATGCGCCGCTCGAGGACGAGGCGGGCGCGGCGCACGAGTTTCCGCTGGCCGCCGTCAGCCAGCGGCCGGCTGCCATGTACCACAGCTGGGGCTCGCACAATGCATGGCTGCGCCAGATCCTCGGCGACAATCGGCTCTGCATCCATCGCGCAACGGCCGCCGCACTCGGCATCGAGGACGGCGATCCGATCCGCGTGACGAGCCGGCACGGCACGATCAGGGCGACCGCCCGGCTGGTCGACGGGGTCGAGCCGGGCACGGTGTGGACCTGGAACGCGATCGGCAAGCGCGGCGGGGCCTGGGCGCTGCCGGCCGAGACCGGCGAAGCGACCGCGGGTTTTCTGCTCAATGTCCTGATCGACGAGCGTTTGCCACCGGGGCCCGACGGCATCGCCCCGGCGAATGCCGATCCGATCACCGGCCAGGCCGCGTGGTACGATCTTCGCGTGCGGATCGAGAAGGCGGGTCCGGGCGAGCCGCCGCAGACGGAGCCGATCTGGGCACCGTTGCCGCGCCTGCCGGGCCTGCCCGATCCACCGGGCGTCCTCGACCGGGGCGCGCCGTTCGCGGGCAGACGGCCGTGACCGCGCTGCCCGATCGACCGCCCGCGCGACGGCTCGGCCTCGTCATCGACCTCGACACCTGTGTCGGCTGTCAGGCCTGCGTGATCGCGTGCAAAGCGTGGAACAGCGGCGGCGCGGCCGGCCCGCTCGCCGATGCCGAGCCCTATGGCCGTCGGCCTTCGGGGACCTGGCTCAACCGGGTTCACGGCTTCGAGGTGGGCGAGGGGGAAGACGGCCGTACCGTCTATTTCCCGCGCTCCTGCCTGCACTGCGAGAACGCCGCCTGTGTCACGGTCTGCCCGACCGGAGCCTCCTACAAGCGGGCCGAGGACGGGATCGTGCTCGTCGACGCGAGCCGCTGCATCGGCTGCAGCCTCTGTGCTTGGGCTTGTCCTTACGGCGCGCGCGAGCTCGATCCAGCGAGCGGCGTGATGAAGAAATGCACGCTCTGCGTCGACCGCATCCACGACGAGCGGCTGCCGCCGGAGGAGCGCGAGCCCGCATGCGTCGCGGTCTGCCCGGCGCGGGCGCGTCATTTCGGCGATCTCGCCGATCCCGAGGGGCCGCTCGCGCGGCTCGTTGCCGAGCGTGGCGGCGTCGAGCTCCTTCCCGAACTCGGCTACCGTCCGACCAACCGCTACTTGCCGCCCCGCCCGGGCCGACCGCTCGCGGCCCAGGCGCCGCTGGTCGAAGCACCGTCGACGGCCGGCTTTCTCGGCTGGGTCGACCGCCTTTTGGGCGGGTGAGCCCGAAGCGCCGTGCATCCCGCTCCCTCGCTGATCGCCTTCACCACCCTCGCGGGCGCCGGCTACGGCTTGCTCGCCGTCTGGAGCCTCGCCGGCCTGGCGGGTCTGGTCCCGGCCGCGCCGCGTGCCGGTGCAGCCGGGCTCCTGCCGGCGCTCGCCCTGATCGGGGCGGGCCTGTTGGCCTCGCGCTTCCATCTCGCCCGACCCGAGCGTGCCCTTTTGGCCTTCACCCAGTGGCGGACCTCGTGGCTCTCGCGCGAGGCGGTCGCGGCAGCGGCGACCTTTCTGCCGGCACTCGTGCTCGCCGGGTTCTGGATCCTGGCCGGGCGGATCCCGCCAGCGGCGGCGTTGCTGGCTGCCGCCGGTGCCGTCGTCACCGTCGCCTGCACCGGCCAGATCTATGCCGTTCTGCGGCCGATCCCGCGCTGGCACCAGCCGCTCACCACACCTGTGTTCCTGGCGCTCGCCGGCGCGAGCGGCGCGGTGCTCGCCGTGCTCGCAGCAGCCCTCGTGGGCGTCCCGGGCGAGCCGCTCGCGCTCGCGGCCGTCCCGGCCCTGGCAGTCGCCTGGGGCCTCAAGCTCGCCTGGTGGCAGCGGGGCGATCGCGCCGCGCCCGTCGCCACGGCCGATCGTGCCATCGGGCTTGCCGGTCGGGCCCCGGTCCGGCTGGTCGAACCGCCGCACAGCAGCGGCGGCTGGCTCGTCGACGAGACGGGCTACCGCGTCGCGCGCCGGCACGCGGCCAAGCTCCGCCGGATCGCGCTCGCGGCCGGACTCGTCGTGCCGGTGCTCTTCCTCGCGCTCGGGCTTCTTTCCGGCGGCCGGCTCGCCGCGGCCACGAGCGGGCTCGCCGCCGCGATGTCGCTCGCGCTCGCGCTCGCGATCGAGCGTTGGCTGTTCTTCGCCGAAGCGCGCCACACCGTCCGGCTCTGGTACGGCGAGGCCGCGGTCTGAGCGCTCGCAGCACTCCCCTTCAAGAAGCGCGTGCGAGCCGGCGTGGCGGCTCGGGTGGACGGACGAGCCGTTCGGCCATGAAGGCCGTGACCTCGGCCTCGGGCATCGGCTTGGCGAAATGGTAGCCCTGCGCTTCGTCGCAGCCCTCGCGCTCGAGCAGGCGCCGCTGCTGCTCGCTTTCGACCCCTTCCGCGACCACACGGAGATCGAAGGTTCGCGCCAGCCCGATGATGGTGCGCACGATCGCCACGTCGACCGGGTCGCGATCGACCTCGCGCAAGAAGGATTTGTCGATCTTGATGCGATCGACCGGAAGCCGCTTCAAGCAGGCGAGCGAGGAATAGCCTGTGCCGAAGTCGTCGATCGCGAGGCTCACGCCCATCGCCGCGACTTCGTCGAGGCAGCGGCGGATGGTGATCTGGCTGGGGTCGACGAACAGGCTTTCGGTCACCTCGAGCTCGAGCAGGTCGGGGGGCACCCGGCTCTCGGCCAGGGCGCGGCGCACGAGTTGCGGCAGATCGCGCTGGCGGAGCTGGGCCGCCGAGACGTTGACGGCCACGCGAACCGGACAGCCGAACTCCAACCAACGTCGGGCGGCGGCGAGGGCCTCGCGGAGGATCCACGCACCGATCGGCCGGATCAGCCCGTTGCTCTCGGCCACCGGGACGAACTCGACCGGCGGGACGTAGCCGCGCTCCGGATGGCGCCAGCGGATCAGGGCCTCGCAGGCGACGACGGCGCCGGTCGCGAGGTCGAACTGCGGTTGGAAATGGACCGCGAACTGGCCCGTCTCGAGCGCCCGCCGCAGCTCGCGCTCGAGCGTCTTGCGCGCTTTGAGGGTGGCGTCCATCCGCGGATCGAACAGGACCAGCCGGCCGCCGCCCTCGCGCTTGGCCTCGTCGACCGCGAGCTCGGCGCAGCGCATCAGTTGATCGAAGCCGCTGCCGTGATCGGGGTAGAGGGCCACGCCGATCGTCGCCGATGGCGCGATCTCGACGCCTCCCACCTCGAGCGGCCGGCCGAGCAGCTCGAGCGCCGAGCGGGCCGCCCGCCGAGCGGCCGCCGAGTCGGCGAGGCCGGGCAGCACGAGCGCGAACCGATCGCCCCCGAGTCGACCCGCCACACCGTCGGTACCGGCGAGATCCATCAGGCGCTCGGCACATTTGCGCAGCACCTCGTCGCCCGCGGCGTAGCCCCAGCAGGCATTGACGTCCTTGAGCCGATCGAGGTCGAACGCGAGCAGCGCCGTCCGCGCACCGGCGGCGTTGTTGCGCAGCGCCGCCGCGGTCCGTCGCCTGATGGCGGACTTGCCGGGCAAGCCGGTCAGCTCGTCGCGGTCTTCTTCGGCTGCCCGGCTCGGCGCGGCGAGCCCGGGCGCGGGGGACGGACCGGCCGCACAACCGCCGCCGCCGGCGCCCCGCCGGCTGCGCCGAACGAGCATGCCCAACGAGCCGAGGCCGCCGCCCAGCACTGCCGCCGCCACTTCGAGCTGCCCGATCATCGCGAGCGCGCCCACGAGCGCGCCGCAGCCCAGACCAAGGGTCGCGATCACGATCGCCGGATCGAGCGTGGCGACGAGCAGGCGGCCGGGCTCTGACGCTGAGGCTACCGGCGGTGCGAAGGGAAGGTGCCGGGACCTCGCCAGCAGGGCGCCGTTCTCCTCGCCATCGGCCGGTCCCCTCACGGCCCACCTCGGCGGTTCGCCTCGGCCGATCCGGGTCCGGCGGGAACCTCGCCGCGGGTGCCCCGCATGCGCCCCTCTCTCTCGGTGGTTGAACCGCGCCGCAGCCTCGATCTCGCCACAAGACGGTTGTGCGCTAGCGAAGAGCGATTTTCAAGCGCGGATGTCGGTCATCTTACGGTTGCGAGCGCGGCGGTCCGGCGCTGTGTCCTCGCATCCATCGGGCCGCCGCGCGCGGGCCGCGATTGCCGCGGCCCAAGCCGCGTGCCATCAGGCGGCGGGTGTCGCGGCGAGCGGTGCGGGGGGAGGAGCGGGATGAACAGGATCGATCTGGCCGGCCGGCGGGCAGTGGTCACGGGCGGGGCGATGGGCATCGGTCGGGCGATCGTCGAACGGTTGCTGGACTCCGGCGCGCGCGTCGCGATCTGGGACAAGGATGCGGCCGAGGCGGCGCGGACCGCTGCCGCGCTCGGGGAGGGCGGGCGCGTTGCCGCCGTGGCGGTCGACGTGACGCGCTGGAGCGAGGTCGAGGCGGCGGTGCGGGCGACCGATACGGCGCTCGGCGGGATCGACCTGTTGGTGTGCAACGCCGGCATCGCCGGACCGACCATGCCGGTCGTGGACTATCCGATCGAGGAGTGGCAGCGCATCCTCGACATCGATCTGACCGGTGTCTTCTATTGTCTCAAGGCGGTCGTGCCGCAGATGATCGCCCGCAACTACGGCCGGATCGTCAACGTCGCCTCGATCGCCGGCAAGGAGGGCAACCCGAACGCCGCCGCCTACAGCGCTGCCAAAGCCGGCGTGATCGCGCTCACCAAATCGCTCGGCAAGGAACTCGCGCGCTACGACATCGCGGTCAACTGCATCACGCCGGCCGCTGCCCGCACCCGGATCTTCGAGCAGATGAGCGAGGAGCACATTCAATACATGCTCTCGCGCATCCCGCGCGGCCGGTTCGTCGAGGTGGGCGAGATCGCAGCCATGGTCGCCTGGCTCCTCTCGGCCGAGAACTCGTTCACGACCGGAGCGGTGTTCGACCTCTCGGGGGGCCGCGCGACCTACTGAGCCGGTCCGGTGCTGGAGCCCTTCTGGACCGCGCTCGTCGCGCTGTTCGTCACGGTCGATCCGCTCGGACTGGTGCCGATCTTCGTAGCACTCGCGCCGCGGACCGGGCCGGCAAAGCGCCTCGCGCTCGCCCGCCGCGCGGTGATGCTCGCGGCGGTGGTGCTGGCCTTGTTCGCGATCGCCGGCGAGGCCCTGCTCGGCTGGCTCGGCATCTCGATCGCGGCCTTTCGCATCGCGGGTG
>JANWZN010000083.1 GCA_025054575.1 Geminicoccaceae bacterium | reverse complement strand
TCGAGCTCGTGGAGATCGTCCGAGCCGCCGATCCCGCGGCCGTCGATGAAGATCTGGGGGACGGTCGTGCGCCCTTCGGCGCGGCTCACCATCTCCGCCCGCCGCGCCGGCTCGCTCCAGACGTCGATCTCCTGGAACGCGATGCCCTTCTGGGCCAACAGACGTTTGGCCCGCCAGCAATAGGGGCAGAGGGGCGAGGTGTAGATCTCGACCTTGACCATTCTCGCAGGCCCGTGCCGGCTGTCACGGCTTCGCAACCTTCATATAGGAACGAGCGCGGGCTTCACCACCCTCGCCAGCACGAGAACGTCCACCCCTGCGGCACCCGCGCCGCGCAGCACCCGCGTGCAAGCCGCGAGCGTGGCCCCGGTCGTCAACACGTCGTCGACGAGCACGACGCGGCGCCCCTCGATCCGCGGCCGCGCCCCCGGCGGCACGAGAAAGGCGGCCGAGGTCACGTTCGCGCGCCGCGCGGCGGCACCCAGCCCCTGCTGCGAGGCCGTCGCTCGCGTGCGCCGGAGCGCATTCGGCGCCCACGGAACGCCCGTGCGCCGTGCCAGCGCGTTGGCGAGCAATCCGGCCTGATTGTAGCCGCGCCGCAACAGGCGCCAGCGGTGCAGCGGCACCGGTAGGATGAGCTCGGCATCGAGCAGGAGCTCGCGACCGGCTCGCGCCATCCAGCCGGCGAAGGTCGCGGCCGCCTCGATCCGCTCGGCATGCTTGAAGCGCAGGATCATGCCGCGGCTCGCCTCGTCATAGGCGAGGGCGGCCCGGCCGCGGTCCCAGGGTGGCGGCCGCTCGAGGCAGGCGCCGCAGGTCTGTGGCCCGAACCCGTCGTGCGGCAAGGGCCAGCCGCAGCGGCCGCACCAGGGCTCGTGCAAGAACCGCAGCGGCGCCCAGCAGGTCGCGCACAACTCCCCCTGCCGACCGACCGGCCCGCCGCAGGCGAGGCAGCGCGGCGGCAACACGAGATCGAGCGCGCGGCGCCCGATCTCGGCTGCCGCCGTTGCGATCCGCCCGGGCAGCCCTTCTGCGAGCGCCAAGAGGGAGCTCTCCGCAGCGACGGCCCCTTCTACCAAAAGTAGAAAGACCTGTCACCTCAGCTCGATGGCGAGCGCTGCTCGGTCTCGGCCACGAGCCAGGCGAGGTAGTCGGGATTGCCCTCGCCGATCGGCAGCGCCACGACGCAAGGAACGGTGTAGGAATGGAGGGCGCGGACCGCCGCCACCAAGGCGTCGACGAGATCGGCCCGGGTCTTGAGGACGAGGCCGACCTCCTCGCTGCTCTCGATGCGGCCCTGCCAGTGATAGATCGAGGCGATCCCCGGCAGGATGTTGGCGCAGGCGGCGAGGCGGGCCTCGACCACCGCCCGCCCGATCCGCTCCGCCTCCTCGCGCGTCGCACAGGTCACCCAGCACCAGCGTAGCTCCATCGCTCGCTCCTTCGTGGCAGGTCGATCAGGGCCGCCGCGCCCGCGGGTCGGCCGCCTCGGCGAGTGCGTCGCCGAGGAGGTTGCAGGCCGTGACCGTGAGGAGGATGGCGAGCCCCGGCCACAGCGCCAGGAGCGGTGCGTGCCAAAGCAGCTCCTGGGCATGGGTGAGCATGTTGCCCCAGGACGGCGTCGGCGGCCGGATCCCGAGCCCGAGGAAGCTCAGGACCGATTCGCCGAGCACGACCTGACCGATCGCGAGCGTGGTCGCGACCGTGATCGGTCCCGCGAGCCCGGGCAGCACGTGCCGCAGCGCGATGCGCAGCGGCGAGGCACCGAGAGCGCGTGCCGCGCGCACGAATTCCGCGGCTTCGAGCGACAAGGTTCCGGCGCGCACGAGCCGGGCGGTGGTCGGCCAGCCGAACAGTGCCACGAGCAGCACGATCCGGGTCACGTCGAAGGCCGCGGATGCGACGAGCTCGGCCGGTACGCCGAGCTTGCCGGGGTCGACCGCGGCCAGCACCACGAGCAGCGGCAAGAGCGGCAGCGCGAGGACGATGTCGGTCGCCCGCATGATCAAGGCGTCGATCGCACCGCGGGCGAAGCCCGCCAAAAGGCCGAGCGCGGTTCCGATCGCCGCCGCCAGAAGGGCACCCAGGAGCCCGACCGCGAGCGACACCCGGCCGCCCTCGAGCAGGCGGACGAGCAAGTCGCGGCCGAGCTCGTCGGTGCCGAGCGGCGCGCCGGTGCCGGGTGGCTCGAGGCGGCGCAGGAGATCGATGCTCTCGCCGTCCAGGCCGAACCAGCGGCAGAGCGGCGGTCCGAAGGCGACCGCGAGTGCCAGGCCCAGGAGAAAAACGGCCGAAGCCGGCGCGCGCCCCCGTCGGCGCCGCGCGCCGGCCGCCGGCGAGACGGGTGTGGGCTCAACCGAGGCGGACACGCGGATCGAGCCGGGCGTGGAGGAGGTCGGCCAAGAGGTTGGCGAGCAGGACCGCCGCCGTGCCGACCAGGACCGCAACCAGCGCCAGATTGTAGTCGTTGCCCATGATCGCCTCGTAGATCAGCCGGCCCATGCCGAGCCAGGCGAACACGGTCTCGACCACGAGCGCCCCCGAGAGGAGGCCGCCCACCTGGAGGGCGAGGATCGTCACGAGGGTCGGCATCGCCTGCGGCAAAGCGTGCAGCAGGACGATCCGAGCGGTGCCCGCACCCTTGGCTCGGGCGGTACGGATGCAAGGCTCGCGCAGCGCTTCGAGCAGCCCGGCGCGGACGAATCGCAGCACGGGGCCGAGGCCCAACAGGGTGAGCGTGGCGACCGGGAGTGCGGCGTGGCGGGCGAAGGCCAGAAGGCCCGGCTCGCTGGGCTCGCCGCCGGCCGGCAGCCAGCCGAGGAGAACCGCGAACAGCACGATCGCGAGCAGCGCGAGCCAAAAGGACGGCACCGAAAAGGCCACAAAAGCGAGGAGGTTGATCGCTCGGTCGGCGAGCGAGCCCGGACGCAGCGCGGCCCAGATCCCGAGCGGCAGGGCCAAGAGCACGGCGAGGATCAGGCTCGTGCCGACCAAGGCCAAGGTCGCAAGGAGCCTCGGCCACAGCACCTCGACGACCGGCAGCGAATAGAGCCGCGAATAGCCGAGCTCGCCCGAAAGTGCTGCAGCGAGCCACGCGACGAACCGCTCGAGGAGCGGCCGGTCGAGACCATGCAGCGCTTTGAGCCGCGCCACGTCCGCGCTCGTGAGCCGCGGATCGGCCTGGAGCATGAGATCGACCGGATCGCCCGGCATCAGGTCGACGAGCGCGTAGAGCGCGAAGGCGACGATCAGGATCGAAAGCGCCGTCTCGACGAGCCGGCGCAAGAGATAGCCGGTCATCGGCGGAGCTCCCCGCCTCGCCCGCTGCCCTCGTGGCTGCTAACCATCCCCGGCCCGTCCTCTCCCGTCCCGCGATCGGCGGCGAGGCTAACGCGGTCGGGCTCGGCGGAGGAAGGTGCCGACGGTGCGTGTCCGGGCGCTCGAGCGGCCGTGGGAAGTCGTTCTCGCGGGCGCGCTCGCCGTGTTCGTGGCTCAGGGCACGGGGCGGTTCGTGCTGACCCCGCTCTTGCCGTCGATGCAGGCGGAGCTGGGGCTCGACGACGTCGCCGCGGGCCTGCTCGGTTCGATCAATTTCGCGGGCTATCTTCTGGGCGCGGTCGCGGTCTCCTTCGTTGCGGGACTTCCGCCCGGGCCGCTCGTGCGTTGGGGCCTCCTGCTCGTCACCGGCAGTGCCGTCGCCACGGCGGCGGTGGCGAATTGGCCCGTCTGGCTCGCCGCCCGCCTGCTCGCCGGGGTCGGCGGCGCGTTCTTGTTCCTGGGCGCGGTCGCCGCAGCGGCGAACCGCCTTTTCGCGCTCGGCCGGCCGGTCGCCATGGGCGGGGTCCTGGCCGGGGTCGGTGTCGGGATCGCCTCGGGTGGCGCCGTCGCGCTCGTGACGCGGCCCGACTGGCGCGTCGCCTGGCTCGCCATGGCCGCGATCGGCGTGCTCGGCTGGCCGCTCCTCGCCCGGCTCGCCGGCCCGGCACCGAGCGGAGCCCGACCCCAGGCCCGCCTCGTCCGCTCGCCGGCGCTCGTCCGGCTCGCTTGCGCCTACGGGTTCTCCGGTCTGGCCTTCGGCGCCGGTGCCACGTTCTTCGTTCGCGTGTTCGCCGGTCGCGACCCCGAGCTCGCCACCCTCGCCTGGATCGGCGCCGGGCTCGTGGCCGGCCCCTCCGCACCGCTGTGGGCCGCGCTCGGCCGCCGGATCGGCGGGCCCTCTGCTCTCGCGCTCGCGATCCTCGTGCTCGCCGCCGGCACCGCGTTCGCCGGCATTCCTGCCGCGGCGAGCGCGATCGTGGTCTCCGGGTTGCTGATCGGCGCCACCTTCATGGGCATCACCACGCTCGCGCTCGACCAGGCGCGGACCGCCTCGATCGAGGCGCCCGCGGCGGCGGTCGCTTTCGTGACCGTGAGCTTCGGGACCGGCCAGGTCCTCGGGCCGCTCCTCGCCGGTCTGCTGCTGGAGCGGTTCGGGCCGCTCGAGGCGATGCTCGTCCCGGCCGTTCTCGCCCTCCTCGGGGCCTCGGTGCTGCTCGCGGACATGCGGCTCAGGCCCTGATCACTCGGCCACGCGCCAATCCTCGACCCAGAGCGTGGTGGGTGCGAGATGGCCGGTCGGCTCCACACCCGCTAGCCACTTCGGCCAGACGTGTGCGTCCGAGCGGAAGTAGAGCGGCAGTGCGGGAAGATCCTCGGCGTAGATCCTCTGCAATTCACGCCAGAGCGCTCGGCGCTTTTCGACGTCCAGTTCGCGCTCGATCGCATCGAGCAGCGCGTCCACTCGCGGATTCGCGTAGCCGGTATAGTTCTGCCCGGCCCAGCCGTTCTCGGCGCGCGGGATCTCCTGCCCGTGCAGAATCGAGCGGGGCACGTTCTCCGGGCTCGAGATCCAGGCGAACATGACCATGCCCGTGAACCGCCGCCTCGCGAGCGTTTCGCCGAACAGAACCCGCGGCGGCTCGTTCTTGATCGCGACGTCGATCCCGAGCTTGCGCCACATCCCTTGCAGCACCTGTTGGACGAGCTCCCGCGAGCGGTTGCCGGCGGTCGTCTGGAAGTCGAGCCGGAGCGGCTCGCCCTGCGCGTTGCGGCGGATCCCCCCGGGTCCCGGGCGCCAGCCGGCCTCCTCGAGGAGCCTCGTGGCCTGGTCGGGGTCGTGCGACCAGCGCGGCACGTCCTCGGCCAGCATGCGATCGAGCTGGCTCATGAACGAGTGTGCGACCGGCTGGCGACCCTCGAACAATTGCCGGACCAACAGCTCGCGATCGAGCGCGAGGAGCAGCGCGCGCCGGACCCGCGCGTCGGCGAGGATCGGGTTGTCGAGCCGCAGGTCGATATGCTCGTAGACGAGCCCCGGCTTGTAGACGACCCGGAACTTGTCCCCGTGGCGCTTCTCGAAGGCCAGGGCCTGATCGAGGGCGAGCCCGAGCGTGCCCTCGATCATGTCGATCTCGCCCGCGAGCAGGTTGGCCTCGAGCGCGGCCGTGTTCTCGATCGCCCGGATCGTGATCCGCTCGAAGCTCGGCGGTGGCCCGCGCCAGGCCGGGTTGCGCGCGAGCTCGATCCGGCTGCCGGGCGTCACCGCGACGATGCGGTAGGGGCCCATCGCGAGGCCGGGATCGGCGGGTGCGGTGTCGAACAGCGTGCGATTGCGGTAGGTCGCAGGATCGGCTTCGAAGATCGCGCGCTCGCGATGCGCCGGCAACAGTCCGAAGCCGCCGATCGCATTGTAATCGAAGGTGATCCGGTCGACGTGCAGGGTGAACGTGCGCTCGTCGACGATCTCGACCCGGCGGATCCGTCGGTAGAGCTCGGCGTTGGTGACGCCCGAGAGCGGATGCCGGCCGACCTCCCAGGTGAAGAGGGCATCGGCGCTCGAGACGGGGGTCCCGTCGCCCCAGAAGAGATCGGGTCGAAGCCGGTAGGTGAGCGCCACCCCCTCGCTTCCGTCGGCGGCCGTCTCGCGCACGGCACCCCCGTTCTCGAAGGTCGGCAGCTCGACGCAGAGCATGCAGACGAGCTTCCATTCCCGATCGTAGGTGGTGATCGGCCGATGGGTGAGGCCGAGCACGTAGCTCTTGGCCGCCATCGAATCGATGTTGGGATGCAGGTTCGAGGGGAACTGGGTGATCCCGATCCTGAGTTCGCGGGCGCCGACCGTCGGGGCCAGCAGCAGAGCCGCGAGCACGATCGTCGCATACCGAAGGATCATCCCTGCCTCCCGTCCCGGTGCGCAGCGCGGCAGTCGCGGCGCCTGGACAGCCCCGCGACCCGCTCCTAGCTTCCGCCGCGCAGCCGCCGGGGAGAGCATCGGGTGCGCGAGAACACGCTCAAGAAGAAGTGGAAGCAGGGGATCGCGACCGTCAACGGCTGGTGCGCCATTCCCAACGCGTTTGCCGCCGAGCTCATGGCGCATTGCGGCTGGGACAGCCTCACGATCGACCTGCAGCACGGGCTCGTCGACTATCAGGCGGCCCTCGGCATGCTCCAGGCGATCGCCACCACCCCGGCCGTACCGCTCGCCCGCGTGCCGTGGCGCGAGGCCGGGATCGTCATGAAGATGCTCGACGCCGGTGCCATGGGCATCATCTGCCCGATGGTCAACGACCGGGCGCAGGCCGAGGAGTTCGTCTCGTTCTGCCGCTACGCGCCGCAGGGCCAGCGCAGCTTCGGCCCGACCCGGGCGGTTGTCGCGCTCGGCGCCGATTACGGCGCCAAGGCCAACGAGGAGATCCTCGCGCTCGCAATGATCGAGACGGTCGAGGCGCTCGCCAACCTCGAAGCCATCCTCGCGACGCCCGGCCTCGACGGGATCTATATCGGGCCCGCCGACCTCGCGCTCTCGATGGGTTACACGCCGATGCTCGACCCGAGCGAGCCGGCGGTCGTGCGCGAGATCGAGCGGATCGTCGCGAGCGCCCGCCGGCACGGCCTGTTCGTGGGCATGCACTGCGGTGCCCCGGCTTACGCCAAGGCGATGATCGCCAAGGGCCTGCACTTCGCGTCCCTGCTCTCCGACGCGCGCATCTTGACGATGAAGGCGAGCGAGCTCGTCAAGGAAATGGGGGTGGCCATCGAAGGGCCGAAGAGCGCCACCTATTGAGCTCGAGACGATGGCCCGCGTGCTCGTTCTCGGCACGATCCATCCCGCGGGCCTCGAGCGGCTCGCGGCGCAGGCGGGGGTCGAGCCGATCGTCGTCGACGAGCGCGACGATGCCGCGATCGATGCCGCCCTCGCGCAGGCGAAGGCCGTGATCGTGCGAACCGCACCGTTGTCCGCGAGACGGATCGCGGCTGCGCCGCGGCTCGAGGTGATCGCCAAGCACGGGGTCGGCGTCGACAACATCGACCTCGCCGCCGCGCGTGCTCGCGGGATCCCGGTGACCGTGACGGCGAGCGCGAACGCTACCTCGGTCGCCGAGTTCGCCTTCGCCCAGATGCTCGCCCTGGCCAAGCAGCTGGCCCGGATGGACGCGGCCGTGCGGGCGGGCGACTGGGCGGCGCGGAACCGGCCGGGGCCGATCGAGCTCGCCGGCAAGACGCTGCTCGTCGTGGGCTTCGGACGCATCGGTACGCGCGTGGCCCGACGCGCGCTCGCCTTCGAGATGCGGGTGCTCGTGCACGATCCCTTCCTCTCCCCGGCCCGTGTCCGCGAAGCCGGTTGCGAGCCCGCGGACGAGCTCGACGCGGCCTTGCCGAACGCCGATGTGCTCTCCTTGCATTGTCCGCTCACCGCGGCGACGCGCGGGATGATCGACGCGGCCCGGCTCGCGCGGCTGCGACCGACCGCTTTCCTGATCAACACCGCCCGCGGCGGGCTCGTCGACGAGACGGCACTCGCCGAGGCGCTGCGGGCGCACCGGCTCGCGGGTGCCGCCCTCGACGTCTTCGCCCGCGAGCCGCTTCCGGCCGACGATCCCCTTCGCGACTGCCCGAACCTCCTGCTCTCGCCCCACGTGGCGGGGGTGAGCGCGGAGTCGGCCCGACAGATGGCGCTCGAGGCGGCCGAGAACGTCTTGGCCGGGCTCGAGGGTCGGCTCGATCCCTCGGTCGTGGTCGATCCGGAGGCGCTCGCATGAGCCGTCCCTTGCGCATCGGTCTCGTGGGCTCGGGGTTCATGGGCCGCAGCCACGCGCTCGCCTGGCGGATCGCCCCTCTGGTCTTCGAACTCCCCGTCCGGCCGGAGATCGTGATCCTCGCCGACCGTACCCCCGAGCTCGCGAGCCAGGCCGCGCGTCAGCTCGGCATCCCGCGCGCGACCGGCGATTGGCAGGATCTGATCCGCGATCCGGAGATCGATCTCGTCGACATCACCGCGCCCAACGCGCTGCACAAGACCATCGCGCTGGCCGCGATCGAGGCCGGCAAGGCGGTCTATTGCGAGAAGCCCTTGGCACCCGACGCGGCCGATGCGCGAACGCTGGCCGAAGCGGCCGAGCGGGCCGCGCTGCCGACCTTCGTGGGCTTCAATTACTTGCGCAACCCGATGACCCGCCTCGCGCGCGAGCTCGTCGCTTCGGGCGAGGTCGGCGAGGTCTGGAGCTTCCGCGGCATTCACGCCGAGGACTACATGAGCGATCCGGGCGTGCCCTGGTCGTGGCGGCTCGATCCCGCGGGCGGCGCCGGCGCGGTCGCCGACCTCGGCTCGCACATCATCGCCATGGCCCGTTTCGTCGTGGGCCCGATCGACGAGCTCGTGGCCGATGTCGACACGGTGGTGACCGAGCGCGCGATCGTCCGGGGCGGCACGCCCGTCCGCCCGGTCGAGGTCGACGACGAGGCCCGAGCGTTGATCCGCTTCGCCAACGGTGCCACCGGCACGATCGAAGCCTCCTGGATCGCCACCGGCCGCAAGATGTACCTGGCCTTCGAGCTCACCGGCTCCAAGGGCTCGATCCTCCTCAACATGGAGCGGATGAACGAGCTGCGTCTGTTCGTCAAAGGCCAGCGATCCGGGCGCGAGGGTTACGTCGAGATCCCGGCCGGTCCCGATCACGCCGACTACGCGGCGTTCTTGCCGGCACCCGCGCACCAGCTCGGTTTCAACGAGATCAAGGCGATCGAGGTCAAGGACATCGCCATGGCGATGGGCGGCGGCCCGGCCTTTCAACCCGACTTTCGCGAAGCGTACGAGATCCAGCGGGTGGTCGACGCGATCCTGCTTTCCGCGCGCGAACGCCGCTGGGTGTCGATCGACGAGATCGGCTGAGCCGGGCGGCGGGCGCGGAGCACCGAGGTGGACGACGGCCGCTTCTTCGCCTTCGTGGCCCTGCTCGCAATCCTCTTCTGGTTGCTCGCGGGCCAGCGCGGCATCGATCCGAGGCTGCGCCGGTGGGTGCTGCCGGCCGCCTACGGCGTCCTCGGCGCCGGTCTTCTCTACGCTCTGTTCCAGACCGTCCGCTATGTTCTCGGCTGAGGTCGCCCATGGCACCGGCGCGCCCCTCGGGGCCGCGGTCGCCCTGCCCCCCGCCTGCGCGCGCCACCGCGGGCGAGACGAGCGCGGCGCGAGCAGGCTGCGGAGGACCGCCCACAGCGCCCTAGCCAACAACGCGATCGCTCGCCGAAGCTCGACCAACGCGGCCCCCGCCCGTGCCGACCTGCGCCCTTCTCGCGCAAAAAGCTTAACCGATCGTGAAGCGAGAGGACGCCGATTGCCGCCGCCTCCTCCCGCTCAAGGCGTCACGGCCACCCCGAAGAGAACGGGATGCAGCCAGATCAGGCCGACATAGAGCGCCAAGGCCGCGGCGACACGGGCGAGGCCGATTTCGGCCAGGACCAGCTTCTGGCGACGCTCGAGGATCGCCTGGAACGGGAGGTTCGAGGTCCGCTGCAGAAAGACGCCCCAGCCGGGAGGCCGCGCTTCGGTCCGGCGGGCGTCGATCGCGATCGTCCCCGCGAGCGCGAGCACCGCGAAGGCGCCGAAAAAGACGAGCGAAGCGAGATCGCCGTTGGCCAGGATGTGGACGATCGCCCACAACGCCACCGCCCACATCATCGGATGGCGCGTCACGCGCAGCATACCGCGAGCCGGCTCGGCCGCGTCCGGGTCGGGGGCTTGCCCGAGGGCCGTGGGATTGCGCTGGGTGAGCGCGCAGACGAGCAACAGGCAGGCCACCGGCATCACCAGAAGCGGCAGGTGGCGGAGACCCGGTCCGGCCGTCCAGAGTGGCACCGTGGGCGCGGCACCGTAGCCGTGGACGAGCCAGCCGATGGCCGCGAGCGCGACGAGCGAGTACAAGATCCGGTAGGGCCCTTCGCCGATCGCCGCCACGAGCTGCGCACGCAGGCTCGTGCTGGCGATCCCGAGATGGGTGCCCACCAAAAAAATCGCCGCGATCACGAGATTGCTCATCGTCACCCTCGCCTCGACGATAGCGGTCCGCGAGCCTCGCGGCGACGTAGAAGCTGCAGCCGACGTGCGCCTTGTCCAGGGCTTCGGGCTGCGCGCGCGGCCCCTGTCGTCGTGCGGAGGAGCCGAGGATGCGTCTTCTTCTGGCCCTGATCGCGCTGCTCGCGGCGCTCGGATCGCCATCGGGCGACATCCGTGCCGCCGATCGCGGCGCCCACGCCTTCGCCTTCACCTCGATCGAGGGCGAGCCCTTGCCGCTCGAGCGGTTCGCCGGTCGCCCGCTGCTCGTCGTCAATACGGCGAGCCTGTGCGGCTACACCTACCAATATGCCGCGCTGCAGCGGCTGTGGGCGCGTTATCGCGACCGCGGGCTCGTCGTGCTGGGCGTTCCATCCAACGATTTCGGCAACCAGGAGCCGGGCACGGCCCAGCAGATCAAGACCTTCTGCGAGACCAATTTCGACGTCGACTTCCCGCTCACCGACAAGGTGAGCGTGCGCGGCCCGGGCTCGCACCCGCTCTTCGCCTGGCTGCGCCGCGAGCTCGGCGAGGCGGTCGGGCCCCGCTGGAACTTCCACAAGTTCCTGATCGGCCCGGACGGGCGCGCCGTCGCCGCTTGGCCGTCGCGCGTCGAACCCGACGCGCCCGAGATCACGGCCGCGATCGAGCGACTGCTACCGCCGGCCGGCGGGGCGGGGGCGCGGAGCTGAGGCGCGCTCGGCCTCTCGATCCCGCGCCTGCTCGCCTTCGGGTGCTCCGGACCGGCAATCGCCAACCGCCTCTGAGGTCTCGAGGTGAGCTCAGCCTTCCTCCTCGGCCCGATCCGGCCGGACGGCAAGGCGCGGCAAGGCCTGCTCCTGCTCCTCGGCTGGGCGCAGGGCTGCATCGGCGGCCATCTCCGGCTGCGGCCGAAGCCTCTCTGCGGGTCCTGGCGGATCCCGCTCGCTCGTGCCGCGGTCCGGCTGCCGAGGCTGGCGCTATTCGGAACCGTCTCGGCCGGCCGGGAGCTCGCCCGGCTGCTCGAAGCCGACCCCATGGCCGGCGGCCGGCTGGTCGCGCTCGCGGCCCGGCCCCGGGCGCCATCGCGGGCCTTCTGCTAGGCAGCACGGAGGGCTCAGTGGCCGGCGGCTGGCTGGCCCTTGCGGGCAGGTTCCTCGCTGCCCGCCTCGGCCGTGCCGCGCTCGCTAACCTCAATCACGAGCGCGCGGCCGAGCTCGGCGGGCCACTGCGCATGGGCACGGGGCTGCCTGTCGGCCCGGCGATCGTGGGCGAGCTCGCTCACGGCCGCGGCGCGTACCTCGGCGCGATCGACGGCGCGGACGAGCTCGCGAGCCGGCTCGAGGTCCTCGCCGAGGAGCTCGAGGTCGAGGTCGCGGTCTCGGAGGAGCTCCTGGCTCGTACCGGCTGCCCGCTCGCAGATGCGGAGCGACGGCTGGTCGAGCAGCGCGGCCGCAGCGGCCGGCTTGGGCGTTCGCCTCGCGAGCGAGGCGGCCGGCCTGCCCGAGCCCGCCCGCGGGGTCGTCGCCGCGCGCCTCAGCCGGCGGGTGCCTCGAGGCGTTCGCCGGCCGCCGCCGGCTCCTCCGGCGCGAACCATTTCCACACGAAGCCGGCCCCGATCGCACCGCTGATCGGCACGAGCCAGAAGAACGGCAGCTGGAGCAGATAGGGCCAGCCGGCGAAGATCGCCTGGCCGGTGCTGCGCGCCGGGTTGACCGAGGTGTTGGTCACCGGGATGCTCACGAGATGGATGAGGGTCAGCGCGAGCCCGATCGCGATCGGTGCCATGCCGGCCGGAGCCTTGGGGCTCGTGGCACCCAGGATGACGATCAAGAACATGAAGGTCATCACGAGCTCGATCAAAAGGCCCGACAGCGCTCCGTAACCGCCGGGGGAGAGCTCGCCGAAGCCGTTGGCGGCGAAGCCGCCGAGCTGCGCGCCGGCCTTGCCGGAGGCGATGATGTAGAGGATGAAGGCGGCGACGACGGCACCCGCCACCTGCGCCAGGATGTAGCCGGGTGCTTTGCTCTGCTCGAACCGGCCGGCGGCGACCAGGCCCAAGGTCACGGCCGGGTTGAGATGGCAGCCCGAGATCGGCCCGATCGCGTAGGCCATCGTCAAGACCGTGAGGCCGAAGGCCAAGGAGACCCCCAAGAGCCCGATCCCGACCTCGGGGACGGCGGCGGCCAGCACCGCGCTGCCGCACCCGCCGAACACGAGCCAGAAGGTCCCGAGGCCCTCGGCCGCGAGCGCCCGGTTGCCGTCGACCATGACCGATCCTCCCTCTCGAGACCAAGTGCGGTCGTGCCGTTTGTCCGGGGCCAGCCCGTTGTGCCTCTCTCCCATCGCGAGTCGTTCTTGACAACCGCAGAGTGCCGGGCGGACCTCCTTCGGCTGCGACGAGGTGGCATGGGCGAGGCGGCGATCCCGGCGCTCGAGGTCGAGGGCATCCGCAAATCCTTCGGCAGCCTCGAGGTCTTGAAGGGCGTCTCGCTCACCGCACGGCAAGGCGACGTCATCGCGCTGCTCGGGGCCTCGGGTTCCGGCAAGAGCACCTTGCTGCGCTGCATCAACCTTTTGGAGCTGCCCGACGCCGGCCGCATCCGGGTCGCCGGCGAGGAGATCCGGCTGGTGCCCGGCCGGCGCGGCGGGCTCGTGCCGGCCGATCGGCGTCAGGTCGAGCGGACCCGTGCCCGGCTCGGCATGGTCTTCCAGCAGTTCAATCTCTGGTCGCACATGACCGTGCTCGAGAACGTGATCGAGGCGCCGATCCACGTCCTCGGCCTCGCGCGGCGCGAGGCGGTCGAGCGCGCCGAGGCCTTGTTGGCCAAGGTCGGCATCGGCGAGAAACGCGACCACTATCCCGCACAGCTCTCGGGCGGCCAGCAACAGCGCGCGGCGATCGCGCGGGCGCTCGCCATGGACCCGGCGGTCCTGCTGTTCGACGAGCCGACCTCTGCGCTCGACCCGGAGCTCGTGGGCGAGGTCTTGAAGGTGATGCGCGATCTCGCGCTCGAGGGGCGCACCATGCTCGTCGTCACCCACGAGATCGGCTTCGCGGGCGAGGTCGCGAGCGAGGTCGTCTTTCTCCATCAGGGCCGGATCGAGGAGCAGGGCCCGCCGCATCAGGTCCTGGGCGGGCCGCGCTCGGCGCGGTTGCGCCAGTTCCTGGCCGGGCACACCGCCCGTGCGCGCGGGCTGGGCAGCCTTGACGCCTCGACTTGATCTGCGAGAGGGACGGCTGGGATCTGCGGGAGCGTTCTCGATGCGCCGTGCCCTCCTCTTCGCCGTGCTCGTCGCGGCCGCGCTCGCGGTCGGCTTGCCGGCCGTCGCCAACGCGCCCTCGAGCAACGGTGCTGCCGCCAAGCCCGTGCCGACCGCCACGGCCAAGCCCGCCACCGGGGCGACGGCGGGCAAGCCCGCTGCGAGCAAGCCGGCCGCCGCCAAGGCGGCCCCGACCAAGCCGCGCGAGCAGCGGCTGCAGCAAGCAGCG